>CAZDMG010000004.1:0-58531 GCA_964506655.1 uncultured Gemmatimonadaceae bacterium
CCATCCAATCCGCCTTCAGTTGCGCTGGCTGTACCATTCCCGGATGCACTGAAGTGGAACGCGCCATCGCTCCACTCAAGGATCGTAAGCAACTCTTCTTCAATACGTCGCGCGTCATAGCTGTCCTGAAACGCATCCGATGTTCCATCACGCAATCCCGTGACGCCAACCACCATCCCGTCACTTATCGTGATCGATACCGAACGCGCCTCAAGTGGTGCATGTACGTGCAGCGTACCGGATTTCCGCCCGATAGCCAGAAGCTGCAGCACCTCCGTCAGTGCGAGGTCTCTGAGTCGTCCTTCCAGACTCACAGCAGTGCTACCTGCATAAGGCGCTGCTCTGCTTCACGATCACGACCAAGCACTTTGAGTACCGCGGCCTCCGCTCTTATCGCGCTGACATTGTCCGGATCGTAGGCGCGCGCACGCCTGAGTGCTGTGCGCGCATCCTGCGTGTTCCCGGCGGCGAGGAGAACTTCTCCCAGTAATACGAGCGCCTCCACAAAGGTCGGGTTTTCCTGCAGCAGGGCGGTCAGCACCGTCAGTGCCTCACGCTGATTGCCAAGCAGGTGTCTGACTCTGGCCATCTCATACCGCGCGTCGTGCATTTCAGGCACAGCAGCAAGTGCTGCGGAAAGCTCCAGTTGCGCAGGAAAGAACGCACCGCGCGCGATAAGCATCCGTGCGATGGCAACCCTGGGTGTCGGTCGGGATGGGTCGGCCGCAAGCGCCCGCCGATAGAAGAGCATCGCAAAGGCTTCATCACCCAGCGAGAGCGCGCTATCCCCCGTGAAGTGCAGAATGGCGGCACTTGCATCGTCCCTGCTGATGATCCCCTGCATTATCACACGGACCCGTGCCAGATCAGTGGAAGCAATCGACACTCCTGCATTCATCAATAAGGCCTGCGCCTCTGCTGCCGCATTCAGTGCCATCACTTCCAGGTCTCCGGCGTGCGCACCCGCAAGCTCCCGCAGTTCATCCAGCGACTCGTATCCCCTGCCAATGAGACACCTGGAGCGTGCATCGCCAAGCTTGGCCCTGAACAGCAAGTCATCAATGTCCGGCGATACCGGCAGATGAGCTTTCAGCAAAGTGATGCACCTCTGATAGCGCTCAACGGCTTCACCATGCAGCCCGCGCAGTGCGAACTCTTCGGCTGACGCAAACTCTCTTGCTGCCCTCTCCGCAGGCAACAGTACGTCCGATATGGCCTCAGCAGAGCGCCCCTTTTCACGCAGCAGCGATGTAAAGGCAGCCTCAGAAACCATCGTACCCGCGAGCGGACTCATTGCATGATTTGTCAGCAGGTCCACATTCCCCAGTGCTTCCGGGCACTCACGCTGCAGATCAATCCCAAGCTGCAGCTTTGACTCTATACGGAGCGGTGAGATGGCCAGTGCATTCTGCATTTCGCGTGAAGAACCCTGATCATCACCGAGTGCAGCCAGCACATCTGCAAGCCCGTATCGGGCGCCCGCATGCCCGGGGTCTGCCTCAACAGCCCGTGCAAACGCCTGTTGTGCTTCGCGCTGCCGCGCCAGCCCCGACATCACCAGCCCCAGCTCTGCCCAGGCTTCCGCATCACTTCTGTGGAACGATGTCAGCTCTCTCAGAAGTGCCATTGCAGCCAGCAGATCATTGTTGTCGCGATACCAGCGCGCCAGGTTGAGTCGCGCGCGCACCAGCGTCGGGTCTAATTCAATGGCGCGGGTAAATGCCTCACGTGCAGCAGCCGAATCCCCTGCATGTGCCAGAGCGACCCCGAGGTTGTTGTAAGCGAGTGCATAGCGCGGATCAGAGCGCAGTGCGCGGCGGTAGCTCTCCGCTGCATCGTCAACGCAACCACTTTGATGCATTGCGACACCGTGTTCACACCAATAGCGGGCTACATCCTCATATTGCGCCAGCAGGTCACTGTAACGCTTAATGGCGTCATCGCTCCGCCCATCAACCAGGTCCAATTCTGCCATCGCGTGTGCCACAAGCCGAGCCTCCTCGCCCGCCTCCGCTGCACGCTCCAACTCCCGACGCGCTCCGTCCAGATAGCCGCGCTGCCTGAAAGCCAGTGCGAGCCCGTAATGCGCGAGCTCGCCACCTTCAACGACCGATGCAACAGCAGACTCCGGCACACCACCATCAATCACACCTCCATCAATGGAAAGATTTGCACGCAGCGATGAAAGCGCCGGATTTATGCGTGCAGCTTCAGCAGCTGCTTCTGCTGCTTCCTCATGACGTCCCATATCGCCCAGTATGAAACCCCGCAAAAGATGCGCATCCGCAATGCCACTGTCCCCGCCACCGATCCCTTT
The DNA here is from genome assembly GCA_964506655.1 of uncultured Gemmatimonadaceae bacterium. GTDB lineage: Bacteria > Gemmatimonadota > Gemmatimonadetes > Gemmatimonadales > Gemmatimonadaceae > Gemmatimonas. The sequence goes on from CAZDMG010000004.1 coordinate 2,318, forward strand.
AAGCTGCATCAGTGCCTGCTCATTGGAGCCGCGATGGTATAGCACCTCGGCAAGGTTCAGGCGAATGATCGGGTTTTCGGGCGCTGCATTGTGTGCACGCTCCAGCCAGCGCTGCGCACGTCTCAGATCCCCGACCCTGCGCTCAATTGCACCGCGCTCGAGCAATGCCTCCACATCCTCTGGAAACTCTGCAAGGATGGCATCGCAATTACGGGCAGCCTCATCGCTCCGACCAATCAGTCTCAGCAGCCGTACCTGCTCCCGGCGTGCAGCAAGGTCCTCATCGTCTTCAGCTATACGGGCGGCCAGCGCCTCCAGACGTGTGTCGCATGCACCAGGTTGAGTTGCAGCAACCTCCAGGTTGCGCGCCGCGGTGAGCATCCGCGGGTCCACTTCCAGTGCCGACAGAAATGCATCCACAGCTTCAGCGTGCAGCCCTTTGCTGTAGTAGAGGACGCCGAGGTTGTTGTACGCTCCCGCATCTCCGGGATCTATCCGGTGGATCAGCGAGCGCAGGAGCTCAGCGTCGCGCGCTGCAACCACGCTCACGACGGTACCTCAGGCGCTGTTCAGGCGAGCCGCAGCGCGCGTAGCATAACCTGCAGCGACGCCGGGTCCGGGAGCAGCAAAAAGAATCCGCGCACGTTCTCCCGGCTGTCCACAAACAGAAACTCACTTTCGACGCACAGAATCGTGTCTGTGGTTGCCGCATGGTTCCCTACCGCCTCAGTCAGCAGTTCCTCTGACATTCCGACATCCAGAACAGGTGGCGAAGGCAGCAGCAGAACACCGAGGAATTCACTGAGCGCGTTCATGTAAGCAGCACTCAGGATATTCCCTGCCTCCTTTATTGCTGACTGTTCGAGCTCGTCCAGCTCAGGGGGTGCCGCCACAGGGCGGCTCAGCATCAGCTCCGCCATGCGGAGCACCGTGGGGAGCGGAAAAACCAGCAGCGTACGTCCGTTCAGATCGCCGAGCATTTGCATCGAGACTGCGGCAACGGGCTCCTCACTTTCAGGGAATGCCGGCAAGTCGGCGATATCCGTAATCGCGAGCGACGGAACCTTGATCAGTATCTTGTTGCCGGTGATTTGCGAAAGCGCGGTAGCAGCGTGTCCCGCACCGATATTTGCGGTTTCGCGTAGGGCGTCAAGTTGCAATGACCTGAGTTCGTCGAGGGCCTGCATGGTTACTCCTGGGGCGGCTGCCTTGGCGGCTGTTCCTCAATCGCGCGGAGCTTAAGGCTTCACGCGAGGCTTCGAACATCGACGATGAGCGCCGGCCTTCCGTCACCAAGGAGCGTCGCCCCGCTGAACCAGCGCTTTGAACCCCGCACCGGATGGAAATGCTTCACAACAATGTCCTGATGACCGGTGATCTGGTCGACGAACAGCGCACGCTTTCCAGCCCCTGAATCCACAACAACAACATGTCGATCACCAATTGCAATTGACGGGAGCCTGTACCTGTCGTTCAGCTCAATAAACGGCATTACATCGTCACGTATCCGGACACTACCGTCAGAACTTCCGGCAATATCCTCAAGTGCATGCACCTCCAGTACATTCGCAGCCGGAAAGGCGAAAGCAGAACCACCGGTAGAGACCAGCAGCGCACGGGTGATCGCAAGAGTGGCAGGCAAACGGAGGGTGAATCGGGTGCCGCGGCCATGAGCAGTATCAAGCGAAATCGTGCCACCCAGACCACGCACCTTGTGCACAACCACGTCTATTCCCACACCACGCCCGGAAACACTCGTTACAGCAGCGGCCGTAGACAAACCAGGAAGTGAGATGAGATCCAGCAGCTCCTCATCCGACAACACTTCCTTGCCGGGCTCCACCAGCCCGCGTTGACGCGCACGCTCAAGCACCGCATCCCGGTCAATACCGCGCCCGTCATCCTCGATCTCCATAAGGATGTGGCTCCGGTCACGGACAGCACGCAGTGTAAGCTGGCCGGTCGGCGGCTTACCGGCCGCACTTCTGGCTGCCGGTGATTCAAGCCCATGATCAACGGCGTTGCGCAACATGTGTACAACAGGATCACCAAGTGCCTCAATCAACGATCGATCCACTTCGATATCGCGCCCTTCGGTAACAAACGCGACTTCCTTCCCCTCCTTGCGCGCGAGTTCACGCACGAGGCGCGGAAAACGGTCGAACATGGTGTGCACAGGTACAAGACGCAACCGCAGTACCTCTTCCTGCAATGCAGATATCAGCGCAGACGTGTCGTGCACGTGAGCTTTCAGCTCGCGCATATCCGGTTGTGCATCCCCACGTGTGGTTTGCTCCGATGCGCTCCTGAGTCTGTCGCGTACCAGTACCAGCTCACCCGCCAGATTAAGCAGCGAGTCCAGCTTTTCCGTATCGACACGCACCGTTGAATCATTGATGTTGCGGCGCGCACGCTCAGCCCTGTTCTCGCTTCCGCTTTGACCGGTGCGCTCTGATTCCGCTTTCGGCGGAGCGCTCGCTCCATCCCCAGCCGGTGTCAACGACACGCCGTCGGCGGCAGTCGCCGATGAACCAGACGCGCCCCGCGCCTCTTCCACGGCCCGGTCAACCGCGCCCGCCAGTACATCGGCGCCATTGGTAAGGGTCCCAAGCAAGTTGGCGTCTGCCACCCGTGAACCATTCCGCACCGTATCCAGTACTGACTCGAGAGCGTGCGCCAGCTGTTCAACGCCTGCGTATCCCATAGCAGCAGCCATCCCCTTGATGGTATGCGTTGAACGGAAAAGCTCACCTATGCACTCTTCACGCGAATCCGCATCCAGTGCTTCATCACGCAAAATCGAGAGTGCGTTCTCGATAGCTACAAGATGCTCTGCTGCCTCGGAACGGAAGAGCTCAGCGTATCTGGACAGGTCCATCGGGGAGTCTCAGCGCGTTGTTGCCGGTGCATACATATACGCTCCGGCCATTAAATACACTCAGGCCGCCTGAAGCACGCGATTCACAGCTTCAATCACCCGACTCGGCTGGAATGGCTTCAATACAAACCCCTTCGCGCCAGCCTGGATTGCTTCCACCACGAGCGCCTGCTGCCCCATTGCGCTGCACATTACAATCCGCGCATCCGGATGCTCTTTCGTGATTTCACGGACTGCATCAATGCCGCCCATATCCGGCATTACAATGTCCATTGTTACAAGTGCCGGCTTGAGCTCCTTGTATTTCTCGACTGCCTGCGTTCCGGTCTCTGCTTCTCCAACCACTTCGAAACCTGCCTTGACCAGGATATCCCTGACCATGGTGCGCATGAAAAGTGCGTCGTCGCAAATTAAAACGGTCCGGCTGTCACCAGTCATGTCCTTTACTCCGTAAGAATCAGGTATTGTGTGCATAAAGCGCCGACATCAAGCATTGGTATGTCAAGACCACTGGCAGCGACGATACCACCTGTCAGATCGCTGCCGAAGCACGGTATTCCCATGACGGAACCAAGAGTAGACGGCACAATCGGTGCCTCATCGCGAGTAAGTACTGTGGAGACCTCGTCCACCCTGATTCCGTACACATGGCTACCGTACTCCAGCAGGACGACCGAAGAGCCCTGTGAGCCACGTCCTGTATTCGTGGCCTTCGGAAAAATTTCATATTCACTGTCGGGGGTGTCATTCTGTGCCATGAGTGCAATACCCAGGTCCAGCACCGTAACGATTGCGCCCCGGATATTCGCGACACCGTGCAGCACCGGTGGTGAGCCTGGAACAGTGCTGATCTTCACATCCTTGTGAATCTCTCGGACCTGTGACACGGGCAGAGCGATCCTGGCACCAGCCGCCCAAACGAGGAGCAGCAGTTCGCGCGACGACTCAACCTCTATCAGCCCGACCTCTTCAGGGTCGTACGACGCCCTCGTCGCTGTCCCGTTCTCCGACCAGGCCGGTCGGTACATCGTCGTTGTAGAAGTGAAAGACATCCAGCGGATCCGGTTGATTGGCGAGCTCCGGCATCCCGGCAACTGCTGCAAGTGACACCCGCAGATCGTCCGGTAGCGGAGCACGCAGGTCCATCAGTTCACCCGAAACGGGATGTCTGAACCTCAGCCACGCTGCGTGCAGGAAGTGACGCTGCCGCGGAAGTGCAGCAAGTCGTCTCCCTCCCCCTCCTCCATAGGTATCGTCACCTAGCACCGGATGCCCAAGTGAAGCCAGGTGAACCCTGATCTGGTGAGTGCGACCCGTGTGGAGGTGCGCTCGCAGCAAGTCCGCGCTGTCAAAGCGCGCAAGACGCACAAAATCCGTGCGCGCGGCCTTGCCACCCACGTGCACAGACATTTTTGTCCTGTCCCTTAAGTCGCGGCCAATCGGTTTTTCAACCGTTATACGGTCCTCGCGGAGATGACCCCAGCAAAGCGCAGCATAGCGCCGTACGATCCGCCGCGCCGACAGTGCAGCACTCAGCTGCCGGTGGACACGCTCATTGCGTGCCACGATAAGCAGCCCGGAGGTGTCCTTGTCCAACCGATGCACCAACCCCGCCCGCTCTGCTCCACCGGCTGTGGAAAGGTCCCCTCCCCGACCAAGCAGCGCATTCACCAACGTACCGCTCCAGTTGCCAGGTGCCGGATGCACTACCATCCCCGCAGCCTTGTTCACCACCAGAAGCACATCGTCCTCATAAACGACGTCCAGGTCAATCTTCTCCGGTACAACATCACGCCCTGGCGGTGGAGGTACTTCCACGACAACCTGATCGCCTTCTTCACACCTGTATGAGGCTTTGAAGCGATTGCCGCCAACAGTCACATTCCCATTCGCAATAAGAGTTGCAGCCTGCGTCCGTGACACATCCAGCTGGCGCGCAGTAACCAGGTCCAGCCGCTCGCCAGCAGCATCCGTTACAGTGAAGCTGTGCCGTTCCACTTCGCCGCCTGTCACGTACGTACTTCCATCTCGGACTTCCACAACGCGACTATCAGACACAAAGCACCCAGTGTAATTGCAATATCAGCGACATTGAACGTCCAGAACCTCCAATCCCCTATGCCGAGGTCGATGAAATCAACTACGCCGTCACTTCTGCGTATCCGGTCCAGAAGATTCCCGACTGCACCGCCAATTACAATCGGCACACCGGTAGCCGCCAGCCTCGACCGCCTCGTAAGATCCGCAGTCTGACGCAGCAGTATGAATACAATCGCTACACTCGTCACCGCAAAGAACCAGCGCGAAACAGGCCCCACGTGTATACCGAACGCTGCACCGGGATTGTATGCCAGGGTGAAACGCACGAAACTACCTACTACTTCATGTGGGAAATGACGCGGCACGAGATGCTCAACAGCCAATGACTTGGTGAAGGCATCCACAGCGGTCACTGCACCGGCGGTCAGCCAGAAGCGCGCAGTCCCCGACGCGGCTGCCGGCAACTCATCCGCGCCTACAATACTCACAGTCTGACTACCTGCTGATCAGTTTGGCGCCTGTTCCGGCTTCGCGCCCGACGCTGCCAGCCGGGCCATCTTTTCGCGGTGCGTCTCTTCTTTCCAAAGCACCCAGGCCAACAGGAATGCGCCACAGCTGACTGCCATGTCCGCGACATTGAAGGTCGGCCACCTGTACGCAGGAATGCCAATATCAATGAAATCCACTACTCCCATATCCGAACGCAGCCGGTCTATCAGGTTGCCGATCGCACCCGCTGACACAAGCGAAATCGCAACAAGCCGCACATTGTTCCCTGCCGGCGTCTGTAACAGCAGCCGGAGCAGAATAAAAAGCGCAACAATCGTCAGCCCGATGAAAAGCCATCGCGAATATGCGCCCAGAGACAATCCGAACGCTGCACCGCGGTTATACACCAGTGTAAAGCGCGCATAGTCCCCGATTATATCAACCGATGGGCCGTAGAGGTGCAATGTCCTCTCGGCCCACCACTTGGTCACAATATCGACAAATACAATAGCTGTGACTATCGGAAGAACTGTCGCCCAGCCAGTCCTACTTCTTGGCATCTTCCTCACGCTGCTTGCAGGAAATGCAGAACCGCGCATGCGGAAGCGCATCCAAACGGTCGAACCCGATCATCTCACCGCACTGATGACAATGTCCGAAAGTTTCCGGCGACTTATAAAGCCGGCGAAGCGCCTGATCGATATGCCACAGGAAACGTCCCTCCTGTGACGCAAAAAGGAACGCCTTCTCACGCTCCATGGCATCAGTGCCCTGATCCGCCATGTGAAATGAGTATGCGCTCCCCTCCGTATCAATGCTCTTGCCATCGGGACCGAAGTTGTCGCCGTGACGACCAAGCTCCTTTATCACCCGGTTCCGCTCCTCCATGAGGCGCTTCTCGAAGTGCGCAAGGTTCTTCTTCGACACGGCCTTCGTCTTCTTCGTATTTTCGGTCATGAATATGGCTCCTTCCTGAGTGCCAGCCGGACCTGTCGTCCTTCAACGTCAGTATCCTGCGTTGCAGTCCATGTAGAGGCGCTGCCCTCACCCAGCAACAAAGCCGCAGCCTCGTCTCCCAGGAGTACCTGCAACGCCAGTACTTCGTCACCGATATGCTGCCGATGTTCGCCGGCAGCACGGATGATTTCATCATCACCCACGATCGCTACGGTAATCCGATCGCTCACATCAAGTCGTGCTTCCTTCCGCAGTCGCTGTACCCGGCTGATGATCTCACGTGCCAGCCCTTCCTGCCGGAGTTCATCAGTTACAGTCGGATCAAGAGCAACCCCGTAACCCATATCTTCTTCCACCACTGCAGCACCCGACGCGCGACGGATAATAGTCACATCCTCAGCCGCTATCACACACTGCCGCCCATCAACCTCAATTGTAACATCCATGCCAAGGGCCAGATCGCGCAGAACGTCACCGCCCAGCTCCGATATAGCCGCTGCCACCGCAGGCGTGGACTTCCCGAACTTCTTGCCAAGGGACCGAAAGTTAGCCTTTGCCTCCAGTGTAACAAGCGAGTCAGTTGAAGAAACGAACTCCACTTTCCGGACATTCAGCTCGGCGGCCAGCAGATCGGCCAGCAAGACCGTTTCCCCGGGTGCGCCAGGCACCACACACTGAACCATCTGAAGAGGCTGACGCACGTTGATATCAGCCCGCTCCCGGGCCGCCCTGCCAAGACCGGCCAGCATTCTTATATCCGACATCGCCGCTTCAAGTGACTCGTCCGTGTACACGCCCTCGCTCCGGCGATAGTCCGCCAGGTGGACCGAAGTACCCGTCAGTGCCCGGTGTACCGCGTCCGCTATAAACGGCGTGAACGGTGCCAACAGCCGGCAGGTGACCTTGAGAACCTCATGCAGTGTCGCAAAGGCTGCCCGGTTGTCAGCCGTGTCGACTGCGTAGAACCTGGAGCGCGAAAGCCGGACATACCATCTGGATACATCCTCATCCAGGAAAGTCATCACACGACGCGCTGCCAGCGTCGAATCGTAAGCCGTCAGCAGTTCGTCCGCCTGAGCCTCAACCGCACTCAGCCGCGACAGGATCCACCGGTCGAGCACGGAACGCTCCTCAACTGGCGGATCAGCATCACCCGGCTGCCAGCCGAAGTTGGCGTATTGAGCAAAAATGCCGTTATAAATATTGCGGAACGTCAGCAGGAACCTGCCGGCAGTCTCGCGTATCGCGTTCTCGTCAAACCGACGCGGTACCCAGATCTGGCTCGATGCAATAAGGAACAACCGCACCGCATCCGCACCATGCCGTGACAGCACATCCCACGGGTTCACCACATTGCCGCGACTCTTGGACATCTTCTGCCCATTCGCGTCCAGCACGAGGTCGTTCACCACTACCGATTTATAAGGCGCAGCCGTTGCCTCACCGTTCGACGGCAGTTCATCAGCGAGACCGGTTGCAATAGCCAACAGCGAATAGAACCAGCCGCGCGTCTGGTCCACACCTTCTGCTATAAAATCCGCTGGGTACTGACGCGCCAACATCTCCCGGTTCTCAAACGGGAAATGCCACTGGGCAAAAGGCATCGAGCCGGAATCAAACCAGGTATCAATGACTTCATTCACACGTCGCATCGTTCCACGCCCGGACGGCGCAGGCCACGTGTACTCATCGATATACGGCTTGTGAGGATCGAAATCAGGTGGCAAAGACCTTCCAAGCTTCTCAGCCAGCGCTGCATAACTCCCGATCACTTCCACTTCCGACGGGTTCTCATCGTTGATCCAAACCGGAAGCGGCGTGCCCCAGTATCGGTCGCGCGAAATAGCCCAGTCAACGTTGTTCAGAAGCCATTCGCCGAAACGTCCGCTCCCGACTTCAGCCGGATGCCAGTCAACCTGAGCATTGCGTGCTACAAGATCGTCACGCAGCTGTGTAGTACGTACAAACCAGGAGCCGCGCGCGTAGTACAAAAGCGGTGTCCTGCAACGCCAGCAGTGTGGATACGAGTGATTGATCGTCGATGCCCTGAAGAGCACGCCAAGCTCGCGCAGCTGCTCAATGATCAGTGCGTCCGCGTCCTTTACAAAGACACCACCCACGTGCGGAACGTCTGCTTCGAATTCACCGCGCAGATTCACTGGCTGGAGGAAAGCCAGTGAGTTGCGTTGGCCGGCCGCATAATCGTCTGCACCAAAGGCCGGCGCCATGTGCACAATGCCGCTGCCATCGTCTGCCGAAACAAAGTCTTCGGCGACGATAATCTCATGCGCACCCTCACCTTCGAATGGCACCCAGTCGAGCGGCCTGCGGTACCGGCGTCCGGTCAACTCTCTGCCTGCAAGCGAACCGACCTGTTCCCACCTGTCTGCCCAGTCTGCGCCAAGCACAGCGGCCACGCGTGATTCAGCAAGGATTACTGTACCCGCTTCCTCGCCTTTCCCTTTCCGGTGAAGCTCAGCATATGTGAGCTCAGGGCTCACTGCGAGTGCAGTATTCGAAACAAGAGTCCACGGAGTGGTGGTCCAGACGATCAAGCGACGCGGCACATCCGAAGCAGCACCGTCGGCCGACAGCAGTTCGACCGCGATATAAACACTCGGATCGTCTACATCGTCGTAACCCTGTGCCACTTCATGACTGGAAAGCGCGGTACCGCACCTCGGGCAGTACGGCAGGATCTTGTGGCCACGGAAGAGCAATCCTTTGTCGTACAGCCGGCTCAGTGCCCACCACACGCTTTCCACGTAATCATTGGAGTACGTAACGTACGGATCATCGTAATCCAGCCAGTACGCAATACGTTCCGACATCTGCTCCCAGTCGCTGCGGTAACGGAACACGCTTTCGCGACAACGGCGGTTGAACTCAGCGACACCGATCTGTTCGATGAGCTGCTTACCGCCGAGTGTTGCAGCTTCGGCGGCGTCCAGTCCGCGACGCGCTGATTCCTCACGCTGCAGTTCTTTCTCCACCTCGATCTCAACGGGGAGACCATGTGTGTCCCACCCTGCTTTGCGTTGCACATAGTACCCCTGCATGGCCCTGTGCCTGCAAAAGAGATCCTTTACTGTGCGCGCAAAGACGTGGTGTATCCCCGGGCGGCCGTTGGCTGTCGGCGGACCTTCGAAAAAGACAAATGGCTTCGCGTCGCGACGCGCATCCACTGTCTTTCTGAAAAGCTCTTGTGCGTGCCATTGGGCCAGCAAACCATTCTCAAAATCATCTGCGCCGGTTTCCGGCAGCAGAGCATAAAGCTGTTTTTGTTCAGTTTGTTCTTCGCTCACACTTGCTCCAAAAGCCTGCACTTCGATCCGTTCAACTCAACCTGTGGGCGCACGCATCACTCCGGATCCGTGACGTCGAGCCACGAGGGTGTCGGCAGCGAAACCTTGATATCGCGGACATCGGTTTCCGATGGCATCGGTGACGGCTCCCGCTCCAGGACTTCGACCTCTGTAAGCTGCTTCTCAACCAGCGAACGGAGCTGCGCAATAAAAATTCTCCTCTGACGCCACAGCTGCTGCAGCTCATCTTCAGCACGACGGACTTCACTGCGTATCTGCTCCAGCGCACCGTCAGCTTCTGCACGGGCCTCACGCAATATCAGCTGTGCCTCACGTTCCGCCTGCTGCCGGATATCACCCCGCAATTGCTGCGCAGAAACCAATGCATCGTTGAGTGCTTTGTCGCGATCGCGGAAAGCGCGCAGTTGCTCGTGAAAATTACGGGCCTTGGCATCCAGGTCCTGATTGACCCGCGCCAGCCGTTCAAGTTCTTCCGCCACCTGCTCGCGGAACTGCTCCACCCTTTCGCGGTCATAGCCACGGAGTGCAGTTCCGAAGTCAAAACGACGGGCATCAACTGCCGTCAGATGGAAAGCTTCGTCAGTCATGGTAGATGTCGCGTTCCGGTTCAGTGTTCAGCGTAAGTCAGGTGCGCTCGCCGAAGAGAATTGTACCCAGGCGAACATGCGTTGCCCCCTCTTCGACAGCAATTTCAAAATCACCGGACATACCCATAGAAAGGTACTCAGCAGGATGTCCGGCAGCAGCCAGTCGGACTCTTGCATCCCGTGCACCGGAAAATACCGTGCGAAGAATCGTCTCGGGCGCGTCGTACGGAGCCATAGTCATCACTCCCCGTACAGAAAGGGAACTGAAACCATGAAGGGCATCGGCGATCTGTGAGACCTCGCCTGGCTCCACGCCGCTCTTCGTCCCTTCACCGCTGACATTCACCTGCAGGAGCACATCGAGTGCAGTGCCTTCTCTTTGCGCAGCTTCGTTCAGTGCCTCAGCCAGCCTCAGACTGTCCAGGCTGTGTATCAGTGAGAACCACGGGGCCTGCCGGGACTTGTTGCGCTGCAGGTGTCCGATCAGGTGCCAACGTAACGGCAACGCCGTCAGTGCCATCTTCTCCTGCGCCTCCTGGACCCGGTTTTCACCGATATCGGCGATCCCGGCTTTCCACGCGGCTGTGACGGCTTCAACGCCGTGAGTCTTGGTGACTGCAATCAAAACGACGTTCTGGCCGTGCCCACCGCGCTGCCGTGCAGCTTCTATCCGGTCGCGGCACTCGCTTGAGCGAGACACTACCTGAAGCTCAATTGCTGAAGAGGCGACAGCGTCCGGATCGCCCAGGGCGCGATCAGGATCCGCCAGGTGGTCCGAAGGAGGCATATCCCTGAAAGTTAGCCATTCCTGCCCTCTGCGACAAGTAAAGCACGTTGACCGCACCACTAACAGAAATGTCCCCCGCAAACCACCAGGGGACATTCCTTTCTTTCATAAACAGCAACGCTGGCTCAGGCCGGCTGTACTTCCGGACCACCAAGAAGCGGTGGTGCCTGGCGCGGCGCAGGAGCAGCTGCCGGTGTGGTCGCCGCAGGTGCAGTGACACCTGGCGGATCCTGGCGAGGCGGCAGTTCCTTACCGGCCTGCAACATCAGGATATCCTCGCGGGTCAGTGTCTCGCGCTCCAGCAATGACGTGGCAACTGCGTCAAGGAGTGACCTGTTCTCTGTCAGTACCTGAACGGCTCGCTGGTGCGCATCAGTTGCAACACGCTTCACCTCTGCATCCACCATCTCTGCTGTCCGCTCGGATACTTCGCGACGAGACTGTATCTCCCGGCCCAGGAAAAGCTCGTGCTCGTTGTCGCCCACAAGGATCGGACCTACAGCTTCCGAAAGCCCCCACTGCGTTACGTAACGACGCGCAATTGACGTGGCCTGCTGGATATCGCTCGCTGCACCCGTAGTTACACGCTCGTGCCCGAACACGATCTCTTCCGCCGCTCGGCCGCCATACGCCATAACAAGCCGCGCTTCAAGCTGTTCACGCGTTACCGATACGCGATCGTCTTCGGGGAGCGTAAACGCCAGCCCCAGTGCGCGACCGCGCGGCACAATCGTAACCTTATGAAGCGGATCGTTGCCTTTCACTATCATTGCGCACACAGCATGACCTGCTTCGTGGTACGCAGTCAGACGCCGCTCATCTTCCTTCATAACGAGCGACTTGCGTTCAGCACCAAGCATAACGCGATCCTTTGCATCCTCAAGATCACTCATAAGAATGCGCTCGTGACTGCGACGCGCTGCCAGCAGTGCACCTTCGTTTACCAGGTTGGCCAGGTCTGCACCCGACATCCCCGGAGTACCACGCGCCAATGCTGTGATGTTCACATCCTCTGCGATTGGCTTGTTACGCAGATGAACTTTGAGAATTCCTTCGCGACCACGCAAATCGGGTGCATCCACCACAATCTGCCTGTCAAAACGACCCGGGCGAAGAAGCGCGGGGTCCAGGACGTCCGGACGGTTCGTGGCGGCAATAAGGATCACACCATCGTTCGATTCAAAGCCATCCATCTCCACCAGCAACTGGTTGAGAGTCTGCTCACGCTCGTCGTGTCCACCACCAAGCCCTGCTCCGCGGTGCCGTCCTACAGCATCGATTTCGTCGATGAAGATGATGCACGGAGCGTGCGCCTTACCCTGCTCGAAGAGATCGCGCACCCGCGAAGCGCCAACACCAACAAACATCTCGACAAAGTCAGAACCCGACATCGAAAAGAACGGACGGCCTGCCTCACCTGCAACAGCTTTGGCAAGGAGTGTCTTTCCTGTGCCCGGAGGCCCTACCAGCAGCGCACCCTTGGGGAGACGGCCACCAAGACGCGTAAACTTCTGTGGGTCCTTGAGGAACTCAATGATCTCCTGCAGTTCCACCTTGGCTTCATCGGCGCCCGCGACGTCTGCGAACGTCACCTTGGGTGTATCACCGCTTAAGAGCTTGGCCTTGCTCTTGCCGAATGAGAACGCCTTATTGCCACCGGACTGCATCTGTCGGAACAGGAATATCCAGAATCCGATAAGAAGCAGATACGGCAACATCGTGAACAGGAAACTGCCGGTGTTGAAACGCGACTGCTCAACATCGACTTTTACACCCTTCTGCTCAAGGAGCTCAGACTCATCGCCGGCCCGACCCTGCACAAGACGCGTCTTGAACTTGTCGGACTTCCGCTGATTGAGCGTTACAGGTTGACGCAACTTCCCTGACATAACGTTGTCAGGCTGGAACACCACCGACTCGATGTTCCCGCGGTTCAGTTGCTCACGGTATTCAGAGAACGAGATGCTCAGCCCTTCAGAGTCGGGGCGCGACCAGGTGAACAGTGCCGCCGGGATCAGGAGTACCACGATCCAGAACGACATGTTCTTGGAAAAACGCCCCCAGTTAAAGGGCTTGTTTGAATTCGGTGTCAGATTTGGTGCCATAGCTGTGCCGCCTTACTGCAGTGAAGCGATATACGGTAAATGTCGGAAGTCCTCGGCGTGATCAAGGCCGTACCCCACCAGAAACTCCGGCGGTGCATCGAAACCGACGAACCGCACCGGATAATCCAGCTCTGTTGCATTGTTCTTGTGCAGCAGGGTACACACTTCCAACGACGCAGGTTGTCGACCCGCCAGAAGTGTTGTCAGCAACTCCAGAGTTCTTCCAGACTCGATAATGTCTTCCACCACCAGAATGTGTTTACCCTCAGGATCCGTATCCGGATCATAGAGCAATCGAACTACGCCACTCGACTCCATCCCGGAGCCGTACGACGACATAACAACAAAGTCCACCTGCAGCGGCCTGTCGATGCACCGCACGAGGTCACTCAGAAAGATGAAACTGCCTTTGAGAAGTCCGAGCACCAGCAGCTCGCCAGAGTCGTAAAACTCCGTTATTTGAGCGCCGAGCTCCTGCACGCGGTTACGGATATCCTCGCTGTCATATACGACGCGCTGAACCTTCCGATCACCCAGCCGCTGATCAACCATGGTCACGTTCGCAACGATACCAAATCTGTTCCGACCGGCCGGGCCGGAGCGGTGTCGCCGGACTGCGGCAGACGCCTGGAACCCACACGATCGCCTTATCAACCAGGACGACCGGCCATTCCTTTCGGTCAGGCGCTGGAACTCCCGCTTCTGCAAAGTAGCGGGCCACCCTCCGTTGTGCTGACTTTTCATCGATCTGGAGCTTGTCGCCCGCCCGCCAGCTCCGGATTGTAACCTCTGCGTCAACCGGCAATGCTACATCCCATTCGTCAGGGGTGTCCGGCGTGAAACCCCGTACAAATCGCCACCCCCCGATCCTGACAGGAATCCGGCTTGCCGCACCGGACCAGGTACCCATACGCGGGGTTCGATACCTGGGGCGGAGCTCCAGAACATCAGCGCCTGAATCGCCGCGCGTAAGCAAAGCGGTCGCTCCACCCGCCAACTGAACCTGACTCCCCCTCCGTCTGTTCCTGCTAAACCGAACCAGCGTTCTGGTTCCAGCAGTATCCAGTGCGACACCGGCCATGCCGAACAAGGCCTGCAGATAAACTGCCCGTGCGTCGTCCTCCAACCCATCGAAGAAGGAGGCCAGCACCTGTATCGAGCGCGGCTTGGTGTGCACTGTTACCGCACCCGATGCTAAGAGCAGTGCATCAACCTCCCGGCGCCAGGCCGCCGCCCGTTCCGCAACTGCCAGCATCTCTTCGGCAAAGCCCGGGTGCGCGCGTTCGAACGCCGGCAACAGATCGTGACGAACCCGCACCCGAAGATATCGCCTGTCCTGATTGGATGGATCTTCTACATATGGGATGCGGTTCTCCCGGACCCAGGAGGCGACCTCTCCACGGGTTACCGGCAGCCATGGACGCAGCACATCCGAGGGTGCCGCCAACGCTGCGAGCCCGCGTGCGCCTGTGCCACGCAGCTCCCGCATAACAACTGTTTCCAGCTGATCATCGCGGGTGTGCGCGGTAACCACCTGTGCATCGTAGGCCCGTGCCACCCTGTTAAGGAAATCCCAACGCGCCTTGCGCCATGCCAGTTCGTTCCGGGGAAGCGAGCTGAATGCCCGCTCGCGTACAACTGTAAGTCCCAGCCGCCTTGCTTCTGCGGCAACCAACGCCGAGGCCTCTGTTGCCGCACCACCGGTGGCGTGATCGTAGGTGGCGACGGCTGCGATATGTGGACGGGCCCACTGGGCCATGGCATACAGCAGTGCCATTGAATCGCGGCCACCGCTTATGGCGAGCACCAGCGAACGCGTGGCGGACTCGGTTGCCGTTTCAACGGCGGCGTGCAGGATCGCTGAATCCGACGGCGTGTCGCCGGCGCGACGGCCTGCCGAATGCGACCCACGGCTGTCATCGTGGTCGAAAGAATGAAATTGCGCTTCCGCTTGCAAGTGCGTGCTCAACTACTGCCCTGATACCGGAGTTGCCACACGTGAACACCCGCAACCCCTGCATGGTTCCCGTTCACCTAAGCCCAGACCGAGACAAAATAAAAGGCCGGACATCTGTCCGGCCCAAAGTTCAATCTGCCTTCTTTGAGCGCTTGCGCCAGTCCTGAATCCAGGAGAGCGGCATCATCATCAGCGGAGACAGCATCAGGCTCAGCAACGTGCTGATCCACATGATAGCCATGAAGTAGGCCGTCATCCCGAAAGAAGCCCAGATTGTCCCTAGTGCGCCATGATGTTCCACTTCTTTTCCTCCTGGTGGCTGGTTCGCGATTAGTCTACAACAGAGTCCCGTAAGAGGCCAGTGCTGTACCGAAAAAACAGGTCGCCCCGCCAAACCGGAATACCGGAGCGCGGGGCGACTTTGTTACTTCAGGTTCCTGAGCTGCCTCAGGGCTTCTGGTCCTGCAACCAATAGCCAAACCATTGACGAAGCCTGCCGAGCCTGTCCACCAGAAGCCACGGTTCACCGGTGCGGGAGAGGTCGTGGTTGGAGCGCGGATACCGGATCATCTCTACAGGAACACCCTGCTTCTTGAGAGACATAAACCACATCTCAGCGTTCCCCATCGGCGTGCGGTAGTCCTCTTCGCTCTGTACCAGCAGCATCGGAGTCTTTACATTGGCAACGTACCGGATTGGAGAGAGCGTGTCGTACAGCGCCTGATTGTCCCAGGGCTTGCCGTAGAACTCGAACTCAGTAAGGCTTTGTGCATCCGATGAACCGTACCAGTAGGTCCAGTCGGTGATTGTACGATCAGTCTGAATTGCCTTGAAACGATCGGTACGCGTTGCGATCCAGGTGGTCATGAAGCCGCCGTAGGAACCACCGGTGGCACCCATGCGTGTGGAATCGACGTCCGGACGTACCGACACAATATCCACTGCCTTCATGAGGTCTTCGTAATCCTCAAGCCCCCATCTGCCGCGGGTGCTGTAAGTGAACTCTGCACCGTATCCGCTTGAACCGCGCGGGTTGGTAAAGAGGACGAACATCCCCTGAGCGGTCAGGTTCTGGAATTCATCGAACCACCCCTCGTTGTACTGCGAATGCGGGCCGCCATGGATGTACATAACGAGCGGATACTTCTTGCCCGCCTCGTAGCCATAGGGCTTCATAAGCCATGCTTCGATCTCGACATCGCCAACGCTCTTGTATGTGAAGCGTTCAGCATCACTCCAGACGACATCAGCATTCACGTCTGCATTGAAGTTGGTGAGCTTCCGTTCGCCTGTGCCATCGGCGTTGGCGATATAGAGCTCTGTCGGACTGGCAATGGAGGTCGACACGTAGGCAACCTGCTTCCCTGCAGCGTCGAAGGAAGTACCACGGAGCACGCGCCTGCCGCCAATAATTTCCTTAGGCCCAGTGCGACCGGTGAGGTCTGCCTTGAGAAGCGCACTTCTGCCACCGATGCTGGCGTTGAAGTACAGCTGATTCCCGACCCACTGCATACCGGCTGGCTCATACTGCCACTTGCCAAGGATATTGCGTGGTGTGCCGCCGGCCACGTCAACTACGTAGATGCTGGAGTTTTCAGTGCGCGAAGGGCGACCAACGAACACCAGCTGCTTGCTGTCGGGGGTCCACATGATCGAAGACTCCGAGCCCATCCAGTTGGAGACTTTTCGCGGAGCCCCGCCATCGACACTGATGACATAAATATCTGCATCGTTGGTGACAGCTTCATCGCGCGCCTTGTCATACGGGAGTTTTGCGAGCGAATCGCGTTCCAGGTCCACAACTGAATCCGGGCGGAGGTTCGCTTCGGCAACAAAGGCGATCCACTTGCCATCAGGTGAGACGGTCGGGTTGCGGTGCGAGTAGTTGGTGTTGGTGAGCTGCTTACGTTCCGTCTGGAACAGCTCCTGCCGGAACAGCTGTGACGGACGCCATGTGCGCGGTACGGCGCGCCCGGGCAGGAAGCCAACGCCGTTGCTCTTGTAGCTCATATCAACGATGTGACGTCCATCAAACCGGGCAGGCTCAGCCGGCCGCGTGATGGCATCGAGTGGAGGCCTTGCCATCGGATCCATACGGCCGAACGGGTTGTTGGCGCCAGACGGTGCAACAGCTGCCGCTCCTCCGCCGCCACCGCGTCCACCACCACCGCCGCGGCCGCCAAAACCCTGCATTGGTCCACCGCCGGCGGCGCCCGCGGTGATCATAAAGGCGTTGTTCGCTGGCATAGAGCCAGTCGGGTAGTTCGGCACCTGAATTGCTTCGCCGCCGACTTCATCCAGGCGGATGGCCCAGCTCCCCTGCCCCGCACCCGGTCGACTGGAATTGAAGAACAGGTACTTGCCATCGAAGGACCAGCGTGGGTTGGAGCTTTCATAACCCGGCGATGTCCAGCGCTGCGGCTCGCCACCAGCGGTGTTAACCACCCAAACTTCGCTGTGGCGCTTGTTTTCTGCCTCCACAGCAGTCGTTACCGTCATGGCAACCCGCTTGCCGTCCGGCGACATAGCCGGTGAGCCAACGGTCACCACGCGATACCAGTCACCCAGCATCATCGCGCGTGGGCCTTTGGGTAGGCGGTTTACTGGCGCGGCTGGTACGCCGCCATCAGGTGGGAATCCTCCGCCGCCGCCACCGCCCCGGCCGCGCTGAGCGTCGGCCACAAAGGGAACGGCCACAAACCATGCGGCAAGCAGGATGGTTGTGCGTCGAAAAGTCATCATGATGCTGGGGTAGGAAAACGGTGAAAAGCCAACAGGGGGCTGGGCATCCATGTAAATGCGCCTACGTGGCCCGCTTCGTCAACGTTGGAAGCGCATCGCGCCCGATCATGCAACATGGTACGTACCGGTCTGTATCAGACGGAACTGACCTGTGCCGAAGAGGCAACGGCGGCAACCAGCGGTTATTTGCCCGCTGAGCCCTTAATAGTAACCAACTCCTTATCAGCGGCGCGAACCAGGGCGTACGCGAAATCAATGACCCCTCGGTAGAAAACCGGATCTATCTTGTCGGCGTCATCGCCAGGTCGGTGGTAGTCCGGGTGGTCCTCCACACCCAGATACAGGAACGGAACTCCGCGGGCGTGGAAGGCCCCATGATCCGAGGAATTGGTCCAGTTATCGCCCGCTTTGCCACCCGGAGTATCGTGCCCGAACTTCACCGGCACCGAAGCCGACGATGCCGCGCGCTCCGCCAACGGACGGAGCCCGGGGTAGTGTGCAAGCCCCGCCACCCAGATGGCGTTGTTGTCCTGCCGGCTCACCATATCCAGGTTGATGTTGAGCGCAATCCGCGAGAGCGGCACCACCTCGTCTGCCACAAAAGCACGTGCCCCACGAAGACCACCCTCCTCTGCGTCAAAAAGCGCAAGCACCACGTCGTGCTCCGGGAGCTCCTTCTTGAGCCACTCGCCTATAGTGAGCACTGCAATCGTCCCCGAAGCGTCGTCGTCTGCACCATTGTAGATCTCCCCATTCCGGATCCCCAGGTGGTCGTAGTGCGCGCTGAGCACGAGTACCGGCTTATCGCTTCCTGTGGTTTTCCCCCGGATAACTGCAATTACATTGGCGCCAACAGTATCAGCATCCGGACGCGATTGTAGTTTTACCGGATGCTCGTATGACGCGCCGTAGGGTTCAATCCCACTGGCAGCCAGCTGCCGGATCAGCCACTGACGGGCACGCTTGCCACCTTCCGTCCCGGCCCGCCGCCCCTCCATGCTGTCTGCTGACAGCGCTGATAGACGCGACATGATAGCCGCGTTGGAAGTACCGGCCGCGGCATCCCCGGTTGCTCTCCCAGCCTGGGTGATACCAGTCTGCGGGGCACTTGATGGTGCGCCGGCACAACCGGTGACACTCATCACTGCTACCGCACAAGCGGCCAGCGCTATGGCCCTTATTGTTCTCTTCATCTCTAATCAGGTTTTGTGGTCGACTAAGGGTATCTATGAATACTACTCTACCCGGTTTGTGGCGATGCCCGCGCAGGGACGTCAATCTTTGGGCTCCCGATCCCGCTCCCACCCGACAGCAGTTTGCGAGCCGGAACCAGACACAGTCGCCACAGGCAGGTGCATCGGCGTAGCTTACGGTGCGCCACACCTGACTTTACTTCGCTTTTATTCCATGACTGCAACGATTGAACCGATCGCCAATTCGACAGGAAACTCTGCTCCAATCCTGCCCGAGCGGCTGTCCGGACTGGTACACATAGCACACAACATTGCATGGAGCTGGAACCGGGACGCCCGTCTCATGTTCGAGCACCTCGATCCGGTACTCTGGCGGCGTACCCGCCATAACCCGGTGCGAATGCTCCAGCTGATTTCACCCGAACGCCTCACATTGCTCTCAGAGCGTTCGTCCTTTTGCGAGCGTTACGATCGCGTCATGAAATGGCTGGAGCAGGAAAGAACCGATGAGCACACATGGTATGCCCGCAACTTCCCCGAACTCAGGGGTCGACCCATCGCCTATTTCTGCGCTGAATTCGGACTCCATGAGTCGGTTCCCATTTACAGCGGCGGACTCGGCGTACTCGCTGGTGATCACCTCAAGACAGCGTCCGACCTCGGCGTTCCGGTAATCGGCATCGGCATCCTTTACCGTAATGGCTACTTCGATCAGCGCGTCAAGCTCGACGGCTGGCAGGTAGACTCCGGCAAACCCGTCAGGATCTCTTCAATCCCGCTTACGCCCGTTCCCGGGCCGAACGGCGCAAGGCATCTGACAACAGTACGGACATTCGGGCGCGACGTTCACATCCGTGTCTGGCGCTTGCTCGTTGGACGCGTGCCGGTGTATCTCCTCGACTCCGATCTGGAAGAGAACCACCCGGATGATCGTCCGCTCCTTTCACAGCTTTATGCAGGTGGACCTGCGCTGAGGCTTCGTCAGGAATGGCTGCTTGGAGTTGGCGGGGTGCGAGTGCTTCGCGCACTGGGCGTGGAACCGGAAGCATGGCATGCCAACGAAGGCCACGCCGCTTTCATGATGGTGGAACGTACGCGTGAGTTGTGCGTTGACGGCGTGCCCTTTGCAGATGCAACGCGACAGGTCCGCAACAGGAGTGTTTTCACAACGCATACACCTGTACCCGCCGGGCATGATCTCTTTGCGAACAGCGAAGTAGCACAGTGCGCCGGCCCGGTGTGGGAGGAGATGGGTATCGATCGCGCTGCATTCCTTCGACTTGGGTACCACCCGGCGTCGGGCGATTCACAGTTCCACATGACAGCCGCCTCCATCCGGCTGGCACGTCGCGTAAACGGAGTCTCCGAGCGGCATGGCATAGTCACGCGTGAGATGTGCAGGCCCCTCTGGCCCGGGCGCGAAGCCACTGATATCCCGGTTGGTCACGTAACGAATGGCGTACACCTTGCAACATGGATGGCAACACCCATGATGCAGCTGCTCGACGCGGAAATAGGTGCCAGCTGGGGCGATCGTGATGATCCCGATACATGGAAGCGCGTACTCAATATCGATGACGACCGGCTGTGGGGAACACATCTGCGCCTCAAGCACATTCTTATGCGAATGGTGCGCGAAGAAGCGCGGAGATCCTACTCGCAGGGGACAATGGAAGCGCCGCAGCTCGCAGGTGCAGGGACACTCCTCGATTCGCACGTACTCACCATTGGATTCGCCCGACGTTTTGCAACATACAAGCGCGCCAATCTTATCTTCCGTGATATTGAGCGACTGCGCAAACTGGTAACCGACTACTCGCGCCCCGTACAGATTGTCTTTGCAGGGAAGGCACACCCCGCAGACGACCCCGGGAAGCATATTCTGCAGAACGTATACGAGTTCACACGTGACCCGCTGTTCCAGGGGCGCATTGCTTTCATCGAAGACTACGGCATGCACCTGGCGCATCTCCTGGTCCAGGGTGTTGATGTCTGGATGAACCTGCCGCGCGTTCCCATGGAAGCATCGGGCACGAGTGGCATGAAAGCCGGTCTCAACGGTGTACCACAGATATCCACCATCGATGGCTGGTGGGAAGAAGGATACGACGGTACAAACGGCTGGGCAGTCGATGACCCGGAGGACAACAAAGGCGGTGCCGTTACCGCAGACTCTCTCTACACCATCCTTGAACAAAAGGTGGTACCTGCGTTTTATAAGAGAGACGATGATGACCTTCCGCGCGAATGGATTACAATCATGAAGAATGCAATCCGCGTTGCGGGGCAGAACTTTACTGCACGACGTATGGTGGAACAGTACGCCCGTGGCTACTATGCACCATCGATACTTGGTGATGCACTACCGGATGATCCACCAACGGCCTGAGGAGTGCGACTGACACAATGACATCCCCGACATCTGGCATATCAAGCGCCGGCACAGCCGGCACCGATGGTCCCACGATTGTCCATCTGACAGCAGAGTACAGCCCGTTTGCACGTACCGGCGGGCTGGCAGAGGCCGCCATGGGCCTCGCGAACTTTCAGGTGCGTGCCGGTGCCAACGTCGTTGTGTTCGTCCCTCTTTACAGGACCGTGCGCGACTTCGCGCCTGACCTGGCGCCACTGGGGAGGCCGCTTCAGATCCCTCTCGGGTTCCGCACTGAGGAGGTCAGGTTCTTCCGCGAAGTTGCACCTCCAGCCGGCCCGAAGGTGGTCTTCGTCGATGCGCCGAACTACTTCAACCGCAACGGTCTGTATGGCGAGGGCGGGCGCGACTACGCGGATAACGCGCGCCGCTTTGCTCTCTTTTCGAGAGCAGTACTCGACGCGATCCCGAGGCTGATTCAGGGGCCTGTGCTTATTCATGCACACGACTGGCACACCTCACTCGCACTGATGTACATGCGCACCTACGCAGATCTGCGTGAGCGCTTCCATCACACACCCACCGTTCTCTCCGTGCACAACGGTGGCTATCAGGGACACTTCCCTGCTTCCATGATGGCTGAGTGCGGCATACCCCCCGAGGTGTACAACTTTCGGCAGCTTGAGTGGTACGACCGTCTCAACTTCCTGAAGGGCGGCCTGGCATTTGCCGATATGGTTGTTACAGTAAGCCCCACGCACGCCGACGAACTGCGCACCCCAGCCGGCGGTTTCGGATTACACGGCATGTTCCAGTCTCTCGGCAACAGGTTTGTCGGTATCACCAACGGTATCGATCAGAGCGTCTGGGACCCGGAGCTCGACGATCAGATTACAGCCAACTACACGATCGCCGATACCGCCAACAAAACCCGATGCAAAGCTGCACTTCAACGGAGTTTCGGACTTCCACAGCGACGCAGAGTACCGCTGTTTGGAATGACAAGCCGCATGGTGACCCAGAAAGGGCTGGATCTGATTCTCAATTCGCACCTGGTGTGGAATCTGGATGCACAGTTCGTGTTCCTTGGTGCGGGCGAACCGCGTTATGAACAGGCGCTTACTTCACTTGCTTCAGCCAGACCGCGCAATGTAGGTGTGCAGCTGCACTTTACCGATCGCATGGAGCACAGGCTTATGGCGGGCGCGGATATGTTCCTGATGCCCTCCCAGTACGAGCCATGTGGCCTTACGCAGATGCGCGCACAGCGTTACGGCTCACTGCCTATTGGACGTCGTGTCGGTGGCATCGCGGATACAGTACAGGACGATGTCACCGGTTTCCTGTTCGACGAGTACCATTCGGGAGCGTTGGACTGGGCGATGTCACGCGCACTGGCCCGATTCTCAGATCGCAAGCAATGGGAACCACGTATGAAAGCCGGTATGCAACGCGATTTCGGCTGGGAACGGTCGGCCGAACGCTACGCTCAAGTGTATAAGCGGGCTATCGAACGGGCGCGACAAAACTGATTACAGGCTGTTGGCTCTGTTGCGCCGTATCTAACGGAGCGCAACGTAAGCCAGGAAGGAAATTCAATGCATAGACTCGTTGTCCACGGGCACTTTTATCAACCGCCGCGCGAGGACCCGTGGACTGAACTCATCGGTGTTGAGCCCGGTGCAACACCGGACCACGACTGGAACGAGCGGATTGACCGGGAGTGCTATCGGCCATTCGGCACCACGGAAGTTCGCGCCGCCGACCCGCGTGCAGTTGCGCGCGATCCGGATGCGCGCGGCGGTATAGCGCGGATAGTCAATCTGTATAGCTGGTGTTCTTTCGACGCTGGCGCCACGCTTTGCGAATGGCTGGACAGCAGTTCACCGCGAACGCTCCGGCTTATGCAGGAAGGTGATGCGGCGAGCGTGAAGCGGCTTGGACATGGCAACGCCATAGCGGCACCGTACCACCACATTATTCTCCCACTCGCATCGCGCCGCGACAAGATTACGGAGGTCCGTTGGGGGATAGCTGACTTCCGGAACCGCTTTGGCCGCGAGCCCGAAGGGATGTGGCTCCCTGAATGCGCTGTTGACGAAGAGACCCTGGAAGTACTCGCGCTCGAAGGGATACGGTTTACAATCCTTGCGCCTTACCAGATCCGCAAGCACGCACCGCGCCACGGCGGGCCCGTGCGATGGAAAGCGGGTGCTGACAAGGAGATCGCCATACTCCCATATGATGGCTCACTTGCAGGAGATGTAGCGTTCGGCAATCTGCTGGGCTCGCCTGCTGCTCTCGCACACAGATTCAGAGCGGCCGCTGAGGAAGAAAGTGCGATTACTACTCTGGCCACTGACGGCGAAACCTTCGGGCACCACCACGCCGGAGGCAACATTACTCTGGCAGATGCATTGGCGCAGGTACGGGCAGCAGGCACAGAGATTGTGAATGCTGCAACCGTAATTGCAGAAGCGTACGCGGGTCCAGAGTCGCTTATGCCTTACACGGACATTGTTGCGCCGAGTTCCTGGAGCTGTGCACATGGCGTGGAGCGGTGGCGAAGTGATTGTGGGTGCAAACTGGATGCAGGCGCACCGACATCGCAACGCTGGAGGCGGCCGCTCCGCGAATCGCTGGAAGCGCTGGCTGAACAGTGTCACCTGCTCTATGAACGAGAAGGTGCGTTGATTTTCTCACAGGACCCGTGGGAAGTCCGGAATCGCTATGGTGCAGTAGTGGCCTCGCAGGGTGATGTACTGGCAGAATTGGTTCACAAAGAACTGCAGGAGCCAGACAATGTGCTCCATCTGGCAGAGGGACGCCGGCTGCTTGAGCTCGAACGTGCCGTGATGCGCACATTCACATCTTGTGCGTGGTTCTTCGATGATGTTGCACGAATCGAAGTACGGCAGGTCCTCCGGTATGCAGCACGCGCACTCGCGCTTTCGGGTAAGGCCGCGCGGCTGGGCAGTGAGCTGATCGCCGAGCTTGAGAAGGCACAGGGGAATTCGCCGAGTGGAAGCACCGGCGCTGAACTTTATGTGCGGGAGGCAGTGCCGCATGTGGATCCGATGCTGCGTGCTGCAGCGGGTATCGCAGCGATGGCGGCGATAACGGCGCGCGGTGCCACCATGTACACACTCGGTGCGTATACCGGGCATGTCCGCATTATGGATAGCAACGTGGACAGCAACGTGGATAGCAACGTGGATAGCAACGTGGATAGCAACGTTGCTGCGGGCGACGGCAGCGCGGTGAAGTCTTCCGGTGCCCGCATGGAAATCCGGATGCTGCACGAGCGCAGTGCTGAACAGGCCACTTTCAACGCTACGGTGAGCGGTTCCGGCACACAGCTTACGGTTTTGATTAACTTTGAAGGATCAGCACCTGTTGCGCTCCCGGTGCGTGAACTCCCGGAAACTGCTGCCCGGATGCTTCTTGCCGGCTATGCCGCCTCCCCGCGCGCCCTGGATTGATATGTCAAGCACACTGCCGCCACTTGATCTCTATTTCGCTTTTCATCTCCATCAGCCCACCGGAAATTTCGGAGAGGTTATCAGTGATCACGTGACGAATGTCTACAGACCACTGCTGAACCATCTCTCTGGGCACCATGGTTTTCCCATTGCCGTGCATGTTTCGGGTTCGCTCCTCGAGTGGTGTGAGAAGTATGATCACTCGCTGATCGATGAGCTCGCGCTTCTGGCTTCGGAAGGGCGGGTTGAATTTCTGCTGGCCGGCTTCTACGAACCGGTTCTGGCGTCGATACCCGTTGCCGACCGCATAACGCAGATCCTCTGGTTGCACGAGTGGTTGCTTGCCAATATGGGAGTGTCGGGAGAAGGATTATGGCTCACCGAAAGAGTCTGGGAGCCCGATCTCACGCGCGATCTCGTTGAGGCCGGGATCCGCTATGCGCTTGTTGACGACAGGCATTTTCTGGTTTCCGGGCATCATCGCGGTGCGCTTGACGCGGTATTCCGCACAGAGCACGACGGCCGCTACCTCGACCTCTTCCCCATTGATGAGAAACTGCGTTATCTCATCCCCTTCCAGCCTGTAAGCGAAATCGCTGCGCACTTCCGGCAACTTCGTGCGAATGGGCATCGCTTCGCCGTGTTTGCTGATGATGCAGAGAAGTTCGGAGGCTGGCCCAACACGCGGGAATGGGTTTACGGTTCCGGGTGGCTGGATGAGTTCCTGGAGACAATGGTATCAATGCAGGAATCGGGTGAAGTGCGACTCCTTACAGGTCATCAGGCACGCAACAGTGCAGCGCGGGGTGGCATAACCTACCTCAGCAGCGCATCGTACCACGAGATGGAAGAATGGTCGCTGTCACCTGATATCGGCCGCCGATACGAACAGCTGAGGCGCGACCTGGGGGAAGAGCGACTCGCCGGCCCTGATGGAGCTCTTGTGCGTGGTGCGCACTGGAAGCACTTCCTCGTCAAGTATCCTGAGTCAAACCGCATGCATAAGCATATGCTCGCACTTTCCGGGCTATGCCGTTCACACGGAGACCCTGAGGCAGCGCGCCGTGCTATCGGACGCGCTCAGTCAAATGACCCATTCTGGCACGGAGTATTCGGTGGTCTCTACCTTCCGTGGCTCCGGGAATCTGCATGGCGAAACCTCGCGGAAGCCGAACGCATGCTGCGGTCGGAACATGCGCTGGATGTCACCGTACATGATCACGATGGTGATGGCAGAGACGAGTTCTGGATACACAACGACACAGTCTCAGTTGTAGTCGCACCGCACCGCGGGGGAGCGATTGAGCTGTGGCTGTTGCTGGCTCATGGTATCAATGGTGCAGACACACTGACACGACGCATCGAAGCCTATCACTACGCAGCGGTTGCACCGCATCCTGCAACAACCGAAGCAGTCAACGGAGGCAATGATGCCGATGGCGGCATTCAGAGTATTCACGATGCGGAGCGGAGCCACAGGCTTGCACAACTGCCGCCTGCCGACAATGAAATCAGGTCGCTGCTACAGAGCAGTATCGTGGATGGGTCGATTACAGAAGAAGCATGGCAAGACGCTTCTTATCTGCCAATTGAAAGCTTCGCAAGTGAGCAACTTGAAGGTACCATTGCTTCTCATTCGCCAGGCGAAGTCACAGTGGCCATGCTGAGCAGGAATTACAAATGCACAACTACGGTGCAGGCAAATGGCGATCTGGAATTCGACATCAGTTGGAGCAAGACCGGTTTCCCGATCGACGCGCAGTTTGCGGTTGAGCTGTCACTGGCACCGCGTGTCAACTTCCGTAGTTCATGCGACTGCGGCCGGCTTCGCTGGGAGATGCCGATTATTACCTTCGCACGCAGCGAACGCGGCCTCGAGCAAACCGTACAGGGTCAGGCAGTGTTGTTCCTGATACCGATAGCGAAGGAGCGCGTCCGGATCACGCTTGGTATCGACGCCAGTCAGTCTGCTGAGTAGTGCAGCCTCACTCCGGCATACCACTGCCGTTGGAATGCGGGCGACCACAACGCTGGTCTGCTGTCGAGCAGGTTCACGCCACCAAGGGAGATCTCTGTCAGCCTTGTAAGAGCGAACCGCACCTGCATGTCCACCGACGTAAAAGCTCCCTGCCAATCCCTGATGGCGAGCGTTTCGTCGTCTCCTATGCTGCCAACCAGCGGCGCGGAGCTTGTATGGCTCACAGAAGCATCCGTGTAAAGACCGTATCGGATATTCCATTCGCGGCTGGCCTGCAGTCGCATTGAATGAGGCGTACGACGCGATAGCGGCAGATCGCTCTCCACATCCAGCGTGTGGAGCCAGTTGTAACCGGCAACTATATCAGTTTCACCCAGCCGCGCACGTACCTGTGTTTCCACTCCTGCCGTACGCGCTTTGCCAATATTCACAGCGGTGTAAAGCAGAAGGCCGGCAAAATTGTTCTGTCCGCTGTAACGGGTCTCAATCATGTTTCGCACATCGTTCCGGTAGCCTTCGATATCAAGCGAAACACCGTTGGAGACAGCAAGGGTACCTCCCAGTGATGTGCTGACAGACGTCTCCGGTATAAGATCCGGATTCCCTTCCAGTGCGTACCCGGCAGAGGGATTCGTAAAGGTGTAGCGTATATCCTTGAAGCCGGGAGAGCGGAAGCCGCGCGCCACGTTTGCGCGCAGTCTGAACCGTGGTGAATACTGCCATGCAACCCCGGCCGACGGGTTTGTCGACGCGCCCCACAGCGAGCTTGTGCTGTGTCGCACTCCGGCAGTGAGGAGTATGTCGCCAATTGTCCACGAATCGCGTGCAAATGCTTCACTGACTTCATCGCGCACAGAATCGTGCTCCATCTTTTCGGGGGACAGCACAAACCTGGATGAGTGCTGGACGCCGGCATCGACCGTGTGTGCACCAAACGCACGCGTCCATGCGATCAGGTAACGCCGCTGTTCCTCACGCTGCTCAAGGGAATCACCGCTCCCCGCGATTGGGAGGAGCCCACGCGACTGACGATACTGATAACGGAACTGTTGCAGAAACGCCCTCGCCCGGATGGACCCGCCAAGCAGATCTGAATACTGCAGTTCTGCAAATCCCTGAGCACCACTGTTGTCGATGAAACCATTGAAGGACCTGTCCACAGGCCAGCGCTGCCGCTCCTGGGAGCCTGTCCCATTGAAACGCAAAGACAGCTTCTCCGTGGGCTCAACGCGGATATCTCCCCGCCAGTCATACACCCGCTCGAAGGAAGTACCCGCGGCGTCTACGCCCGGGAGCCTGTCCGACTGTCTCCAACCACCACTCAACCGATAACCAACTATCCCCACAGTCTGACTGACTCCGATATCACCTTCGCGGCGACCCAGCCCACCCTGGCGCAGCTGCACATCGGAAGTCAACTCATGCGTTGGCGCGGCCTGCACGAGATTGATCACACCACCCAGCGCATCGCTTCCAAACTCGACGCTCGACGGCCCCTTGGTAACCTCAATACGTTCAGCTGCAAGCGTTGAAAGTCGTCCGATATCGCGGCTGTCCATCAGTGAACCGGCAACAGGTTCCCCATCCACCAGCACTAATACGCGACTGTCGTCGAGACCACGGATTGATATCGACGTCCGGGCCGGTGGAGCACTGATCTCCTGAAGGCCAGGTATCTGGCGCAACGCCTGATTGACAGAAACGCTTGCGGAGGCGCGCAGCTGTTCTTTACCAACAATCGTAACGCTGCGCGGCGACTCACTCGATCGTATCTCGCGCGCCCCAACAGTCGTTGTAAGCCCGGCCAGCATCGTGGGGAGCGGTATCAATGTTACCGTCACTGAACTGTCTGCGGTGAACACCTTACTGCTGAAGCCGAGTGCGCGCGCGCGTATTTCGCTGTGCACAGGTACACGCAACACGAAAACCCCGCGCTCATTCACCCGCACACGTATAACGCCATCGCCTGATATGACTTCAGCAAATGCAATGGGTGAGCCATCGGCAGACACAACAGTACCCCGCACTGTAATTACTGCTGGAGGTGGTGTGCCCTGCGCTGCGGCAGTCGGTGCGGGAATACTCAGCAGGCCGGCGACAGCAAGCAGAAATTGTATACTGCTGATTGCCAGGCTCATCCCGGTCAATCGTAAACCCATGCACTGCATCCGCGGCCGCCGGAAAGTACTGATCATCGTATGCGGGCGTATCTGAGAGTCGGGTAACCTGAAGCACCTGTATCGCTGTAGTAGTCAATCACCTGCAGCTTATATACACGTCCGGCAGAGAGAATCAGGTATGTGTTGAACGCTGGATGCAGGCGGTTCCCGCCATCCAGGTTATATCTGAACGGAGCTCCAGGATCATCTGTCGCCGAAGGTATCGGTCCTGTAAGACGGGACAGGAAAGGTTCGTACTGCGGTGCATCGTCTGCTTTGGCAACAGCCGGGAATGCAGGTGACGCCGGCCCAGGGTAGGTAGCCACACTGCAACCACTGTTTACCGTGATGGAGAGCTCAGTGGCAGCAGGATCCAGCTCCAGATCCCAGTCGCAAGCCCCTTCAGGGAAGTTGGGTTCCGAAGCATCGCCAGCGCCCACAACACTGTTGTTTACCAGACTGATCCGTTGTACCTCGCCGCCGGGCGAAACAGTAAGCGTGCGAACGCTGCCCAGCGTGCCTCCGGCAGACTGAATGCGTGACTCAAACACCACCGAAGTCACTCCTGCCCCGGACGAATAAACAAACTGTGGCACGCGGAACACAGCAAAACTTCCGTCAGAGAGCCTGATCTTCCAGTATGCACTTGCATTGGCAGCCGGAACGGCACCGAAGCTCAGGTATGCCGTAGGATCCTCAACCAGTACATCACCGGTGAACGCCACATCAGAAGGGATCTGAGCTTCCCTTACTGCATCGAAAGCCGCCAACTGGTTAGCCGCGGTGAAGCCAAGCACCTGCTCATTCGATGCATCCCGGTTGTTGTTCATGGCATACCCACGAACGTTCCTGCTGTTTGTACCGGCGATTGACGTGCTGTTGAGCCGTACTTCATATCGACGGATCGCCAGATCCCATTCGTCGCCAGCCGTTACGAGCTTCCCCTCATTGAAACTGAAATACGAGAAGTCTTCGTTGCTGGTTGCCCTGAGTGGCGGGGTGGTCACGATCTCATTCATCCCGGCTCCCTGCTGCCCGGAATCGTCGGGGCCGACCAGCGTGGTCTCACCTTCACTGCATGCAGTCAGCATTGCCGCCAGCAGGATCACAGCCGAAGCGGCAGCCATGCCGCGCGAACGCAGTGAAGGCGTCGCTGGCACCGTACTGTTGATACACATCCCCTGAATACTTCCCTTTATGATGTAACGATGGCTGCATGACGTAGCGTATGCATCCGCCTGCGCACAGCATCTCTCTTATTGACGCATAACGGCAACAATGGCTGAGAAGACTGTACGTGTCACCGCTGAACGAGCAGTCTATGGAGACGCTTCACCATGCGACATCCGTAATTATCCGTACAAATACATCATGCCAATGTGCATGCCGTACAATTACCGATTGCAACGGAGTGCACCATGATATGAATTGGGATTGTTCAAACCAGGCACCTCATACAACGGACTACCCACAGAAAAGTGCAAACTCAACGTTTCAATCGAACGATACAGTCGCTGGTTGCTGCAGCATTTGTTACACTGACACTCGCTGCATGCAGTGACAAAGACCCAGTCGGCCCGGAGCAGGAAGAGCAGCCGGCCACCTGCACAATGACAGCACCGGACGGCGATGCATACGTGACACTCTGCGACCTGGATAAACCTGTACGCCATGTTGTAATTGAAAATCTGCGCGCTCCACGGTCGCATGCCTACGGAGTGTTCTTCCTTGGCGCTGTTGAAGCACCCGCTTCAGCAACGGGCAAAATTCCGGATGGACAATTCAGGGTGCTGTTCTATGGTGGCGGTAATCCTGCCCCTGCTGCCCTCATTCAGGTCAGCTTCGGTCCGGTGGATGTCGTCTTCGAAGGAGACGCTACATTCCTTAACGATGGCGCCACATTCTGTTTCGACATTACTGATGGCTCCACATCTGCATCGCCGGCGATAGTACTCTGGGTCTCCGGACAGAAAGGGGCAAACTGCAGCACTCCGTCAACTCTCACTGCCTCAAGCGCCTTCGCAACCGAGTCAGCATGGGAAGGCGCCACTGGTGTGATCAGCAACATGGCAAAGGGGTTCTTCCGATATTCAACCTCGGGCGGAACCACACCCCGCGTTACGCTCTCATCAGCACCAGTACTGTAACAAACCGCAGCCTGTACCCCATACCCCGCAGCGAACAGTTCACGAACTGTTCGTTGCGGAGCAACCTGGGATACGGCAGCTTACTGGCTCTTACCGTGGCGCGTTGTTATGGAACTGACGCGCCACGGTTCCCTTTGAGTGGCGGCTGCACATGCGGCTCACCCGGCACTGCCGCAGTAATGGCCGAACCGGTTCCCTGCTCCAGTGGCGGGCCAAGAGTGGGCTCACACACTCCCTCAGCTGTTTCAGCAATCAGCTGATCAACCACTGCACGCAGATCACCCGTGCGTGCATAAGTCGCAAGCTGACGCTGTGCACTCGAACCATGATCCATGATGTGGTACGCGTACTCAACTTCCTTGCGCGTGCCCAGCTCATCCAGCACATCGTCAAGGAACCACTCGATCAACTCACGGATCAGTATCGGCGCCGGCAGTTCGATACGCTTGCCGAAGTCGATAAGCTTGCCGCCAAGTCCCCACCGCACCGCCCGCCATTTGTTCTCTTCAATAAGATCACCGGCATAGACACGGAACGTCAGGTTGTCCCTGCGCAGCTTCCACATCTTGGCAACCACTGCCTGGATGATAGCCGCGATGCAGATGGCCTCATCCACACGCGTGTTCACATCGCAAACCCGGAACTCAAGCGTTGGATACGCATGATGCGGTCTTACGTCCCACCAGATCTTGGAACCGTCCGGAATGCTGTGCGTGCGAACAAGCGTGTCAACCAGATCGGCGTAATCACTCCAGCCGTTGAGTATCCGGGGCACTCCGGTGCGCGGAAAGTTCTTGAAAATGATGCTGCGATAGGAATGGAGCCCGGTATTGCGCCCGAGCCAGAAGGGTGAACTGGTGGACAGACAGAGTATATGCGGCAGTATGTATCGCGCCGCATTCAGGCAATCAATACGGAACTCCGGATCCTGTATCCCGACATGAATATGAGTGCCGAAGATGAGCAATCTGTGCGCCAGATCCTGCAACTCAGTCTTGACGCCAAGGTAACGTTCACGCGGCGTCATCTCCTGATTCATCCAGTTGGAGAATGGATGTGTGCCGGCAGAAGCGATAGTCAGCCCGTGCTCACCTGCCGCCTGAATAACCAGGCGTCTGAGATTCACGAGTTCAGTGCGCAGATCTGAAACTGATTCGCACACACGGGTGCCGATTTCAACCTGACACCTGTGCAATTCGGCCTTCACATCAGCGAGGATCGCACGGTCACTTGAAACAAGAGCATCAAACCCGGGCGTGAGATCACGCGTTACCGGGTCAATGATCTGGTACTCTTCTTCGATACCAACTGACAGGCTTGGTGCCCGCATTCAGGCCTCCCGGCCACCCCCGGCCATTGTGGTTGAACCAGCTCGTTCCAACTCGTCCAGCATTCTCTTCCTGGAAGCCCAGGAGTTTGCAGCCTGGATGAAGCCGCCAAACAGATGCCGCGTTCGCGGATCTGCCATTTCAAAAACTTCAGGATGCCACTGCACGCCAAGCAAAAACGCTTCGCCTGTTCCTTCCATCGCCTCGATCAGGCCGTCGGGCGCCGTGGCTGAAACGCGAAGCCCTTTACCGGGCGTGCGTATCCCCTGATGGTGCATGCTGTTGACATCCGCAACAGTTGTCTCAAGGAGCGAATGCAGCAGCGAGTCGGGCTCCACTGCAACAGTGTGTGCCATGTAATCACGCTGATAGCCAGCGGTGGGGAAGTAATCGTGCTTATGGAATTCCGGATTCTGTGAAGCCAGATCCTGCCACAGGCTCCCGCCGCAGGCAACGTTGATTACCTGTAACCCTCTGCACAACCCCAGCACAGGCTTGCCATCTTCAACTGCCCAACGCACAAGCTGGAGTTCAACGCGGTCACGGGCCGGGTCCAGATTACCGCATTCCGGGCGAATCTCTTCACCGTACTGACGCGGGTCTATATCAACGCCACCCGGGATGAGCAGCCCATCAAGTCGCTCATAAATCTCACGAAGAGTCATGAGATCATCATCAAAGAGCGGGATCATCCAGGGGACGGCTCCAACCATGGCCGCGGCAACAAAGTACCGCTGATTCATTACCCATGACGAAGGGAGCGCAGGCGGGATCCCATCAATGGAGTGCAACGTCTGGGTTGTAAGACCGATAACCGGTCGACTGACTGAAGACATCAGCGAGGCTCAACTAAAAAGGTCGGTACGTTACTGCCGCCACCGGAAGTAACATTCAAAAGCGGATCTGTGGCTATCCGGGTGAGGCATCCCTGCACCAGCGTGCCGTTCGACATGAACGGTGCCGTATCCAGCATCCTGTCGCTTATGTGCAAAGCGCCATCGACGACAGTAGGCCACGGTTCGCTGGGAATTTCCACCCTCTCCTGTACTATAAACGGTGAATCGAGCGCCGTCTGCACCGAAGCCTCCCAGACTTCGGAGCTTACTGTCCAGCCCAGTACAATCCCTTTCCCGCCATAGTCATCGTTCGGCTTGAGAACCAGCCGCTCCCGATTGGCTGCGATCCAGGGGATGAGGTCGATATCCTCCCCGTTGTGGCGGGTGCGCCGCTCAGTCACGACCCGTGTCCACGGGATGTGCATTGCCACGGCCGCCTGCTGCTCCGCCGTCAACAGGTGCGCCTGCCGCTCGTCGCTGACTACAGCAAGCGACGCTTTCTTGTGCAGCATTTTGCACCTGAACGGGTTCACCATGCAGACGGCGTTGTCCCGCACAGCCCGTACGACAGGTGATTCGAGCCCCTCGCGAGTCACGAGCTCGTCGATCAGCACCCGCTTGTAGATAAGTGTTACGGGCTTGCCAGCCACGTAAAGCGTGCCGCCACGATACTCTGCATCCCTGGGGTCACCAATGAATGCAGACATACCAAGTGACTTGAACTCACGCTCGTAAAGATAGAATTCACTTGTAGTTGGAACGTCATTCCAATCCAGTATGCACACTTGCGGCTGCCTTGCTGCGCGCCCTGCGGACCACTCCTGATAAGCGCCCAATACGGCCAGGACGGTGGGGGGACCGGCCGGAATGGGAAGCGCTGAGTAGTGCTTTGAAAAGGCCGGCATAGCTGGCGACATCAGGAAGACGTGGGACAGAGCGTCGTTATAGCCACCGCCGGCCGGTGTTTCGGCGTTGTATTCGGTGAACCTGAGACCAGCTACCGGTGATGTGGGTGCCCCCTGGCCGCCCTCGCCACTCGCTTGATTCGGCACAAAAAAAGCGTCCAGCCGCGACGTCGGGCTTGCTGCTGCAAAGCCCGGGTCGTCGTGAATCAGCTGTTCCTCCCAATCGGTCAGCCCGAACTGCGAACGGAGAGCGGGATCTGTCATTGCAGCCTTCCGAACGGCCTCAAACGCACCGCCGACGAGGGAGCAGGCCCGGGAGATGCCTCGATACTCCTCGGGTGTCATGAACCTTGGCCGCAGCACAGTGCACAGTGCCCGATCGCCAAAGAAAAGCCCTTCGCGCCGCAACATCTCTTTCTGCCGGTCTGCCGCTGCGGCAGCTACACCGTCCTCACCCAGTGCGTCGTGATAACGCGCTACGGCATCCGACAGGTTGGTCACTTCTGAGCCCCTTTGGGAGCCCCTGTTGCCTTCCCTGCTCCCTGGCCGCCGCGCGTGGTCCCAGAACCGGCCTCGACAGCAGCGCCGGCGCCTCCACCGCCGCCGACGGCAGCACTGGGCGCGGAAGCTGGCTCGGTGGCCAGCCGGATCGCCATATCAGCCATATGTTCCACCACCCACTCGAAGTAGGAAGGAGTGAGCGAATAAATATCCATGTCGGGCGCCGGGTTCATGAAGTCGATTGCGTACGGTATTCCGTCACGCACGGCAAACTCCACCGTGTTCATATCGTAACCCAGCTCTCTGCAAAGGGTTAGAGCATCAGATATGCACTTCTGCTCGAGCTCTTTACCAAGGTATCCAGGGTCTGGGATATATCGCCTTTCACCAGGATCATAGGGCATCGGAAGGACTTCGTTCCGTCCCAGCACCATGCAGCGCACGTACTGGTCCCACCGGATAAACTCCTGGACCACCATCGTCAGGAGACCGGTGTTGTTGTAGTGGTGAAGCAGCTCCTCCATGGAATGGCAGACATAAACGTCGCGCCAGCCGCCACCGTGTGCGTCCTTAAGCACGCACGGAAAACCGATGTAGTCTGCCACAGCCTTCCAGTCCAGTGGATACGCCAGGTTCCTGAGGGATTCGCTGTGACTGATCGCCGGTATGTACTCCTTATTGGGGAGCACCATTGTCTTGGGGTGCGCTACGCCGTTCTGAACCGCGAGCGTGGCGTCATAGAACTTGTCATCTGCGGACCACATAAACGGATTGTTGACGACCTTGACACCCATTCTCGTAGCGTGCTTGAGAAAGGTCCTGTAGAAACCAACCTCGTGTGAAATGCGGTCGATGATCAGCGTGTATGGCACGGGCTCCGCCATACGCGTGACGTCCAGCTTTATAAAGTCTGCTTCAACACCTGCCTTTCTTGCTTTTACTGCATCAAGGAATGCTGGTGGGAAGGACCATTCGCGGCCAACGAGCAGCCCAATTCGCGGATCTGTCACCTGTATTTGCTCCGTCACAAGGATTATTGAGGGGAATATCAGAATGCGATGCGGGACATCATTTCGCCAGCGCGATTTTCAGTTGAGCGCACCGGCGGTTGCAGCATGAGTCAAAAATGTGACACATCGCGTTGTGGAGAACTCAGTATCTGAAGCTTGATTGAAGGCCTCCTAAAGGGTCGAATGTTTTCCACATTGAAAAGTGGCGCACAGTAGTGTCAGTTATGGAGTTAGAGTTATCCACACGAACTATCCACGCTATCCACAATAATACCAATAACTTACACATTGCTGTCCGTGTTGCATGTACAGGTAAATCGTCTTACAATGCCGGCCCATCGGCAAGCACCGCACCCCGTGGTGTCACGTTCCTGACCTCCTCCTGACAGCCTGATGAATGTCGTAGCCTGTACTGCGCCAGTTGGCTCCTTTGAGTCGGCACCCATGACGTCTTTTCCACTTGGAATCAATCTGCCTGATGCTCGGTTGAGAGCATTCTGGGTGGGTGATGATTACTACA
Source organism: uncultured Gemmatimonadaceae bacterium (assembly GCA_964506655.1). Classification (GTDB taxonomy): domain Bacteria; phylum Gemmatimonadota; class Gemmatimonadetes; order Gemmatimonadales; family Gemmatimonadaceae; genus Gemmatimonas. Next base: position 38,616 of record CAZDMG010000004.1, read on the forward strand.
TCAGAGCGGACGATAGCACGGGTACGGAGTGGTATCGGTTTGATTTGCCAGAGCAGTCGGCGCCGGCCTCTCTGGACTCGCCGGCTGATCGGGTTCGTCTTGGCCGTTTGATGTCGGACATTATCCCACTGGGTGGTGGCCGGGTGGCCTTTCCGGTCGGTAGCACGGGCCGGACGGTATTTCGTGTCTGGCGGAGTCGTGGAGACGAGTCTGTGCGTGCCCCCCGTACTAAAATCCTGGCAATTCGAGCTGGGCGGTCACGCCGCCTGCCAGCGTAACGCCGGCGGCCTGTAGCCACGCGAGCAGCATATCCTGACCGTGATCACCAGCCAGGGCAAGGCGGGCGGCGCTGATATTCAGCTTGAACTCACCGGACACATCCGGGAGTGTTCTTCTAAGCACTGCGACCGTAAGGAGTTCGGTAGCATCTGCCAAGTGCCGGATAGCGAACTCATTCATTCGGGCGCGCAGTGCTGCGGCATTGGCCAGCGGTCCTTCGGGCGGTGGTTCATGTTCGGCCCGTCGTTCGCGGAAGGCTGCGAGACGGTTCCGGGTCGCGGTGAGCACCGGGAATTCGGCATCCTTGCTTTTCCTGAGCTCGATCCCCGAAAGGATGGTTTGCGGCGCACCCAGCAAGCCGAGCCAGGCGAGCCAGAGGGTACCGCGGGCGTAGCTTTCCCAGGGTTCGGTATCAAGGCCACTGGCTGCGCGTCTGACGGCCTCATTGACGCCTTTCCGGACCTCCCACCAGGCAGCGAAAGCCTCACCCTGTCTGGCCGTGAGTGCGAGCGCGCCGAGTCGGAGTGCCCAACGAACGGTGTGCTCACCGTCGTCGAGTGGTGCCCGGAGGGCAGCGGCGCATCGGAAGGCCCGGAGCGCGCCTATCTGCAGGATGGCCTGCGCGAGATCGCGTCCGGCGGAGGGTGTTGGGTTGAGCGCCAGCTCGAGCTGACTGAGTGCCGCGAGTTCGTAGGCGGTACCGAGCAGAGCGAGTCCATCGGCAATGGGCTCACCGAGCCCTTCTCCTGGGGAGAGGGCGGCAGCTTCCGCGCGTTCCAGAAGGAGCGTCCGTCTTTCGGCGGGGATGGCAGAGACGGCCCAATGCTCGTCGATCGTGGACCGGGCGAGATCAGTGATTTCGCGCGAGAGCAGGTCGCGTTCTGTCGCAGGCGTGAGGACGTGCATGCCGTCTCCACTTCGGGATCCAGGTCCGTCTTTCATACCGCCACCTGGAGTGGTGGGTCGGCGAAAGCCGGGAAGGCAGGGATACGGGAAAGCAAGCCAGCGGACCGTACATCCGTCAAGGGTGTTCGGCCATTCTGTCCAACAAACTCTTTGGCGACATCGGGATAGCCCCTTCATCGCCTACGTGTGGCATTTAGACAACAGTTTTTCATATGTCAAGTCCTTTCACGGAGTTGACAGCATTTTCCGGAGAATTTCAGGTGGGTTTCGAGTCATCCCGAATCGCGCGGCGCCGTCTGGCTGCCCTGGCTGGTACCGACAGGCGCGTGTATGAAGCATTGGCACCGTCGCTGTTCCCTGGCCTCAGCGAGTCAGCAGGCGTTGGTGCAGAACCAGGCGGAAGCCTGGAATCATCTGCCTGCTCTGCGGACTCTCTGCACGTTCATCTGGATCAGCTGGCCCGCGAAATAGTAGCAACTCCGGGCGCTGGTGGTGCGCTGCTGGCAGCATTTGCAGAGCAGACACGTGCGCTTCTCCTGATTGTTGAAGCCTCACGCCGCAGCGGCAACGCCCCCCTTCCTGAAAGTGTACTTGCAGTAGCGCAGAAGGCGCTTAACACCCAGGGCATCTTATCCGACCTGGTACCCGCCTGAGCGCACCTTCGTGTCTTTGCTCCTTCGTGTCTTCGTGAGAAACCAGGACATAACCGAGCCACGAGCCGGTTCTCACTAAGGCACGAAGACACCAATGGTCTCGTACCGCACAACGAAAAAGTGCGGCGCGACCATGTTTGGTTTTTGACCTGCCTGACACTCTGGTTTACACGCCTCGGTCCGGACTGCGTGCACCTTCATGTCCTTGTGAGAACCAACTGATGGATTCACGTGGAACATGGAAACTGCGGCCTCAATCGCACATTCCTGGAACAGTTGCCGCTCTACCGCTGTTTGTGCTGATCAACAATCAGCCCATGATTCGCGTTACTCCCGCCAGGACCAGGAACCTACTTCCACTGAATTCATGTCAAGCACAGCTGATGTAGTCATTTGTGGCGCCGGAATCGCCGGTATTACAGCCGCTCACGCCCTCGCGGTTCGATACGGTGTAAGAAATGTCGTACTCGTTGACGAACGGCCGCCACTCACACTCACCAGAGAAAAGTCAAGCGAAGCGTATCGCAATTGGTGGCCTGGACCGGATGAATCCATGCTCGCTTTCATGAACCATAGCATTGATCTCATCGAACAGTTCGCACAAGATGAGAATAATCGCATCAGACTGAACAGACGCGGTTATTTCTACGCTACCGCTGACTCACACAATGCACGCCAGCTCCTCTCCAATGCAGAAACAGCAAGGCAACAAGGGGCAGGAGATGTGCGAATCTATAACTCGCCCGCCGAAACAAATAGCTACGCGCCAAGTACCCACACCGGCTTCGAAAATCACCCCGATGGCGCTGATATCTTCCTCGGGCATGATACCGTTCAGCACGTCTTCCCCACCTTCGCGCCAGATATTACCGCCGTACTCCATGCACGCAAATGCGGTTGGTTCAGTGGACAGCAACTCGGCATGCAGCTCCTCGAACAAGCCGCCGCCGCAGGCGTCACCTACATCAATGGAAAAATCTCTGCCGTCAATACAACAGGTGGACGCGTACACAGCGTAACTGTCGCTGCCAATACCGGCATCACAGAGGTGATCTCATGCGGCAACTTTGTGAACTGCGCAGGACCGTACGCCAAAAATATTGCGCGACTCATCGGCGTCGAATTACCACTCTTCTCCGAACTCCATCAGAAAGTCGCATTCGATGACCAACTGGGCGCCATCGATCGCAATACCGGACTCGTGATCCTCAACGATGAGCAACTCCTCGACCTCAATGAGGAGGTACGACAGGAGCTCAGCGAGAATGAAGAAACACGTTGGCTCACCAAAACCCTCGCGCCCGGAGTGCACTTCCGACCCGAAGGCTATAACAACAGCAAGACTGTCCTCATGCTCTGGAGCCTGCACACAGATCGCACGTACGATGAACCCGTCTTCCCGCTCCCTGAGGACCCGGTACTCGCCGAAGTCGTGATGCGAGGCATGTCCAGGCTCATACCGGGACTCAAACCCTACGTCGATCACATGCCCCGCGTCTTCATCGACGGCGGCTACTATACCAAAACAATTGAAAACAGACCGCTCATTGGAGCACTGCCCGTTGAAGGTGCGTGGATCGCTGCTGCCTACTCCGGATTCGGCCTCATGGCATCCCCTGCTGGCGGAGATCTGATAGCAAAGCAAATCGCAGGTGAAACGCTCCCGGCTTATACCAGTGCATTCTCACCTGCGAGATACGACGACCCACAGTACCAGACCATGCTTAAAGCCTGGTCCGCATCGGGACAGTTATAGCGCTGCCATACCGCCACCACCACCGCGACCGCGACCGCCACCGCCACCACCGCCGCCGCCGCCGCGACCAGGTGCAGGTGGGAGAGCGTCCACAAACTCAGCCATGCGCTTACGCATCGCTTCGTCCGGAAGACGGCCGATCCCACCTCCGATGTTATCGATCATGTTCACCGGCTTCGTGGTGGACGGCGTTACGCAGGTAACCGCCGGATGCGAGACGATGAACTTAAGGAAGAACTGCGCCCAGCTCTTCGCATCAAACTCCGCTGCCCACTCCGGTAGCTCACGACCCGCGGCGCGCTGGAACAATGACGTACGGCCAAATGGCAGATACACCAGCACTCCTATCTTCCGCTCCATTGCCAACGGAAGGATCAACTCCTCCGCGCTGCGGTTGTCAGCTGCGTAATCCACACCAATGAAATCCATTGGCTCGTTCCGCATCATGGCAGCAAACTCGCCATACTGCCGCTCACTGGTTGAGGTCAGCCCGGTGTAGCGAATACGCCCCTCCTCCTTGAGCTTTCGGAGAACTTTGAAATGAGCCGGCGGGTCGGCCAGGTTATGCACCTGGACAAGGTCGATTACCGGTTGCTTGTAGCGCTGGAAGGACTGTTCGATCTGCGCCGATATGGCCGCAGGGTCGGCCGGCTGACCGCCCCGCTGAGCATTAACCTTGGTTGCCCAGAAAAGCTTGTTGGTAATGCCGAGTTCGTTCGCAATATTCCCGGCAACCTGCTCCGAAGCACCGTAGCTGGGAGCCGTGTCGAAGACCTTGGCACCCCGATCCGTCATGGTCTTGAGGACCGCTTTCAGTGCCTCGATATCATCGCTCCGTGCCACCGCCGAAAACGTCGCCGAACTACCCAGACCAACCACCGGGAGCTTCTCTCCGCTGGATGGAATAGCTCGCTCTATCAAGGAACCCTGAGGCAGGATTCCGTCGCTCAATGCGGCCTCAACTGCTCTTAACAGGTCAGGAGAAAGCGCCATTGCCGCTCCTGCACCAAGTGTCCTGCCAATCCACTGACGTCTTGAAAGCATAGAAAACCTCGGGTTCGGGGTGTCCGGGCTATACGCAGCTCCGGGGTGTTCTGTTGACTTGAACTGCCGCCAATTGACCCCAATACACCCAATGCCGCTGGATGAGCCGCAAACGGTGCAGGTTACGCGTTGTACACCAGCTGCACTTGCCTCACAGCCAACCAGACCGCCTACCAGGCGCAGTCCAGACCATACACCGGAGTTACAGATGGGCATGTTTTGGGATCTCCTACAACAGTCACAGATCACAGCCAACGAATCCAAAGCAGGTGCGCTGGAAGAACGCGTCCAACTGCTCGAAACCGAACTCCAGAAAACCCAGCTTCTGTTGCACCAGGTTGTTCAACGTCTGGAAGTCACCATCCGGGAAGACATCGATAACGATGGCTCGGTCGGCGGAGCCATACCGGAAAGCTGAGGGCAGCGACCGCCCCGCGCCACCGCGTCCCGCGCCACCCCGCCCCGCACTCTCCGCCACTGCACGGGATAGCGGCGCGCGACGCGATGATGTAATGTCGGATGGGTCGCACCACAGCTCTCAACCCTCATCGCGCATGACCATGCCGTCCCTCCGGTTTATATCTGCAACTCTCCTCACAGCGGTTGCGCTCACCTCACTACCAGGCACGGCACGCGCGCAGGGCGACGACGAACTCGCAGGACGCGCGTGGCGTTCGGCCCGCGCGCTTGCAGCCGGCGGCAAGGCTGACTCCGCACTTGCACAATACGAAATAGCACGCGTCCGCTCCGAAGCCATAGCAGACTACACCATGATCTCCGCAGCCCTGGCAGGCGCTGCACAGGTTCACGATGCCTTCATCGGTTGCGCCGACTCTGCACTGATCCTTATGAAGGCCGCAGTCGCTGCTGCCGGGCCAGGTGATCGACAGGCCGCAAACGCGCTCGTAAGACTCCTCGCTTCACGCGGCTCCGCTTCCGCACCCGAAGCTCAGAAAGTCCTCGATCAGGCATACGCTTCCGTCGAAAACCTCGGCCGATCCATTACACGCGAGAGCATGAACTGGCATCAGGGACTCGCCGCCGTCCAGATGGCACAGGGACGTGAGGCCGCCGCGCTCGCATCACTCAACTCTGCGCTTGAAATCGCAACAAGGCTGAGATCCGGTGACGCCACTGATTCCGTTGCCACACCTGGTGATGATATCAACCCACTCAACTACTGGATCCTTTACGATCTCGCTCAACTCCGACTCAATGCCCGCTCCACAGCAGTCGCTAACACCGCTGCCGGCAACAAGCTGATGGACGCACTGGTAAATGCCGGCATAGGACTGGATGAACAGGACGAGATTCCGGTGCCATCGGCACGACTCTTCGAAACACTCACTCTCCTGGCACACGAGTGCAAAATGAACGGCGGCAGTTGCAAACCGCCAACGCGCGCCAAATGTACACGCACATCCAGGTAGCCGCACCGCATTACCGCACTGCATTACCGCACTGCATTACCGCACTGCATTACCGCACCGCATTACCGCACTGCATAACCTTTTGCGCCCTCAACGACGCTCAGAAAACCAACAGTTCAGGAGATACACCGATGTTTGCAACACGCACGCTGATCACATCAGTCGTGACAACCGCAGCCGCGCTCACACTCGGCGGCGCCGCAGCAGCTCAATCCACAAGTCCATCCACAAGTCAATCAACACGGGTAGCTGTTAAAGCCGCACGCCTTATCGATGGCACCGGCGCGCCTCTCATCAACAACGGCGTCGTCCTCATCGAAGGTGATCGCATTACAGCCGCAGGTGCTGCGTCTTCCATCACCATCCCTGCAGGTACACGTGTCATTGATTTGGGTAACTCCACACTCCTCCCCGGCTTCATTGATACGCATACACACATCATCGGTCGCGACCTGTCAGACCCCGCGTCTGATCACGCCGACCTTACCGACTACCGCGGCTACCCCGTAATAGTAGGCGTGGATAATGCCCGCAAAACACTCCTCGCCGGCTTCACCACCATTCGCAATCTCGGCGCGTCTGGCTTCGATGACATAGCACTCCGCACAGCCATCAACGACGGAGTAGTGCCCGGGCCACGAATGCAATCTGCCGGACACTCCATCGGTATAACCGGCGGACATTGCGACACCAACGGCTATAGACCAGGCGTTGCAGACGGTGATTACCGCACAGGTCAGGCAGACGGGCCGGAAGAAGCACGCAAGGCTGTCCGCTATCAGGTCAAGTACGGGGCCGATGCAATAAAGATCTGTCAGACAGGTGGCGTACTTTCAGAAGGTGATGCCGTGGGAGCCACTCAATTCACACTTGAAGAAACACGTGCAATCGTCAACGAAGCCAATAAACTGGAACGGAAAGTTGCAGCACACGCACACGGCGCTGAAGGTATCCGCATTGCAGCGGAAGCCGGTGTTGCAAGCATCGAGCATGGCTCTTTCCTTGACGAGGAAGGCGCCAGGCTTATGGCTCAGAAAGGCACCGTCCTCGTCCCGACACTCAGCGCCGGTGAAGTCGTTGAGATCGCAGCAAAATCCGGGCGCCTCAAAGGGCTCAGGGCCGAAAAAGCTCTCGCAGCTGCCGCAGCCATGCGCAACACAGTTCACATAGCGCAGCGCTTCAACATCCCGGTCGTTTTCGGTACAGACGCCGGTGTTGGTAAACATGGCGAGAACGCGCGCGAATTCACTCTGCTCGTTGAATGGGGCGGTATGACACCCATGGCCGCACTCCTTACCTCTGCATCAAATGCAGCAAAACTGCTGGGCTGGGAAGACGATGTCGGCACACTGGCCAAAGGACGCTACGCAGATATCGTCGCTGTCCCCGGTAACCCACTCGACGACATAAAAGTCACTGAACGACCCGTCTTCGTTATGAAGGGCGGAGTCGTTTATAAGTCGCCGGACTCCTCAACAGCCGGTCGGTAATAGTTGGCGATTATAGCGTCCAGCCCGGGCCACCCCTCGCCATTGTAAAAGGCGATCGTGCGGAGATAGTGCAATGCCTCATCTCCGCGCGTCGCCATCAGCATCTCTGCTGCATGCGCCACCGCCGGCGCGTCTGCGTACGGCGGCTCCAGCTCATCGGGAATAACACCGTCTGCATGCGCTACTCCCGCAGCATCCAGGAAGCTGACCTGAAGCGCAAGATCCATCTCCAGATACAAAAGCTGGAGCAACTCAAGTTCGTCTGCGGCAGTCTCTGCATTCCGCCGCACCACTTCGCGCGCCAGCCGCTCCATCGGCCACGTCAGTAACGTCGCCACCCGGTAGCCACCACCACGCGCCACTAAACGCCCGGCATATGCCGCACGACTCGGCTTTCGCGTCTGCATGGCATACACAAGGAGCGCGACCCGCTTTTCGACGGGAAGCGCGCGGTAAAGGCCTGGGTTTTTCATGTTGCTGGTTAGCGAAGATTACTTGTTGCGCGTCATCACGAAGTCATACTCAAGCGTAATCGTGTCTGCAACGCTCAAAACTATCGGCACGCGCGGTTGACGCAGTGAGAATTCCGCAAAGGTGAAACGGGTCTTTGCGGTGCCCTTAAGCGTCGTGCCGTCGAATGAGCCGGTGGCATCCCAGATCGTGGGGCGTGTTACCCCCTTAACCGTGAGCTCACCAAGGAGTTGAATCGAGCCCGAGCCCGTGGCAGGAAGCGGCGACGGAAGCCCTTTCACCTCGGTCACCCTGAGAACCGCTACCGGAAAACTGTCGGTGACAAGGATGTTGCGGCGCACATAGTTGTCACGCCGGTCCGCATCGCTCTTGAGAAGCGTCAGGTCGGCAGTGAACTGCGAAGCACCAGGGAGCACCTTGCCGTTTGCATCCACCGAAACAGAACCCTTGAGCCCAGTGGTTTCACCCACCGCATCGTTGTCCAACTCGCGGCCCGCCAGACGCTCGCGCACACGGTAACGCGCCTTGTTTTCAGACCCTTCCACCGTGAACTGCCACGCAGCCTGCTGAGCACCCGCGTCCGTGTCCACACCGGAAACGACCGAGACTGCTCCATGGTCAGTGAACGAGGCAGACACAACCGCATGGGCATCTGAAACAGTGACGTTACTCACCGACGCACCAACGGCCACCTTGGAAAAAGAGGCTTGTGTGGACGACTGAACGGTTTCAGCTATGGCTGGAAGGCCGGCGGCAACGGCAACGCCAGCGACAATGACTGCGATCAGGACTTTGTACTTCACTTGGATTCCCTGGAACACTAATTAATAACACACATCGCTCCGATCAGCTCACAATTGAACAAAACAGAGGCGATCCCACACCGAATGCGCGGAAAGAGCAGAACAGCTATTGCAGACCTGGCTGCACCGAGGCACATTAGCACAGAGTCGGACAGCGTTCCGTCCGGCCGGTCCTACCCCAATGAGCCCTCGCGGTTGCGACGTCACCCTGACCCATGGTTACATGATGAGCATGCGATTTCCGGTTCGAGCTTTTGCAACTGTTCTTGCAGCGCCTTTTGCAGCGGTTTTTGCAGCGGCTATAATTACACCCGCAATAGCTCTGGCACAACCTCTCCGAACCGTCGCCGGTATCCAGCCAGTGGCAGTTTCCAATGCCCCCGCAGCGGCGCCAGCTGCCTCGCAATGGAACCCGCCGGCTGAGTCATTACGGCCCGCGGCAGCCACCAGCACCACAGCTGCCACTACTACTGACGCCGGCGAATCGGTGAACCTGTACGCACCGTCACAGGGCACCGCCCTGCTCTCGGCCGCCTACCCTGTCCCGCGTGAAGTGGTCGTCCGCAACTACGCCAGGCGGGGCGCCATTATCGGTGCCCTGGGAACCGGCACAATTGCAGCCCTCGTCTCCGGCTACTACGCAAAACGTGACTGCGATCCCGGGCTCTGCGACTCTGAGTTCAGACGCGGTGCCTTTGTCGGAGGCGTTGTTGGAGTCGCGGCCGGTGGCGTACTCGGTTGGCTCATCGGGTCTGCAATCACCGACGAGTAACCGCTCCTCCACCCCTCCGCTCCACCGCCCTCGGGGGCGGAGCCGTCCCGGCGCCCATTCAGGCACCCCTGCTGGCTCCGCCTCCTCCCCAATACCTGCAGGTCGTCCCTGGCATTGGGCTGTTGTCCCAGCGTGGAATCTTTCCCGGTCAGGCTCACGTCTCACATGGCAAGTCGATAGCAGCCGCCTACAAGAACTGGCGCGCATACCCGGCTAACCATACAGGAGATATGAACATGACCATCGCACGCTTCGTTTCACAGGCAGCTCTTTTCCTCGGAGCTGCACTTGTAATTGTTCCGTCCAGCGCTTCCGCACAGGATTCCCAGCGCGTCAACCCGGACCGCCTCCTTACAGTGCCGGCTGCCGGTTGCTCGGGCGCATCATGGGCTCAGTTCCAGACCGCCGACGGCGCCTCATACCCTGTCGTCACGCAGGTGGATGGTGGCTCGCCAGCAGACCGCGCAGGTCTCCGCGAAGGCGATGAAATCCTCGAGGTCAACGGTAAGGACGCCCGCACCCTCTCCAGCTGGTTCGCAGCTACGCCCGGTGAAGAGGTAAGCATCCGCGTGCTCCGCAATGGCAAGCAGCGCGAAATCTTCATCACCGCCGGACGAGCCCTCGACCTGGCACCCGAAAAGCTCGCAGTACAGTGCGTTCAGGGCTGAACCCTGAACACCAAATATTGAAAGCTCTCTGACATTCTCTGACATTCTCTGAAATTCCAGGAAACTCTGAGAAATTCTGAATTGCATCGCAGGGCAGGACCTGGGCTCAACCCGGTCCTGCCCTGTTTGTTTTTCACCACTTGACGGGTGGACTAATATACCTCCCGGGGGTATCTTTTAAGGATAGGCCGTTATTACGGTCAATTCTCAGGCTACCTCGTAAACCACCTCCAGGACACTTCTAAAACCGGAGCAGTCATGTCAGCTACAGATTCAGGCACACCCAGTGCCAACACTTCCTCACAGGATTACAGCATCTCCATCACCGGCATGTCATGCCAGCACTGCGTCGGCGCTGTACGCAAAGCCCTTGGTTCGGTAGCGGGCGTCAACGTACGGGACGTGCGGATAGGCGCAGCCGACGTCTCAATCACTGCCGCTGGTACCTCGATTGACACCGTACTGGACGCCATTCGCGATTCCGGATACGAGCCGAGTGTTGCGTGAAGGGCGGAAGGCACTGCTGATGTCAGCGTGCCTGTCGTAATCAGATCAGGAGAAAAGGCCAGATGAGTGAGACGGTCGTAATTCCGGTTGGCGGGATGACCTGTGCTGCATGTCAGGCACGGGTTCAGAAGACACTTTCCAAAGTGCCGGGGGTGAGCGATGCCACAGTCAACCTCATGATGGCCAACGCCACTATTGAGTTCGACCCCGCGAAGGTCTCACCGGAGTTTCTGGTTCAGGAGATCAGGGACTCCGGTTACGAAGCCGATCTGCCGGCTGAAGAACAGAATATTCTGGAGGAGCAGACTGCACGCGACGCTGCGCAGTCCGAAGAGTTCCAGATACTCAAGCGCAAAGCCATAGTAGGCGGGATCATCGGCGCAATCGCAATGGTGATATCGATGCCGCTCATGACAATGCCGACAGCGGCAGATGCACACGTTCACGGCGTCACCGACCCGGCCATGCAGTGGGCCATGGAGTGGCTGGACCCGGCCTTTCGCACGGCCTTTCCGTGGCTCTATAATGTGCCCACAACAGTGCTTACATGGCTGCTCTTTGCCATAACATTGTTCGTAATGGCATGGGCCGGACGTCACTTCTACACGCGTGCGTGGGCAGCGCTCCGCCACCGCACTTCAGACATGAATACACTCGTGGCACTGGGTACCGGTGCCGCGTTCATATACTCTGCCGTTGTAACAATTGCCCCCGATTGGTTCCTGGCCCGCGGTGTAGCACCCGATGTCTACTACGAGGCCGTAACCATGATCATTGCGCTCGTACTTACAGGTAACGCCTTTGAAGCGCGCGCCAAACGACAAACAGCCACCGCACTTCAGGCACTCGTGAAGCTGCAGCCGCAGACAGCACGCGTCGTACGCGGTGATATCGAAGAAGATGTCCCGGTGTCCTCACTGCGAAGCGGCGATATCGTGCAGGTAAGACCGGGCGAACGCGTTCCGGTGGATGGAGTTCTTGTAAGCGGTGCAAGCGCCATCGACGAAAGCATGCTTACCGGTGAGTCCATTCCCGTCAGCAAGGCTACAGGCGATCGCGCTATAGGTGGCACAATGAATGGTCGCGGTGCTTTCCGTCTGCGTGCTACAACGCTGGGTGAAGACAGTGTACTGGCGCAGGTGGTCAGACTCATGCGCGATGCGCAGGGTTCGCGTGCACCGGTGCAACGACTGGCCGACCGGGTAAGTGCGATATTTGTACCATCGGTTGTTATAATCGCGCTCGTGACTTTTGCGGTCTGGTACCTCCTGCTCCGGAGCGGCGGTGCTGCCGGAACAGAAGCCGCCGTACGTTCACTTGCAGTTGCTATAACCGTGCTGATCATCGCATGCCCCTGTGCCATGGGGCTTGCTGTACCAACTGCCGTTATGGTGTCCACGGGTAAGGGCGCTGAACTGGGTGTCCTTATCAAGGGCGGCGAGGCTCTGCAGCGTGCAGGCGATGTAACCACCATCGTACTCGACAAGACTGGCACGATCACCGAAGGCAAGCCGGCCGTTACAGACATAGTTACTGCTGACAGTGCCGCGGTGAGCCCGGATACCATGCTGGAGCTGGTCGCCTCGCTTGAGCGAGCCAGCGAGCACCCGGTGGCAGATGCAATCGTTGCTGGCGCGAGGGAGCGCGGGCTCAATGTCGCCACAGCTGAAACATTCGAGGCAACAACCGGGCTCGGTATTCACGGCATTGTAAATGGACGCGGTGTGGTTGTGGGCAATTCCGCACACCTGGCCAACTGGTCTGTGGATGTTGCAGAGATCTCTGAGCAGGCATCTGCTCTTTTGCATCAGGGGAAGACCGTTGTCTATGCAGCAATCGATGGCAAGCTGGCAGGTGCAGTCGCTGTTGCCGATCAGGTGCGCGGGACATCACGCAGCGCCATTCGCGAACTGAGAGCCATGAACTTGGATGTTGTGATGCTGACCGGTGATAATCAGCGCACAGCGGAAGCTGTCGCGCGGGATGTCGGCATCGACCATGTCATTGCAGGCGTACTCCCCGAAGGGAAAGTCGCCGCCATTGAAGAACTCAGGCGTCAGGGCGGAGTTGTAGCGATGGTTGGCGATGGCATCAACGACAGTCCCGCGCTTGCGCGCGCCGATGTGGGTATAGCGATAGGCACAGGTACTGACGTTGCCGTGGAAGCAGCTGATATCGCACTTATGCGCGGCCAGCTTACAGGCGTCGTAAGTGCAATCAGACTTTCGCGCCGCACAATGCAGACCATGAAACAGAATCTCTTCTGGGCTTTTGCCTATAACGTGGTCGGAATACCGGTTGCTGCCGGTGTGCTCTACCCCGCGTTCGGGATACTGCTCTCGCCCATTATCGCCAGTGCGGCAATGGCGTTCAGCTCGGTCAGTGTTGTAAGCAACAGCCTCAGACTCCGCAGAGCGAGGATCGGCTAGCTTATGGCAGATCCGGTAAAGCTCAAGGCACGCACACAACGACGCGCGCCGCAAACGCGGACTGGGCTGCCCGTACTGCTCGAGTGCGGTTGCGCTGTGAATCAGGCCGGGAGAGATGCAGCCGTTGATCCGGTGATCAAGAAGCGTAACATGAGCCGCCTCCGACGCATAGAGGGTCAGCTTCGCGGCATCCAGAAAATGATTGATGAAGACCGGCAATGCTCCGATATCGTGGTGCAGCTCGCCTCTGTATCCGGTGCACTGCGGGGGGTCTCCAAGGACCTCGTAAAGCACCACCTGCGCCACTGCGTAGCGCATGCACTGCTTGCCGGCGATGACAGCGGTGAGGCCGCTCTCAACGAACTTGTGGAACTCTTTTTCCCGAAGTAATCCGTAGCTGCCTGTACCCGCGTATCGGGTCCGACTGTGTTCCGTTACCAGCGTTATAATTCATAAGAGACAGGTATTCAGCCTGCCTTTTTAGAGCTGGAACACTTATACAAGCGGGGTACCATCAATGTCTGATGCATGGCTAACTACTCTGATCACCGCCACTCCTCAGGAGGGCTTTGAACTGGCAATTACACTCAGCCGTCGTGGCGTGAAGTACACACAGCCCAACGTTGATATTCTAAAGAAGCTGCGTCCGGAATATGCTGAAGATGCTGAAGCGCTCACCGCAGCTTCGCAGGTCGTGGCGATCAACTTTCAGACGGTCGCCGCCGCCAATAACTACTGGCGCAAGTAAGCTGCAGCTGCACCACGCACTCAGCCGCTTGAACTGCCGTGGGTACTCGCTGCTCACGGCAGCTCCTGCTGTCTGTTGAACATGGCAGCATGGTACATCAAGGTCCTTTGGCTGCACGTTGGTTGCGTCATAGCTTCAGGCTCCTTGTTCTTTGTGCGTGGCCTCATGATGCTGGCGGACAACCCTGCAGCCAACCATCCGGCACTGCGCCGGATCTCTGTTCTTATTGACACGGTTTTATTGTCGGCCGCTGTAACTCTGACAATAATGACCAGCCAGTACCCCTTTGTAAAAGCGTGGCTCACCGTAAAGGTTCTGGTTCTGATTCTTTACATTGCACTCGGCATTTTTGCGCTCCGCCGCGGGCGTACGCGTGCGAGTCGGGCTGCTTACTTTGTGGCAGCATGCGTTGCGTTCCTGTTCATTGTGAGCGTGGCACGTACGCACAATCCCATAGGCTTCTTTTCCGGCACTTACTGACGACACTGGGCCAGGCGCGACACGGCTGAAACCACACGCCGCAGTCTCACACCCGCCGCCCAGGTTGCACCCGCACGGGCGTCACACGCGCTTCAATGCCACTACACCGTTCTGCCCGCCGAATCCAAAGGAATTCGACAGCGCTGCATCCACGCGCGCTCTCCGTGCCTCGTTCGGCACGACATCCAGCTCTATCTCCTCGTCGGGTGTTGTGTAGTTGATCGTTGGCGGCACGATTCCGTAGCGTATCGCAAGAGCAGTCGCCGCAGTCTCAATCGCACCTGCTGCACCAAGCGTATGTCCGATCATGGACTTGATCGAACTCACCATTGGCAGAGTCTCTCCGAAGACGCGACGGATTGCCATCGCTTCGCTTCGATCGTTTGCAGGAGTCGATGTTCCGTGCGCATTCACGTACTGCACGTCGGCTGGTGACAATCCGGCATCGTTGAGCGCAACCTGCATTGCGCGCGTGGTCCAGGTTGCCTCCGGGTCAGGTTGCGCGAGTCCGAACGCATCGGCTGTAGCACCGAATCCTGCCACTTCGCAGATCGGTTCAGCGCCGCGCGCTTTCGCATGCTCCAGCGTCTCCATAACAACGACACCTGCCCCCTCACCCATCAGGAAGCCATCGCGCGTCTTGTCAAACGGCCGGCTTGCAGTGGCAGGCGAATCGTTACGCTTCGACAGTGCGCCCATAGCCGTGTAGCCATTGAGTACAAACGGCGTTATCGTGGATTCAGTGCCTCCAGCAAGAATCACATCGGCAGCCCCGGTCCGGAGCATAAGCAGAGCCATGCCGATTGCATGCGCACCGGTGGCGCAGGCGGAAAGCGGCGCGAAGTTCGGACCATTGATGCCCAGTGCGATAGCAACATTGCCGGCAGGCATATTGGGGATGACTTTGGGGACTGTGAAAGGCGAGATCGCTTTAGCACCGCGCTCCCTGAACTCATCGTAGTTTTCTTCAAGGGTATTGAAGTCGCCTGCTGCCGATCCCACCAGGCACCCAATGCGTGCGCGGTCCATTGCCGCTATATCCAGGCCGGCATCCTTCACCGCCTGCATGGCGGCGACCACTGCCATTTGCGAATTGCGTCCCATCCGTCGGGCCAGCTTCCTGTCCATAAATGCAAGCGGGTCGAAGCCGCTACACTCTGCGGCAATCTGCGTTGCATAGGCGGTGGCTTCGAAAGCACTGATAAGAGCGCCGCCCGGTGTGCCCGCAAGGAGTGCGCTCCAGAATTCTTCGCGCCCCGAACCAATTGGGCTTACAACTCCGATACCGGAAATGACTATGCTCGGGTAGCTGTTCATACGTGCTCTGCTTGTTCCTTGTGGTTACTTCTGTAAAGCGGGTGCAGTGCTCCGGCAGAGCAGAACCCCAGCTGTGTTTGCTTCAGTAAGCTACCGGGCTGCACCTGCAAACGCCCGGGGGTGGAATCACGAGGTGGTGGTACGCACCCCCCCCCGTCCAGACGCCGCCAAAGCCCGACTACTCCGATCGCCAGGCAAGGGCGGTACCCAAGGCAGTACTATAGACAGTACTACAGGCAGCACTGGTCGGGTACCTAAGCATATACGCGCGTATAAGTTCCATGCTGCGAAGATCGCTATAGAATTACAGCATGGACTTCCCTGATTTCTTTGCCGACGCACCGACAATCACGTTGCGTGATCCCCTTGCTGTATTCCTTGGCGCAGCAAGACGCGGTGTCTTTACATACACATATGGCGACGCAGTCAAGCTGGCCGGTCACTCGTGCCCTACTGTTGCCGGCTGCTACCTGATGCTCCTTAACGGCATTCGTGCACTTTACGGCGACGACGTTGCCGAACGCGGCGGCATAGAGGTCTATCTTCGCCAGCCGCGCGAGCAAGGTACCACTGGTGTACTTGCGCAAATAGCCACGCTGATCACTGGTGCCGCGCCTGAAACAGGATTCGGCGGGATCGGCGCACAACATCGCTTCACACGACGGAACCTCCTGCACTACTCGGCGCCCATCATCGGCACCCTCGCACTCAGACGCATTGACAACGGAGCAGGCGTAATCATGACCGTTAACGCCGGGATCGTACCTCCACACCCGGATATGCAACGGCTCTTCCCTGGTGTAATTTCTGATGAAGCCAGTGACGATGAGAAATTTCTTTTCGGCACTCTGTGGCAGGGTCGTGTTGCGCAGATGCTCCTTAACCACGCCGATGACCCGGCGCTGGTACAGGTAACTCCATGGGAGATGGCTGCCTGACCGACGGCCACAGCTGGCTGTAGTACTGCGCATTACCCTTGCGCTGTACCACCACGCTGTACCACCACGCTTCCGCGTGCAACAGTGACACGGGAGCATTGCGCAATTGACTTCAACCTTGCCCGCATAGCACATGATCATCGAACCCTTCCGGATCAAGTCGGTGGAGCCGCTCAACTTCACAACGCGTGAACAGCGTGAAGAGATGCTCCGCGTTGCATACAACAACGTCTTTCTGCTTCACGCGGACGATGTGCTGATAGATCTGCTTACCGATTCCGGCACTACCGCTATGAGTGCGAAACAGTGGGCGGGGCTGATGAACGGTGACGAAGCCTATGCGGGTTCAAGAAGCTACTACAAGTTCGAGGAAGTGCTCCGTGAACTGACCGGCTTCAAGCACATTATCCCAACTCACCAGGGACGCGGCGCAGAAAAGATCCTTTTCACCGTGACCGGCGGGAAAGGACATGTCATCCCGAACAACACGCACTTCGACACCACCCGCGCAAATATCGAATTCTCCGGCGCTGAAGCAGTGGATCTCCTCAATGAGACCGGCAACAAGCCCGAGGTAATCGCCGACTTCAAAGGCAACATGGATGTGGAAGCGCTGGAACGCTTCATTCAGCAGCGCGGCGTGGAGAACATACCGCTCGTCATGATCACCGTTACCAACAATTCCGGTGGCGGTCAGCCCGTGAGCATGCAGAACATCCGGGACGTACGAGCCGTGTGCGACCGTTACAAGCTGCCGCTCTTCCTCGATGCCTGTCGTTTCGCAGAAAATGCCATGTTCATCAAGATGCGCGAACCTGGTTATCAGGATAAGAGCGTACGTGAGATCGCGCAGGAGATGTTCCGTTATGCCGATGGCGCCACGATGAGCGCCAAGAAGGACGGCATGGTCAACACAGGCGGTTTCCTTGCCATGAACGACGCTGAACTGGCTTCCAGGGCACGCACAGTGCTCATCGTAACAGAAGGCTTCCCAACCTATGGCGGGCTTGCACGTCGCGATCTGGAAGCTATGGCACTGGGTCTCGAAGAAGTACTGGACGAGAACTACCTGACATACCGGTTGCGCACGATTGAATACTTCGGTGAGCATCTGAAAGCAGCAGGAGTCCCGATACTTGAACCCACAGGTGGGCACGCCGTTTACCTGGACGCCACGCGGTTTGCTCCGCATATACCACCGAATCAGTTCCCGGGGCAGGCTATCACCTGTGCACTCTACGTGGAAGGCGGGATCCGCGGAGTTGAGATCGGCTCACTGATGTTCGGCACGTACGATGAAAACGGCCGACACGTGGCACCGCCAATGGAACTCGTGCGCCTGGCCATGCCGAGGCGCGTGTACACTCAGAGCCACGTGGACTACTGCGTTGAAGCAATCGTCAATGTGTACCGAAGGAAGGATGAGCTCAAAGGATTGCGAATCCTTGAAGAGGCTCCCTTCCTGAGGCACTTCACTGCACGTCTGGCGACAGTCTGAACTGTGCTGGAGACAGTCTGAACCGTTGTAAGGACTGTTCTACGAACCGTTGTAGGAACTGCACTACCAACCGTTCTACGAACAGATCAACGAACAATCCAAACGGATCAGACTGTTTCCTCCTCCATGTTTGACGCTGTCGCGAGGCGCCCTTCACTCTTACCTGTGAGCAACCAGTGCAGCGCATCAGCAGCGCTGTATGCACCGTAAGCCGACGACAGCAGCTTAACCCCTTCCAGGTCGTCACCACTCGTAATGAACGGAGGCTCGTCGTAACCGTCACGCGGTGTTGCGTGGCCCGCGTCAGACATAAGTCCGTTGCAGAGGCACTCCCGCCCTTCGGTGTCCGCGATATCCCCGCCCTTGGCCACGTAAGTATCTACAGGCTCAGCGGAGCAGAGGTAAATGATCTTCCCCTCGGGTCCCATCCGCGGTACACGCAGGTAACCCAGGTCGCACACCCGCTCACGCTTGGTCTCACGCTTTCCACGACCATCAAGGTCCAGCACCTTGAAGGGGTAGCCCGTAGGGGAGGCCCTTGGGTCCGTAAACACCTCAGCGGTTCCGTTGCGGACCGCCGCCAGTGCGTCCTGCTTGACTTCATCGGAAAGCCCTGACTCACTGCTGAATGCGAAAAGCGTTCCGACCTGGATACCACGCGCGCCCTGCTCCTGAGCTTCCCGGAGCCCCTCCGGCGAGCCGCGACCGCCTGCAATCCAGAACGGAAGCCCCAGCTCAGCGATTGCCGCGAAATCTGCCTGATCCCGTTCGCCATATACAGGCTGACCACTGTCGTCCAGGTGCATCACACCGCGGGGCGGAGCGTTGTGTCCACCTGCCGTCGGGCCTTCCACTACTATCCCATTCACCTTGCCGTTACTCTTGCGAACCAGCGTGGCTGCCAGCGACGAAGCCGAAACAACGGGCAGAAATGCCGGTCGCAGCAGTGCTTCATCCGGGATGACACCATCGGGCCACACAGTCGCGGGGTCGAAAGTGAGCCATGCCGTCTCACCTTTCGGCATCCCTTCGACATCGAACTTCATCCGCGAAGTCTGGTGCTGAGCCAGCGTGTCCAGTACGCCCGGAATCTCACGCGGAATGCCAGCGCCCATCACCACACATGAAACTCCGGCCAGCATGGCACCGTAGAGTGTCGGGATGTTGGGCATCTGCACCTTCGTCAGCAGGTTGATCCCGATCGGGCCATCGTGCCCTTCGCGGGCCAGCCATGCCTCAACGAATGCAGCAGCCACTGTTACACGCTGCCTCGCGCTGCTCACCGTCTGACGGTACATCGGGAGCAACCGGTACGCTGCACCTGGCGCGCGGCCGTGCTGGAGGAAGAACCGCTTAAGCAGTTCCTCTGCTACCCCGGGGATCGGGAAAGCCGCAAGCGCGCGACGCATATGACCACCGATATCACCGTCCTGAAGCCGACGCACAAAAAGCGAATCGATTGCAGTGCCCGAGACAATCCCGAGCTGGCCACAGCGCGCCACAGCATTGGCAAGTCGCCAGCTGGAGACGCCAATGCCCATGCCGCCCTGGAAAATCGGTGGTAACTTCGTAGCGTCGTAAGTCGGCGCCTCAGATGGCTTTGGATCAGCGATCGTCACGGAATAGTTGGTGAGGTTATGGTTGTGTTTCAGATAGACAGACTGCGGCAACCAATCAGGAAATATGCAAGGTCCAGCCCTATCCTACAACAGCAAATCACTGATCTC
>CAZDMG010000005.1:0-54688 GCA_964506655.1 uncultured Gemmatimonadaceae bacterium
AGTTGGTTAGAGCGCTACGTTGACATCGTAGAGGTCACAAGTTCGAGTCTTGTACGGCCCATGTTTTTTGGCTCGTTGACGAGGTCTGAAGGGTTGTACAGGTTGTACGGGGCTGCTGCTCCGACACCGGCTCCCGGACTTAGTCGGGTGGCCAGCAGTACGCTTCCGGAAACCGTGTCCGGAAGTGACAGAAGCGCCTGTAGCTCAATTGGATAGAGCATCTGACTACGGATCAGAAGGTTGTAGGTTCGAGTCCTTCCAGGCGCGTGCAGTACCCGGCTTTGAGGCCGGTAGTTTGAGGTCGGCAAAATTGAGGCCGAAATAGGGGCACCGCCCCTCCTTTGACAGGAAACGCAGCTGTATTGCGCGTTGGTGAATGAGGCCAGTGCCGGGGATAGTCCCGGCAGGCTCATACACACTGGAGCAAAGGATGCGACTGCCTATCATCGCCCGTTCGGCGTCCCACACTGTTTTCGTTTGCGCTATTGTTTGCGCCGCGCTTTTGGCTGCCTGCAGCAGCGACAAGACGACGGGGCCGAAAGACAACGAGGCTGTAGCCATTTCGATATCGCCGACGAGCGCGACGCTTGCGGCTGGCGCCACGCAGCTCTTCACCGCATCGGTGACGAATGGCAGCACCAATACCGTTACGTGGACTGCTTCCGGTGGCACACTCACCGGGTCAGGGAACAGTCGCACGTTCACTGCACCTGCGAGCGCCGGCAGCTATACGGTTAAAGCCACCAGTGTCGACGATCCATCCAAGAGTGCGTCAGCGTCGGTCACCGTTACTGCTCCTCCAGTACCAGTAGCTGTAAGCATTTCGCCGTCATCGGCTACAGCTGAAGCCGGCGGTACGGTCTCGTTCAGCGCCACTGTTACCGGGAGTTCGAATACGTCGGTCACATGGAGCGCTTCAGCCGGTACGATCGCAGGGAACGGCAATAATGCAGTCCTTACAGCGCCAGCAACCGGCGGTACAGTCACAGTAACTGCAACAAGCTCGGCGGATGCAAGCAAATCCGCATCGGCTACTGTTACAGTGAGTTCGGCGGCCGTATCGGTAACACCCGACTCGGCAGCCGCTGAGGCGGGTGCAACAGTCTCGTTCAGTGCATCTGTCACGGGTAGCGCCAATACATCGGTCACGTGGACGACATCGGGCGGTACGATTAACGCAGACGGAAACAGTGCGGTGCTTACAACACCGGTGACCGGTGGAGCGGTTACCGTCACAGCAACCAGCAGCATAGATGCAAGCAAGTCCGCATCAGCCACTGTAACTGTGTCACATGCCGAGGTTTCGGTTTCGGCCTCCGAGTCAGTCGTCAGTCGTAGTCAGCAAGTCGCGCTGACGGCTTCTGTCACCGGCATCGTAGACAAGAGCCTTAGCTGGGGCGCTACCTGCGGTACAATCAGCGGCACCGGAATGACAGTGACGTGGACAGCTCCGGCAGAAGCTGTTACCTGCACGGTTACTGCAGCGAGTACGGCAGACCCGGCACGCAAGGCAACGGTCGAACTAGTTGTGCGCGGTGTGTATCTCGTTACAGCGCTCGATGACACAGACGACGCTCACTGCACACCCGCTCACTGCTCACTTCGCGAGGCACTCAATGCAGCACTCGCAGGCGGTGGTGGTGACACGATACGTATAGCATTGCCGACAACAGGCGATGCTTACGGTCGGCGGGCGGGCAGCGCAGCAACAGCGAGACGCGCAAGTGATGGAGCCGGTGCGCGAATTACGCTCACCAGCGCACTGCCCGTGATCAACAAAACGGTCCACATCATCGGCCCGGGCAGAGATGCTCTTACGATTGATGCAGCAGCGTCAGCTGCGGTCAGCCGCCGCATCTTCGATTTCAGCGGCGGTAAAAGCTCCGTTACGGGGTTAACTCTCACCGGAGGCTACATCCTGAGTGGGAACGGCGGTGCCATACGGATCGGCGACGGCGCCGAAATTGCACTTACGGATGTGATGATCACCGGGAACCAGACGAACCCGGGCGACGGCGGTGCGCTTGCCGCTGTGGGCAGTAAGCTGACCCTCAGCAGTGTCGACTTTTACCGGAACCATTCGGAGGGCCCTGCAAAAGGCAATGGAGGTGCCATCAGGATCGATGACGGTACCCTGACAATCGACGGCGGGACATTCAGAGAAAATTCCGGATATAACGGGGGCGCTCTATATGCCATCAACTCTCCCGTCGCTGTCAGCAATGCGAGCTTTATCAACGACTCCGTCGTATCTCCAGGCAGTAATTACGGTGGAGCAATTTATTACGACATGGATAAGGGGAGCCTGACGCTCAACAGTGTTCAGATGACCGGGAATGCGGCCAGGTATGCCGGAGGTGGAATCTTTGTCGCTACAGGCAAGACTGAGATCACAATAACAAACAGCGTATTCAGCAGGAACACGGCGGTCTCCGGCAGTGGCAGCATCTTTTATGGTGGGGGTGCCATCGCTCGGCGCGGTGGCACTGGCGCGTCGCTGATCAAGAGCAGTCAGTTCCTTGACAACGAGTCGCCGAGCGGCGGCGGCGCCATGGTTTTGCTGGACGAGGAGGCCTTACGACTTGAAAATGTTTACATGGCAGGTAACCGCAGCCGTGGCACCGGAGGAGCCGTATATACGAACGCCCCATTTGAGATCATCAACTCAACGTTCTCGCAGAATGTGGCTCTCCCATACGAGGGGGCCAGTTTTTCAGCTGGAGGAGCGATAGTTTCCGGCAGCGGCCGGATAGTGAGCAGTACCTTCTCATTCAACTCGGCGACCTCTGGAGGGGGAGCCATCTTTGGCAACGGCATCGAGATCCTGAATTCCACCTTTGTCGGGAACTCGAGCACCACCTACGGAGGGGCAGTAGGAACCGTTAGCGGTGGCACGTACACAATCCAGAACAGCCTCTTTGCCGGCAACACGTCAGGTGGCCAACCTTCGAGTTGTGCCACAGCCGCACCTGGAACGGTGACCTCACTTGGCAACAACCTGAGCGATGACAACTGTGGCGCTTTCACGGCAAGCGGTGACAAACGCGGCATGGACGCCAAAGTCGACATGGAACTCAAGAACAACGGCGGCCCGACACTTACGCATGCACTGTTGCAAGGCAGCCCCGCAATAGATGCCGCAAACAGTGCCACGTGCCCAGCAACCGACCAGCGTGGCGCACAACGCGTGGGCACATGCGATATCGGTGCATTCGAATTCGGTGGTACACCGGCAGCAGCAAGAGCTGCACGTATCCTTGCACCCGGCAAGGGCACACTGAAGTCGCCTCCGGGGATACTGCGCCCCGGCGCCGGCCCGGTGAAGCTCCCCATAGTGGTGCCTCCACCTGCCGGCCGCTGACGGCTACACCATGGAAAGATTATATGGCGCCTTTCCGGGGCAGAACCGGCATCCAGGAGTGCCGGCAGCACTTCCTTGAGGCCTTGCAGAAGGTCATATTGTCCCGTGTTCACGAGTTGCAAAACCGTGGCTCTGTTGCCTACTGTTCTTTCGGGCAGCGGTACTACGTGAAAACAAGCAGCTATAGTGGTCGCGGGGCGTAGCTTAGCCCGGTAGAGCGCCTGCTTCGGGAGCAGGAGGTCGCTGGTTCAAATCCAGTCGCCCCGACTGAGAACATAAGAGTATAAAGTACCGCCGGTCCGTGACTTAGCCACGGGCCGGCGGTTTTGTATTGATGCCCCATCATAAAACACCAAGGGTTCGTGTCTTACCGAAGCCTCAGAGCAATCTGAAGCAAATTCTCTTGGGGATGTCCGTGCCTGCGTGCACGTCCCGTTACGAGCGGGCGCTGCTGCTGCTTTAAGCCTTGGACGGCTTCATCACATCCAGTGCGAAGATGGCAAATACAGCGCAGACAAGGCCAATCGACCCCCAGAGTCCGATCATGTGCAGGAAGCTGAAGATGAGTGACGCGAATTCCAGAGGAATCGCTATGATCGGCAGAAGCCAGTCGGCGGGTGCTGGATAAGTGAAAAACGGCATGTTGTGTGGGTCAGCTTTGTTCAGGGCTGGGTGAACCTGTATCGTATCACCTCCGGCCGCCTGTTTGCAAGCGGTATTCAGAGTACCTGGTGTGCCTCTCCCCCGGGGTGGCCGGGTGGCGCCTGCCTCCTGCCCCGCCTGCCCAGCCCGGGGAGCCCGGGGAGCCCGGGCCATTTCAGCCATGCGGGCTTAAGCCGGCCGATCCACAGGCGTCCACCACGCTTAAACACCCTGGGGATAAACCTTTTCCAGCGGCCGGTACCCTTCCTGCGCGGACGCCGCCCGAGCATCATCGCGGGCACCACAAACAGTGCGCTCAGTGTGCCGAACACCGTGCCGCCCGCTGTGGCCAGCGCGATTGCACCGAACAGTGTCGATGCATCGGTACCGGCGGACAATGGTATAAGCGACGCGAGCGCTGCAAATGTCACCATGACAATCATTCCGGCACGGTCCAGCGAGGCCGCAATAATATCGTTTTCCAGCAGTTTTGTGGGGCCGGATGCTATAGACCGCTTCCGTCGTTCCGCGAGCGCCGCGTCCACAATAAGTATTGCCTGATTCACGGCGATCCCAACCACCAGTATCACACCCACTGCGGCTTCGCGCGTGAAGGCCGACCCTGTACTCCAGAATGCCGCTGCAACACCGGCAGCTGAGAGTGGCAGACTCAGGAACACAATCACGGTACTCCAGATGCTGTCAAACACCAATGCTACAGACAGCACCACCAGTGCAACTCCCACCGCGAATACCAACCACAGGAGTCTGCCACTGTCGTCCTGTGAAAAGCCGTACCTGCCCGTCATATCCTCAATCGTGTAACCCGCGGGGACTGCGACGGTCTCCATAAACGCATTGTGTGTACGCTTGGCGAGTCGTTCGGAGCCGCGGAAGTCGTAGCGCACGACACGCATGTACTGCTGGTCCTCGCGCACGATGCTGTTCAGTGATTCGCGTTCCTGGATTTCACTGACATCACTTATCCGCGCGGGGATCCCCCTCGCATTGGGGATAAGGGCATCGCCGAGTTCGGTAACGGTACGCTCCCGTGTACCGGATGCCTTTACGTTGAGCCGGACTTCGTCACCGTCTATCTCAAGCAACTGGCTGCCACCCGAACCGCGGATCTCGCGTGCAACAGCAGCGTTGAGCTGCGAAGCGTCAATGCCATAGCGGGCAAGCGCATTGCGGTCCGGGACTGCGGTGATGCTCATTGCCCTGTCACCCGCCGAATACATCGCCGACGAAACCAATACATCTCTCACCCTCACAATCAGTTCCAGCCTCCTCTTCAGATCCTCGGCGATATCCGCAACCCCCTGGTAGGAATAGCCCAGAATCTTCACGTGGAATGTGGAAATGGTCCTCGATCCACCCGAACTGAAGGCGGGTCCTTCGCCATAGACGCTGATCTGTGCGCCACCCACAAGAATGGCACGTTGGGTAAGGAGTTCCTGCAGTTGCAGTGGCGCGGAAGTCATCCCGCCTTTCCGTGTGAACACAACTGTCATTTGCGCGGAGGTCGGGAAGCCGCGCGTTCTGACCTGTTCCACATCCGGACGTCCTACCACCAGCGATTCAAATTCTTTCATCGCTTCGTCCACCTGAGTGGGCTCGGACCCACGTGGGAAGCTGAGTGACACTCCCAGTGTGGATCGCCGTTCGCCGTAAAACCCCCAGCTGGATCTCGGGACTTTGGTTATGAAGCCCCACCCGAGCACAGCGAGCACGGCAGTGGCAGTGCCGAGGGTGAGCAATCTGTGTTTAAGGAGTTTCCGCAGCAGCCATTCGTAGAGCTGCCTGGTCCGTCGCCATCCTGCGATTGTTGCGCCACCTCCTTTGCCCAGCGCCGGTACAACGACGAGTGCGCCGAACACACTCCACAGTAGAGCAAAAATGAATGCGAGTGCGAATGGCACGAAGGCCGCGCGCGCGTTCCCCTGCAGGTAGAGAAACGGGAACAGCACCACAATAGTTGTAAGTGTTGAGCCTGCAATGGCGGGTGTAATTCTGACTGCAGCCTTTGCACGTCCGTCGGGTGTATCGGGTTCGGTGGTGAGGCGTTCGACGACAACCAGTGCGTTTTGCACGAGTATCCCGACGCCCATGCCGAGCCCCGCGAGTGTGAGGAGATTCGCGGGGATGTCGAGGAGGTAGAGGGAGAGCGCAGTGCCGCAGATGGCAACGAGTGTGCTTCCCATAACGAGTGCGACGGCCTTCCACCGCCTGAGCATCACTGCGAGCACTGCAAGGACTGCGAAAAACGCGATGGCTCCGCGTTTGGCAAGGTCTTTGAGTTCGAGTTTGAGGTCGGTGCTTTGATCTGCGTCCACCCTCATTGTCACGCCCTGGGGGAGGAATCTTTCGACGTCCTTTACCGTGGCGCGCACAGCGGCTGATGTCTTGATGGCATCAGCGCCTGGGTGTCTGGTGACGGTCATTGCAACTGCGGGCCTGCCGTCGATCCGGAAGAAGCGTCCTCTGGAGTCTTCTTCAGCGCGGATAGTGGCGAGCTCGCCGAGTCTGAAGACCCGTTTGTTGTTCGCGGTGATTGGGAGTTGTTCGAGGTCTTCGATGAGCCGGGGTTGATCGCGGAGGACCACGCTTATCGAGACTCCGTCGCTTTTCTGAACGCCGAGTGCGGTGACAATGCGCGCGTTCATGATGGCCGATGTGATTACGGACGGGTCGAGTCCGATACGTCTCATCAGTCCGGCATCGTAAGTGACGGCGACACCGACGTCGGTGGTGAGTTCACCTGTCACGCCGGCAACGCCTGGTACGGCGGCGAGTCTTGGTCTTACGCGTTCATCGAGGAGTTTCTGGAGTGTACCGGGTGTGTATGGCCCGAAGACAGAGAGTGAGAGGAGTGGTCGTTCCTGGAGTCCGTCCGGTACGTAGTTCTGTACATATGGTTGGGAGACCCCGGGTGGGAATTCCCTGCGCAGGAGTTCGAGTCGTTCGAGGATAGCGAGCCGGGCGAGTTGTACGTCTGTCCCTTCGGCGAGGTGCACAGTGAGCTGAGCGGAGCCATCGCCTGAGTTGCTGTCTATACGGCGTACACCGCGCACACCTTTGACTGCGGATTCAATGGGTGATGTTACATATGCTTCCACGACTTCGGGTGACGCGCCGGGGTATCCGGCACCGATCATGAGTCGTGGGAGTTCGACGGATGTTCTGGTTGCGAGCGGGAGTCTTGTGAACGACACAGCGCCCGCGAGCAGCAGGACCGCGGAGAGTGCCCATATTACGGCTGGGCGTTGTGTGGCGAAGCGGATCATTGCTGACCCGGTTGTTTTCGGCGTTCGAGGAGTGCGTAAGCAGCGGGCACCATAAAGAAGGTGACGCCCAGTGCGCTGAAGACACCGCCGATGATTCCTGCAGCGAGTGGCTGGTAGAGCGCACCACCGCTTCCCCATCCAAAGACGAGTGGCAGAACGCCGGCAACAGTAGTGAGTGACGTCATCGCGATGGCGCGCAACCGTTGTCTTCCGCCGCGGATTATGGCTTCCTCGACTTCGTAGCCCTCTTCGCGGAACTTGCGGATGGCATCGAGTTTGACGACTGCTTCGTTGTCTGCCATACCGATCATCACGACGATACCGATGAGTGATACGGCATTGAGGGATTGCCCTGTCATCCAGAGGAAGATGATGCCACCAGCGCCTGCGAGCGGGACGGTGAGCATGACAACGAGCGGTATTGTGAAGCTTGCGAACTCGCCAGCGAGCACAAGGAACATGAGCAGAGCGGCGAGCACGGCCACGAGTGTGAATTCACTGGAAGTGCGTTTGCGTTCGGCTTCAGCGCCTGCGACTTCCCAGCTTACGGAAGTCGGGAAGTTGAGTTTCTGCATTTGTGCATCGACTTCCGCGCTGGCCTTTGCGAGTCCACCTTCTTCGACAATGGCTTCAACAATGGTGACGGGTCGTTGTCCGATGCGTACGACTTCGAGTGGTGCGCGTACTTCCCTGACGCGCACGAGTTGTCCGACGGGTACTCCCCACACCATGGTTTGCAGTGCAGATGTGAGGTCTTCGTTGCGGAGTCCGGCGTAGCGGACAGTGATGGGTGTTCTTCTGTCGGTTTCGCGGAACTCGCTTGCAGTGACTCCGCCGAGTGCGCCTGAGAGCGCGCTGGCGATGGCGGCAGGTGAGATACCGCGTTCAGCGAGCCGTTCTCTTTCGAGTGATATCTCGATTACGGGTTGTGTTGCTGAGTAGGCATCACGGACATCTGCGAGAGATGGGATCGTGGCCATGACGGTGCGGACGGAATCGGCCCACCGTAGTCCTTCATCCGGTGTGCCGGCTGAGAGTTCGACTCTTACGAGTCGTCCTTCGCGTCCGATGAGCGATCCGAATTCTGATTGTCCTGCCGGGTCGATCGCGAGGGCGCCCTGTGCGAGGTCGGGTACGGCATTGCGGAGCCGGGCTGAGAAGTCAGCAGCGTTGGTGCCATCCGGGATGGGTACAATGAGTTCAGCGGTAGCGCTGGACCCTGGTGACGCGCCTGCAAGGATTTCTTCATCGGTAGCGACACCGATGCGTGAATAGACGCCCATGGAGCCGCCATCGCGTGCGGCGCGTTCAATGCGCGCGACCTGCAGCTGTGTGTTTTCGATGGCGGTTCCTTCGGGGAGTTGCACCTGAACGACGAGGACACCTTCATCGACTTTGGGGAGAATCTCGCGCGGGAGTTGTCCCATGAGATAAACGGTAACTGCGAGGAGTGCGCCGCCCAGTGCGAATACTTTGCCCGGGTTATGGACGGACCAGTGCATCCCGGTTTCGTACCAACCGACGAGTTTATCGCCTATGGAGTCGAGGATGCGGGTGATGCGGCGTTCTTTGCCGGCCGGTGTGGGAGTGAAAGTCAGTGAAGAGCGCGATCGTCTTCCGACGATCATGACGGGCATGAGTGTGAGTGCGAGCACGAGGGATGCTGCTACTGTAACGACCACACTGAGTGAGAGATCGCGGAAGAGTGCAGCAGCGAGTCCGCGCACGAATATGATTGGCCCGAAGACGAGCACTGTGGTGAGCACGCCAGCCACGAGTGGTGCAGTGACTTCTTCGGTGCCGACGACAGCGGCCTCGCCGAGTGTCATCCCTTCTTCGAATCTTCGTCCAACGGCTTCAGCGACGACGATAGCGGTATCGACGAGGAGGCCGGTAGCGAGCGCGAGTCCGCCCAGTGAAAGGACGTTGATGGTGACCCCCAGTGCCTGAAGGGTGACCAGTGAGACCATGATGGATATTGGTACGACGAGGCAGATCGCGATGGACATTCTCCAGTTGCGGAGAAAGAGGAGAATGGCAAAGAAAGAGAGCAATCCGCCGGCGATGATTTCCTGGCCCAGGTTGGTGAGTGCATCAACAACGAAGTCAGCTTGAGTGGCGACGACGGTGATGGAGACGTCGGGGAATTCCTGTTCGAGGGATTTCACCGCTTCCATCATGCGTCCCGTAACGGCGACGGTATTGGAACCGGCGTCTTTATAGACGACGAGTCCGATAGCGGGTGCGCCGTCAACGCGTGTGAGTGTGACCGGGTCTGCGAGTCCTATGGAGACGGTAGCGAGATCACGGAGAGTGACACCGTTACCGGGTGCGCCAATGGGTGTATCGAGGATTTCGGAGGTGTTCTGATATTCGGTGAGTGTTCGAATGGAGTATCGGAACTGACCTCTTCGGATAGTGCCGCCCAGTCCTGTGGCGTTTTCGCGTCTGATGGCCTGTGCGACATCGTCTGCGGTGAGATCGAGTGTGCGGAGTTTATCCGGATCGATATCGATGCGTATCTGATCCTGTGGCGCGCCGGCTACCGCAACGCTTGCAACGCCTGCGACCTGTTCGAGTCGTCGGGAGTGTACTTCTTCCGCGATGCGTGCGAGTGATCGGAGGTTGGCGCCCGGGTCGGTGCTTCGGGCAGCGAGTACAGCGATGGGCCGTTCACCCGGGTCGCTTGTAAGGAGCGTTGGTCGTTCCGCGCGTTCCGGGAGTGCTCCCCGGGTGGCATCGAGTTGTTCGCGCACGTGGAGAACCGTGGTGCGCATATCGGTTCCCCATGTGAAGCGTGCGGTGGTAGTGGATTCACCATTGCGGCTGACGCTTCGGAGTTCAACGAGTCCCGGGGTGGCCGCGATGGCTTGTTCGATGGGTTCAGCAACGAAGCGGGAGACTTCCGGTGCAGCAGTTCCGGGGTAGAGTGTCCGTATAGTGAGTACGGGGAGTGAGACATCAGGGAGCAGCGAGACCGGGAGCTGCGATAGCGAGACCGAGCCCAGGAGTACGATGGCGAGAGTAGCGGCGACGGTCGCGACGGGTCGTCGGACAGCTGTGCTGGCAATGGACACTTGGTGGCCTCAGCGCGGTGGAGTCCGGTTGGTACCGGGCGAGGCGTTTTGTTCCTGTTCGCGTACAGCGGTAACGCGTACCGGTGCATCGTGTGTGAGGGTCAGGTGTCCATCGACGACGACCATATCGCCGACGTTGACTGGTATGATGCCAGAGATCGAGTCAGGGAGTATTTCAGTTTCGATGCCGTTATTGCGTCCGGCTTCAACGTAGGTCCATTGTGCGCGCCCGTCGCGGATAACGAAGACGAGTGGTCGGCCGTCGCGTTCGACAACAGCGCGCGATGGAACGAGTCTGCGGTTGCGTAGCCGATTGGCTTCGAGCTGGACATCGACGTACATGCCGGGTCGTAGCAGGTCAGTGATGCCTGAGCTGTTGATGCGGACGATAGCGCGTCCGGCGTGCGCTATGGAATCGACGAGCGGGAGGATGGCTTCGATGCGTCCGTGGAGAATGCGATTGGGGGCGCCTGCGGAGCTGACCATGGCTTCACCACCGACGCGAATGAGAGGCAGGTCGTGTTCGAGGACCTGGGTTTCGATACGGATATTCCGGGTATCGACGACGGTGAGGAGGTGTTGACCGGCGCTGACTTTTTCGCCTGGCGCGACGCGGATTTCATCGACGGCACCGGATACCGGGCTTGTGATGTTGGCGCGGGCCTGTTCCCACATGACGCGTTCGAGGCGGATGCGAGCGGCAGCGACGCCCGTGCGGTTCATGAGTGCGCGTCGTTGTTCCGGTGTGGGTCCGACTTTGGTGATCAGGGATTCCGGTACAAAGCTTTCGAGGAAGCGTTGTTCGGCTTCATCTGCGACCGCCTGGGCTTCGCGAACGGCGAGATCGAACGGGTACGGGTCGAGCTTGATGAGGGTCTGGTTTTTTGAGACCTGGGAACCTGGCCGGACGAGGAGTTCAGTGACGGTGCCACTGACTTCCGAGTTGAGGCGGACGGTGGCATCGCTTCGGACGTTGCCGCGCGTGGTGATGCGGAGTACGAGGTCTCCGTCGCGAGCGGGTTCAGCGACGACTGGCAGTGCGAGCGTTTCGGTTTGGGCGTCCTGTGTGGTTGCAGCGATGGATTGTGCGACGGTTTCGCTGAGTGCGGCTTCGCTTTGTTCTTCGTCGGTATTATCGGAGCTGGAGCAGGCAGCGAGTGTGGCGAGTGTGGCGAGTGCGGCAACGCCAAGTAGCGAAGCGAGCGTATTGCGCGCGCGGGGATTGGCCGCGGTGGCGGTGCGGGTACCGGCGCGGGTGCGGGTGCGGGTGCGGGTGCGGGTGCGCAATTGGAATTGGTCCTGAGCGTTGTGAAGCATCGCCAGCGGTGGATAGTGAGAGATGGTCCGGGTCAACAATGTAGGACAGCAGAGGGGGCGAGCGCGTTGCCGTTATGCGGCATGTCTAACCGGCATACGGCAGAGCTTGCGCGCTCATTTTTGCAGCCGGCGGTTCAGCAGTGAGAGAGGTCAGAGATTGGGCTTTAATGCGGTACACAAATACCGGTGAAAACGGTCCGGCGGTGCTGGTTACGGCGAGACTGAACCGATCTTCAGCAGTCACAAAGTGCATGCAGGCCCGGAATGTTGCAAGTCGCGCGGTTTTCGCGCCGGGCGTCTGCTGTTCCTTGCCGAAGAGGCTGTTTATGGATTAGTTTCGTCAGGCTGGGAATGGTCCGATTCAGCTTGCGTCACTTTGGGCCCGATCTTGGCGGCCACATTTAACGCAGCGCGAGTAGCTCAGTTGGATAGAGCGTCGGCCTCCGGAGCCGAAGGTCACAGGTTCGAGTCCTGTCTCGCGCGTCCCTTTACACCTCCCCCGCGTGCACGTCGCTGAACTCAAGCGGAAATCTGTTACAGAACTGCAGGAGATGGCTGAGTCATTACAACTCACCAGCTACAGTTCGCTACGGAAGCAAGAGCTTATTTTTCGCATCGAGCAGGCCCTCCTTGACGCTGAGGAGGTGCTGTACGGTGAGGGTGTGCTCGAAATTCTCCCGGAAGGGTATGGATTCCTGCGTGCGCAGGATTTCAACTACCTCTATGGCCCGGATGACATTTACGTCTCCCCTTCCCAGGTGAAGCGGTTCGACCTCCGTACCGGTGATACGGTGATGGGGGAAGTTCGTCCACCGAAGGAGGGTGAGCGATACCTCGCATTATTGAAGGTGGAGCAAATTAACGGCGGTGATCCCGAAAAATCGAAGTTGCGCCAGGGCTTCGACAACCTTACGCCACGTTATCCCGATGAGCGTATCAGGCTGGAGCAGGCAAACGGTGAAATAGCCACTCGTTTATGTGACATGATAGCACCGCTTGGCAAAGGTCAGCGGGCGCTGATAGTGGCGCCACCGAAGGCTGGCAAAACGATTCTGATGCAGCAGCTGGCTAATGCCATCCTTGAGAATCACAAGGAAATTGTGCTGATCGTGCTTCTGGTGGACGAGCGTCCTGAGGAGGTGACGGATATGCAGGCCTCCTGTCCGGGCGCGGAAGTCATCAGTTCTACATTTGACGAATCACCGGACCGACATGTGCAGGTTGCGGACATGGTGATCGAGAAAGCCAAGCGACTGGTGGAATCCGGGCGCGATGTGGTGATCCTGCTGGATTCGATCACGCGTCTGGCGCGCGCGCATAATGCGATAGCGCCTCAGGGTGGCAAGATCATGTCGGGTGGTATGGAAGCGACGGCGATGCAGAAGCCCAAGCGGTTCTTTGGATCTGCGCGCAAGGTCGCCGAGGGCGGTTCGCTGACGATTGTGGCGACCGCGCTGATTGAGACCAACTCGCGGATGGACGAGCTCATCTTTGAGGAGTTCAAGGGGACCGGCAATATGGAGCTGGTTCTGGACAGAAAGCTGGCCGACCGTCGCATTTTCCCGGCGATTGATATTCAGAAATCGGGGACGCGTCGCGAGGAGTTGCTGCTGTCGCCACTGGAGCAGAAGCGGGTGTTTCTGCTGCGTGCATTCCTTGCTGACATGCCGTCTGAGGAAGCGTTGTCATTCCTGCTCAAGCGGATGGAGCGGACCAGCTCCAACCAGGAGTTCTTTGAGCAGATGGCTGAACCGTGAGCGTCGAATGACGGTGACCGGTCGCCTGCTTGCTGTGGACTGGGGCGACAAGCGAATCGGTCTTGCGGTGAGTGATGAACTTGGGATACTGGCATCTCCGGCGGGCGCGATCACGCGTCGAACCGGTAAGCGACCACCGATTGCAGAGCTGATGCGTCGTGGTGAGGAGCTGGGAGTTGCGGGTTATGTCTTTGGGTTGCCACTGGACCTGAACGGCGACGAGACGGACCGGAGCCGGGAGGTGCGGGGTGTGGCACAGAAGCTGGCAGCGCGCCAGGCGCTTCCGGTGCGTCTCTTTGATGAGCGGTTCACAACGAGTGCCGCGTTGCGTGCGATCCGTGAGCAGGGTGGATCAGTGCGTGGCCGCAAGGAGGATGTGGACGCACTTGCTGCTTCGATGTTGCTGGAGAGTGTATTGAGTGCATTGCGATCGGGCGTTGAGCCGGGCGAACCGGTCGAGGCGTCGGGCGCGTGAGTGAGTGGGTGAGTGCGAGAGTGAGCTGGCGAGTGAGGTGGCGAGTGAGGTGGCGCGGGGCAGCGTTTGTTGCGTTGCTGGTATCGGGTGCCGTGTTGGCGACAGCGTGCAGCGACGGTCGCGTGGATGTAGGTATTGATACGAACGGCAGCGCGCACAGCGACGTCCACTCAACAGCGACCACACCAAACGATGGCGTACGTGTTGTAGTCGCGCGCGGCTCCAACGTCCGCGTTGCGGCCGATTCACTCAAGCGGTCCGGTGTGATCCGGTCGGCGCGTCTATTCCGCTGGTATGCGTCCTTCTCGGGGCGCGACCGTCAGATCAAACCCGGCACATATCTCTTCCGTACCGGCGAAAGTTACAGCAGCATAATCGATGACCTTGTATCGGGGCGTGCTATTGTGCACACGCTCACGGTACCCGAGGGGCTGGATCTGCGTGACATCGTGCCGCTTGTGTCGCGTGTTCTTGAAGTCCCCGAAGATTCGGTCCGGGCAGCGCTCGCTGACAGTACACTTATCGCTGCATTCAACATTCCGTCGGGTTCAATTGAAGGTTACCTCTTCCCGGATACGTATATCCTGCCATCGGGTACGACTGCACGCGAGGCGGTGCAGGCGATGACGAACCGTTTCCGTGAAGTGTGGAAAAGCGAATGGGATGAACGTGCGCGTGCCATGGGAATCACGCGTCATCAGGCGCTTACGATGGCATCGATAGTTGAGAAAGAGGCGCGCGTCGCCGATGAACGACCTGTTATTGCAGCAGTGTACTGGAACAGATTGCGTCGGAATATGCGGCTGCAGGCGGATCCTACGGTTCAGTATGCTCTCCCGTCGCATGTGAACCGGGTCATGTACCGCGACCTGAAAGTTGAGTCACGCTATAACACCTATCAGAACGATGGCTTGCCGCCTGGCCCGATTGCATCACCTGGAGCCGCGTCTATCGAAGCTGCGCTTAACCCGGCAGAGGTGAGCTACCTCTTTTTTGTGGCGCGTGTTGATGGCCGTCATGAGTTCAGGAATACGTACGCCGAACATCAGCGTGCAGTGGCACAGGCGCGTCGTGCGGCTGTTACAGGGAAACCGGCACAGTGACCCGACCGCATGCGTTCAGCGACACAACTGCCATAGTATCGCCGCGTGCTGTAGCGCGTGTCCGGGGTGGTCATCCGTGGGTCTTCCAGAGCGATGTTGTAAAGCCGCCATCGGTGCCACCGGGGATAGTCCGGGTTCGTGGTGCAAGTGGCGAATCGCTTGGGTGGGCATTGTGGAGTCCGCGTTCCGAGATACGCCTCAGAGTATTGGAGCGGGATGAGTCGGTGATACCAGACGCTGAATGGTGGCACAACAAAATCCGCTCCGCATTCACGTCGCGGGTATCGGGGAGCAACGCTATCGGAAGTGATACGAACGCTTACCGGATAGTGCATGGCGAAGGAGACGGCCTCCCATCGCTCATAGCAGACAGGTACGGTGACTACGTTGTCGTGCAGCTGTTGTCTGCCGGCCTGGACACGTGGAGTGCGGAGATATCAGACGCGATCCGTGAGGTTACGGGCGCGCGTGGCATCCTGGCGCGCAACGATCCGGCCGCGCGTGCCCGTGAGGGGTTGCCGCGTGAGGTGGTGCTTCTGTCGGGCGAGGTCCCGGAGCAGGTGCCATACATGGAGAACGGGCTCAACTTTATCGCAGCTCCATGGGACGGTCAGAAGACGGGTGCCTTCCTCGATCAGCGCGACAACCGGAAGCTGATGGGCACGATTGCAACCGGCGAGGCGCTGGATTGTTTTTCGTACCACGGCACTTTCGCAATGCATATGGCGCGTGGTGCGTCGCACGTCACAGCGGTGGACATGTCGAAGCCGGCTCTGGACCGCATCGCCGAGCATTCGGAATTGAACGGTGTGCGCAATGTCACAGCGGTTCAGGCGGATGTCTTCGATATTCTCCGTGATTGGTACAACGAAGGTCGGCGCTTTGACACGATCGTGCTGGACCCGCCGGCGTTCGCCAAGAACCGTCTTGCGCTTAAGCGTGCACGTCGTGGCTATATGGAAATAAATCTTTCAGCAATGAAGCTTCTTGCGCCTGGCGGACGGTTATTCACTGCCAGTTGCAGCTTTCATCTGTCGCGAGCAGACTTTTTGGATGTACTGTCTTCGGCTGCGCGTGCATCGCATCGCCCTCTGGCGCTCCGTGCAACGCTGGTACAAAGTACAGATCACCCTGAGCAGCTCACGATCCCTGAGACCGGGTACCTCAAAGCCTCACTGATCGAAGCCCTGGATTGAGGGGTCCGCCACATGGCGGAATGAACGTCTGTCCCGAAGAGCCACGAACAGCTATGCACAGCTATGCACATTGCGATTGAAGCTACGCGACTCCTGAGGGAGCGACGTGGCATCGGGCGTTACGTCCGTCGATTGTTGCAGACGATGCCATTGGAACGGCCGGAAGTGCGGTACACTCTTTATGCGAGGAGCCGGGACTGTGGTGCGTTGCGGGATCAGATTGCGTCCACACCGATCGTCGCTGAGCGGAGCACGGTAGCACCGTTAAATAAACTGGAAGCAACGGATGCCGACTTGTCGTGGCATGCGTGGAACTGGATCATGTATCCGACTGCCGCGCCAATGGTGGTATCGATAATGGACCTGGTACCAATGCTGCAGTTCGACCATAAGTGGTGGAAGATTATCCGTCGCCAGAAGGCGCGTTACCGTTCGATGCGAACTATCCAGCGTGCCTCCGGGATCCTGGCGATCTCGGAGTTTACGGCCAGCGAGGTTACGCGACTGCTTGGGGTACAACGCAACCGTATCTGTGTCACGTTATTGGGAGCTGACGATTTTCCGGGGAGTGTCAGCAGACGGAGTGAGACAGTTGAGCGCCTGGGGATCGAGGGTCCTTTTTTTCTTGCTGTGGGTGCACAGGAAGCGCGCAAGAATCTGACTGTACTGTTGCAGGCGATGCAGCGATTGAACTCTGAGCGTGGCCCAGGTCTTCCAGAGATACCACTTGTTCTGTGCGGACCGGGCGATCGTCTTGCCGGTCTGGCGAGCACTCACCGCGCGAGCTGGCTCCGCTTTGCCGGCTACGTAGACGACAACGAACTTCACACTCTTTACGCCCGTGCAACGGCACTCATATTCCCTTCCCTTTACGAAGGATTCGGTCTCCCGGTACTGGAAGGGATGTCCGCAGGCGCGCCGGTCATCTGTGCCAACGCCAGCTCACTCCCTGAAGTAGGCGGCGATGCAGTCCTCTATTTTGAGCCGACTGACGCGAACGACCTTCTGCGTCAGATGAACCGGCTGCTGACTGACGACTCGCTGCGTCCAGAGCTGCTGAGCCGCATCCCATCCCAGCTATCAAAGTTCAGCTGGCAACGCTGTTCGGCGGAGACACTCCGATGCTTCGACGATGTTCTGCGTGCGTCTCTCACCAAGGCGCACACACGTCGGGTTGAGTGAGCGGGCTGGTCAGGAGTCATTACTCACCAGGACATAAGGACAGTCAATCTGCAATCCTGATAGCGCCGACCTCTTGCGAAATGCTGATGTCTTCTTAGCTTGTGCACAACCCTCAACAGGCACGCGTTATCTCATTCAATTCTCCGCGCTCACTCAAGCACGAATACGAGGTCTTCGTCGAATCCGAGATTGAGTATTACAAGGACTCAATCCCGCGTCATACGTTGCTGAAGATCGGAGATGAAGCAGCAGAATCAATTCGCTCCCAGTTGCAGTTCGCCCTGACAGAACTCCTGATCTGGCAGGAAGTCGACAGGATCATCGCACGACGTATCAACCTCCCGACCTACAGTACCTGGAAACGGAGACGGCTCAAGGTGCTGGAACAGTACCGTAAGCCCGAACATTGGGGATTCGATGCCAATGCACCCTTTGTGAGAGCCCTCCAGGACTCTGTGGAAGGGCATGTCCTTGTGGCTGGGCATCCGCAGGAAGGGCGCGCTCTGTATCTAGCCGCACATGGCTGCGCCGTTACAGCGCTCGAAGAAGAAGAGGATACCGTCGAACGCGTCGTTAAAGCCGCTGCCGCAGCAGGTATCACCGAGCGTGTAAGAAGTCAGCGGGCACACCTCTCCGACTGGGCGCCCGACGTAGAACTGCACGCTGTCGTCTGCTCACCTGCCGCATTCTCCGGCCTGTCCGCCGCCGAACGCGCACGCGTCATTCAGGTCCTCCAAAGTGCCACCGCAGACGGTGGGGTCCACCTGGTTGAAACCATAGCACTCGGCACGGAAGGCGCCACCGGCAGCATGCTCGAAGAACTGGCGTCCCGCTATCGCGGCTGGCAGGTCTCGATTGAAAACGATGTAAGGAACGGCGGCATATTCGTCGCCCGCAAAGCGTCGTAGACGTATCAATAAGACACACTGGCGGAAAGTTTCGCGTTTCACTTTGCGACAACCAGTTTCATGTCTCAGCGTAACCGCTGCTACTGCAACAGCTTACGTTTTCTGTGATGGTGGCCCGGGATATGCATTAATAGTCGGTACGATGAACTGGGCGGTGTCTGCCCAGAGTTGACCAGTACCAGACTTATGGGTGGAGAGTGCGCCCGATATGAGTAACCAACAGAAATCAGGAATTACAGAGCCACTTGGCATAGTAGTATCAGACGGTGGGTACACGCCCGAGCCTACACGCTTTTCAGCTTTTGTGTGGGGCCCGGATCCGGATGACACCGAGCTTCTGCCGTCCATTGTTGACGAGCACGAAACCGAGCTTGTAGCGCACTGAAGAGAAAGTGCAGCCGCTGCCAGGCAGCGATCAATAAATAACTGAGCGGAAAACGAAAGAGCGCCGGCAGACATGCCGGCGCCTTTCGTTTGTTCCAGGTAGAACTGGTTATGCTGCTGCAGGAGCAGGTGCAGCGGCCTTCTTGGCGCGCTTGACCGTCTTACGACGTGCACCCTTCTTTGCTCCCTTCTTGGCAGCCTTCTTTGCTGTCTTTTTACGGCCAGCTTTCTTAGCGACCTTCTTACGAGCCGCCTTCTTGGCAACCTTCTTACGGGTTGCCTTCTTTGCGACCTTCTTGCGACCCGCCTTCTTTGCGGTCTTCTTGCGTACGGTCTTCTTGGCGGTCTTCTTGCGACCCGCCTTCTTCGCGACCTTACGGCCGGCCTTCTTTGCTACCTTCTTACGTGCCGCCTTCTTGACTGTCTTCTTACGGACGGCCTTCTTTGCGGTCTTCTTACGGGCTGCTTTCTTCGCAGCCTTTTTGGCTGGTGCCATCGTGCTTATCTCCGTATAAGGAGTTGTGGTGCTCCCAATCCCCCGGTGGAATGGTGAGCGACGCAGCGCTTACACCGTGCAGCTCGTGCTGCCTGATGCTTCGCTCTGCGTTCCGTACGCGTTCCGCGGAACACGCACAGACCTGGGCCGATCACGTGTGCACGTACATCGCGACAGGCTTAAGCATGGACGCTGAATACCGCACCAGCGTCACGTTCATGGTGATTGAAGGCTTCGTAGAAGGCTTCGTTGAAGAATGAATAATGGAAAACTGAATGCCGGCGAGCGCAACGATTCCGCGGCTCAGCCCACGGCTGAATGCAACAGTTGACTTAGAGGAGGGAGACGACAGCGCCGCCAGCTGTGTAAACACGCCGACTGAATAACCCGACGCTCCGGCCGAAGCGTCTGCCGTCTGTTTAAACTTGCGTCCCGATATCGCCACGCAGTTTCGTTACAGTGGACGCGCGCCCTCCGAAGAGGATGTAAACACCACGCGCAAGTCGTTTAATTCACGCGAATATACGTGCAGTTCTTTACGAAAAGCAATAGCAGGGTTAAAGAACGTCCGCGATTTGTTCAATCCGGGGCTCCAGGACAACCTCGGAACCACCGCTGCCCCACTATCTTTCTCTCCTGATACGGCCGCTCAACATCCCGTCTTCACCGCATGTCAACATACAGGAGTCCGAGTGAAAGCACTCGTTAAAACCGCCGCTCAACCCGGCATGGAACTCAAAGACGTCCCCGTTCCCACCATCCGCGCCGATGAAGTCCTTATCCGCGTTCGGTTCGCCGGAGTCTGCGGAACCGATGTTCATATCTACGACTGGGATCCCTGGGCTCAGGGTCGTTGCAAACCGCCGTTCATCGTCGGACACGAGTTTGCAGGTGAAGTCGTCGAAGTCGGCGAGTTCGTTGAAGGCGTCAAGCCCGGTGATCGCGTCACTGCTGAAGGACACATTGTCGACGAACACTCCATCTTCTCACGCACAGGTCAGGGACACGTCGACCCATCCACAAAGATCATCGGTGTCGATCGCGACGGCTGCTTCGCTGAATACATCGCTATGCCCGCATCCAATGTCTGGCACCTCGATGACTCCATCGGACTCGATATCGGAAGCATCCATGACCCAATGGGTAACGCCTTCCACACTGCCCTCTCCGCCAATCTCGCAGGTGCAATCGTTCTCGTAACGGGCTGCGGCCCCATCGGTGCCTTCGCCGTCGGAGTCGCCAAAGCCGCAGGTGCTGCTCACATCATAGCAACTGACGTCAACCCGAATCGACTCGAACTCGCACGCACTATGGGCGCACACGATGCCGTCCTTCCAC
Organism: uncultured Gemmatimonadaceae bacterium; assembly: GCA_964506655.1. Taxonomy (GTDB): domain Bacteria; phylum Gemmatimonadota; class Gemmatimonadetes; order Gemmatimonadales; family Gemmatimonadaceae; genus Gemmatimonas. The sequence continues at coordinate 20,524 of CAZDMG010000005.1, forward strand.
AGGACGCTGAAGCCAAAGTCATGGCGGCATCTCAGGGTAACGGCGCCGACGTCGTACTCGAACTCTCAGGCGTACCATCCGCTATCCATCAGGCCTTCGCACTCGCCCGACCCGGTGGACGCGTCAACATGCTCGGCATCCCCACACGCACCGTTGATATCGACTTCGCCAGCGAAATCATCTTCAAGGGGCTCACCGTTTACGGAGTCGTCGGCAGACGAATGTACGAAACCTGGCACCAGGTCACCCGCTTCATTCGCTCCGGCAACTTCGACCCGACACCGGTCATTACGCACCGGCTCCCGCTCGAAGAAATCGACGAAGCCATGCACCTCATCAAGAACGGCATGGCCGGAAAAATCATTCTCTCCATAGACTGACAGCACCACACACCGGCAGCCACACTGCGCTACGCACTACGCACAACCGCTCAATCAAGGACTTACTTCTGATGGCCAACAAAACCCTTACCGCTGAACTCCGGGAGCAGATCGACCAACTCAAGGCCGATCGCGTATACAAACAGCTCAATCACCTCGAGTCACCGCAGGGTGCCCGCGTTCGCATGGAAGGACGCGGTGAAGTCATCGTGCTCTCCTCCAACAACTACTTAGGTCTCGCCAACGAACCATCCGTCGTGCAGGCAGGCATCGACGGGCTCCACACCTTCGGAGCCGGTACCGCTTCAGTACGATTCATCTGCGGCACCTTTACCGTTCACCGGGAGCTGGAAAAGGCGCTCGCAGCATTCGTTGGCACTGAATCCTCGCTCACCTACGTGTCAGCATGGAACGCCAACGAAGCCCTCACGCCAACACTGGCGCGGGAAGGCGACTTCGTTGTTTCCGATGCGCTCAACCACGCCTCCATCATCGACTCGGTACGGCTCGCCAAATCCATCACCAAGTGCACCACTGCTGTCTATCGCCATAGCGATATGGATGACCTGCGCGAGAAACTCATCAGCGCAAAAGGTGCCGGCAGACGCATCATATGGACCGACGGCGTCTTCTCGATGGAAGGCTCAATTGCAAAGCTCCCGGATATCCTCCAGCTCGCCAGAGACCACGACGCCATCGTCGGAGTCGATGATTCGCACGGCACCGGAGTACTCGGCGAGAACGGACGCGGTACCCCGGAACACTTCGGCGTGCTCGGCGAAGTCGATATCATCACCTCCACACTGGGCAAGGCACTCGGTGGCGCAGCCGGCGGATTCATCGCCGGATCTGACGCACTGTGCGATATGATGACACAACGATCGCGCCCTCAGCTCTTTTCCAATGCACTGCCACCAACTGTTGCAGCATCTGCACTGGCAGCTGTGAAGTACGCAGACGCACACCCCGAGCGGGTCCGGACACTGCGTGAGAACACCCGATATTTCCGCGCCGCAATACAGGAGGCGGGCTTCTCACCGCTCCCGGGTGAGACGCCCATTGTGCCAATCATCGTCGGTGAGACATCACTCGCCATTCAGATGAGTGACCTCCTGCTTGGCGAAGGGGTGTTTGTTACCGGCTTTGGATTCCCCGTTGTACCACAGGGCCAAGCGCGCGTCCGCTGTCAGGTGAGCGCGGCACATACACGCGACGACCTCGATCAGGTCGTCGAAGCATTCAAGCGCGTCGGCCGCAAGACGGGGTTGCTTAAGTAGCGTACGGTTGAATCGTGCGCGCCGCCCGCAACACCAGGTTGCTTAAGTAGCAGCGCACGGTGCCGCAGTCAGATCGCGGATGCCACGCGAAAGCGGAGCGGCCAGCTCACTGCCTTCGTGATCCCGACGCGCGGTCCGATAATGACATCTGAATCGGGTACGGGAGTGCCACTCACAATCGTGATAGCACTCCCGCCTGTCAGTGGAGCTCCATCCATTGCGCGGTTCACACCCAATGCGGCACATAGCTTCCCGGGACCGTTTGCCAGATCCTTGTCGCGCTTTGCACGCACGCGCCGTTCCCGCATATAGCTGACTCCGTCGATCGGTTCGATTGCACGGATAAGGACTGCACTCCCGAACCCTTCTTCAAGGGTTACGGCATTCAGGCACCAATACATCCCGTAAATGAGATAGACATAGGCAATGCCGGGTGGCCCAAAGAGATGCCACGTCCGCTGAGTGCGCCCTGCTATTGCATGACATGCAGGATCCAGCGGGCCCATGTAAGCCTCAGTCTCGGTGATCCGTCCGCTGGTTACGATGCCATTTACCGCAGTATACACGACCGTGCCAAGCATTTCGCGAGCGACGATATCAGGCTCACGGTTATAAAAGGAAGCAGGGAGTGGTATGGTTTTGCGGAGCGACTCAGGGAGCAGCGTTTCACGCGAAAGTCCTGCATCGTGCGACCGTTCTTTTTGTGGCGCATTGTGAAACGCCGCCCAGGGTGGGGCGGCGTTCACAACTTCCGGTTGCGCGTGAGGCTCAGGCTTTCGTTGCCGTCTTGCTTTCACGTTTACTCCCCGACTGCTGGGGCTTTGTAGCAGTCTTTGCGGAAGCAGACTTCTTAGCGCCTGCGGACCTGGGCGCGGTCTTCTTAGCCGCGGGTTTGTCAGCAGCGTTAACAGCGGACTTGCCTGCAGCCTTGGTCGCAGTCTTGGTCGCAGTCTTGGTCGCAGACCTGGAAGCGGTTTTGGAAGCAGCTTTGGTCGCTGTCTTCGCAGCCGACTTCGCTGCTTTCTTCGGGGCTCCGGATTTCCGCTGAGTGCGTGCAGTACCTTTCGCACCCGGAGCGTCTTTAGGAGCCTCTTTCGCGGCAACCTGTGCGCCAGAGCCGTCCTTTATCGCAGCGATCCCTGCATCTGCCACGCCAGTTGCAGCCGTTGCAGCCGTTGCAGCTTCAGCCTCTCCGCCAAGCGGAGCCTTGGCTTTCGTACTTGCCACTACACCAAACTTAAGAAGATCGGCGGGCAGCTCTGCTGCGCCGCGCGAACGACCTGCCATCGACGACTTGCCACCGATGCCGCGATGTGCCATACCGCGCAGCGCGGTCTTCCCGACAGCTGCAGCCGCGTCCGCAGCCTTGAGTGCATCGTCAGCGACCTTCAGCTGCTCCTGGATCGGTGCTTCCTCAACCGCGCGTGCGACCTCGAAATCATTACCGCGTCTCCGCAGATCAATCCTGTCGGCATCGTGTGCGTCCTTGAGTATGCGCTCAAAGCCGCGTTCACTGAGCGATTCACTGTCGCGCCCAAGCAGTTCATACGCGCGCTGTCGGACTGCGCTGGCCTTTACGGCCTCACCACCTGTGACAAGCGATTCAACTGCACGCTTGACCAGATCGAATGCATCGTTACGGGTCAGTCGTTCACCACTTGCGCCGACCTTCTGCAGAGTACGTGCTCCAGCCTGCGCCGGCTTGCCGGACGACACAGCCGATGCTGGTGTAGGCGTTGCTGCCGCAGGCGTTGCTGCCGCAGCTGGCGTTGCAGCAGCTGTTACAGACGGCGACGGTGCCTGCGCCGGGTCGATATCAGTGCTGATAGTATCAACGACCACAGGCGTTGCAACCACAGGCGTTGCAACCACAGGCGTTGCAACCACGGGCGTTGCAGCAACGCGATGCTCAGCGGTCTCGCGATCGCGACCTCTGCCGCGGCGGTTGCGGCGACCACCGCGATCACGGTCTCCGTTCTGATCCCGGTCGCGACGGGTTTCCGGTGCGCTCTCGGCAGCGGTCGCCTTTGCCTGAGGCGCATCACCATTCGATGAGCCGTCCGGAAGATCAACTTCCAGCTGACCGCTTTCCAGCTTCGAAACTTTTATCAGACCGCGGTGTGCAGCTTCCTGCACAAAGCGGGAGAACTTGGGCATGCCGAGGTCTTTTTCGTCGAACGACGCATCAATCTCCTGCATGACCTGCTTGAGCCGGTCGGAACGCATCACATCGTCGTTGCGCTTCATGCGGTTGAGCGCTTCGGTCACGAGCTGATACGGGTCCCATCTGGTTGATTCGTCTTCACCGCTCTTCACGAGTCCGGCGAGTGCGTTGTACGAGTAGTACTCATCGCAGTTCATCACCAGCAGATCGCTGGACGATTCGCGGATACCGACACCGATCACGTACTTCCCGTATTCCTTGAGTTTGATTACGAGAGTTGAGAAATCGCTGTCACCGGAGAGGAGAATGAACGTACCGATCTCCGGGCGTGTGAAGACGAGTTCGAGTGCATCGATTGCAAGCCTGATATCGGTTGCGTTCTTCTTGGCGGAACCGTAGGCCGGCGCCCAGATGAGATCGATTGACGACTCGGTGAGCGGAAGAATGTACTGCGGATAGCGCCGCCAGTCGGCGTAGGCGCGTTGTACGGTGAGCTTTCCCTTTACAATGTCATTTGAGAGGAGAGTCCTCAGCTCTGCCTGAAGATCCGACCGGATCCCCATGGTCACATTGTCAAAATCAATGAGCAGTGCTGCGTGTGGTGAATTTGTGAATGCCGGGCCTGTATTGCCCGACGCTGCCTGCGGTCCGCTGTGAAACGGCGCGACAGCACGGCGCGGCACCGATTGGGCCGGCCGGAGTTGTCGTGGAGTCATGTCCTGCCTTTTAGTGTGTTGCTGTTTGTTCAAGCGCAATTGCGCGCATGAGTTCCCGACGCCGTATCTTGCCGTTCCCCGTCATGGGGAAGGCGTCAAAAAAGCGTACGAGATCCGGTACTTTGTAGTCGGCCATCGTCTCCTGCGCGAAGCGTTTGATTTCGCTTCCGGTAACGACAGCTCCTTCCACCAGCACGATGCACGCGCACACCTGTTCACCAAGAATTTCATGGGGAACTCCGATGACGCATACATCGTCGATTGCCGGATGAGTACGGAGGCGATCCTCTATTTCACGCGGATAAAGCAAGAAGCTTCCGCGTGAAATTGTCTCCTGCCGACGTCCGATAATCCTTACATATCCGTCCTCATCGATGATCCCGAGATCACCTGTGAGAAAGAATCCTTCCGGCGTATGAACTCTGGCTGTTTCCGCCGGCATGCGGAGATACCCCCGCATCAGTCCAGGCCCGCGTACTGCGATCTCACCGACCGCTTCGGGGCCATGAAGTGTGCCCGTCACAACATCAACTGCCATGACCTCGACACCAGGTAATGGATACCCTGCCGTGGTGTTCCGTCGCTCTTCCGTATCGGAAGGGCGTGTGATGGTCACAACCGGACCGGTCTCTGTGAGACCGTATGCTACCAGTACATCACACCACTGCCGTACCCGCTTTACCAGCTCTTCCGGCACTGAACTCCCCGCAATCACACCACTGCGCAGCGTACGCATCGCACCTTCGCTGAAGGCAGGATCGCGTACCAGCATGTGGTACATCGTGGAGACTGCGTGCAGCACCGTGACCTCGCACTTCGCAATGAGCCGGATGGCACCGCCGGCGTCGAAGACAGGAAGAAGCACCAGTGTGCTCCCCTTGGCCAGAGCCCCGACCATTGCGCTGAAACCAAATGCAGCGAAGAAGGGAATCGCAGCCAGTACGCGATCCCCGTCGGAAAGCTGCAATACATCGAGTGCAGCTACCGCATTCTCAACCACGGCTCTGCGTGACACCCTGACACCTTTGGGTTTCCCCATTGTGCCCGGCGTGTAAAGCACCGCCATGTCGGCATCGTCGGTGATCTCCACCTGCCGCAGTGCGCGGCCGTTGCCACTTGATACCAGATCCTCAAACTGAAAGATCCGGTCGTCGTACCACAGCTCCTCGTCCCCGACCGTCACTACATACTGAAGGTCGGGAAGATCGCCCAGCATATCCTCAAAGCGCTGCAGGAAGTCAACTCCATGCAGCTTTTCGACGGTGATTACTGCGCTTACCTCTGCATGACGCAGCTGATAGCGCAGATCCACCATACTGAGACGCGGACTCACTGGAACCACGACGGCACCTAGCTTCGCACAGGCCAGCAGCGACACCACCCACTCGATGCAATTGGGCAGGTTGACCGCGATGCGGTCCCCGCTTCCAAGTCCGAGTTCAGTCAGCGCTGCAGCCAGTGACGACGCCTGCCTTTCGACGTGCCCGTAGCTCCATGTCCGTTCCCCATTTATCGCAATCGTGCGGTCGGGATTTTCCCGGGCACGACTCTCGATCAGCGGGGCGAGGGACCACGATGTTGCCATTCCACTCCGATAGTGATACGTACTGCAGGCGACCCGCGCACTTTACCCCCTCAGGGCGTACATGCCGGGTACAGCCACGTAAATTACCTTATATGAAGGAGATGCGGAAGCTGAGCCAGAGCGATACGCCACTCCCGGTAGAGCCGGATCCCGGAAACCGGGAAAACAGCAGGGAACCGACGCGTCCGCCATTCCGGTCGCGTCTCTTTGCGATTCTCCTCCTTTTCGCACTGATCCCTACCGTCGTGGTGACGCTCCTCTTCGCGGCCACTGCCAACCGTGCGCTGTCTCTCTTCTCCGCAGACCAGGCATGGGAACGGGTCGCCCGAAGCGCCGAAGACGCCTTTGCCGCCGTCAAACCGCTCGACATGTCGCCTGAGCAGCGGGAAGCCGTCGATCGGCACGAAACCGAAGTCCGCGCGTCCGTCGAGCTGGCAAAGCGCTTTGGCTACGTGGCACGGCGCACGATGCGCCTGGTCGCACTTGCCGGACTCGTCGTGATAGTCCTCGTAGCCGTCGGTGCATCCCGTGTTGCCGGACACCTCAGCCGGCAGCTCAGCCGACCACTCGACGAACTCGTCGGCTGGACAGGACTCATCCGATCCGGCAAGGCGCTCCCCGAGCGCGCGCAACGCCGCGGTGCGCCGGAATTCGATGTGCTCAGAAGCGGTATGCGCACGATGGCCGCCGAGCTCGAAGACGGCAGACGGCGCGCTGTCGAAGCCGAGCGCGCTGAAGCACTCCGCGAATCTGCACGCCGCTTTGCGCATGAACTCAAGAACCCGCTGACACCTATCCGCTTTGCAGTCGCACGACTCCGCCGCGATGTACCTCCCGAACTGCAGGAGAGCGTGGAAGTGCTCGCTGAAGAGTCCGCACGCCTCGACACCATGGCGCGCAGCTTCGCGCAGTTCGGAAGGATGCCAGACGGTGCATGGTCGGAGATCGATGTCGGGGAGCTCGTGTCCAGAGTCGCCAGCTCCACCGTCCCCGAACGGCTGACACTCGATCTCACTGTACACCCGGTCCCGCTTGTTACAGGTTATCACGAACCACTGGTGCGCGCCGTCTCCAATGTCCTCATCAATGCCGTCGAAGCATGCGGCGACAACGGTACAGTCGCTGTTACTGTCGACACCGGCCGGATCGACAAGAACGAAGCAGTGAGTATCAGTGTACATGACACGGGCGTCGGCATCAAAGCAGACGTCCTGGCGCACATCTTTGATCCGTATGTGACTACCAAACCCGGCGGCACCGGACTTGGACTCGCCATAGTACGGCAGACTATAGAAGCGCACGGCGGAACCATCTCTGCTTCCTCCGACCCGGCAAACGGTACCCGAATCAGCATCCTGCTCCCTGTTGCTCACTCCAGGGGAGACGGTGCAGAAGGTACAACGTGACGAACAATAAAGAGAGCTGCTGATGCCCAGTGTACTCGTAGTCGACGACGAGCCGAATATCAGGCGGATGATCACGGCGCTCTTGGAGGCCGAGGGTTACGACGTGCGCGACGCCTCGGATGGCGTGAGCGCGCTGGCTCTGGCCAACACAATGGAACCGGACATTGCGCTGATCGACCTCATGATGCCCGGTGAGCTCGACGGGATCGCCCTGCTTGGACGGCTGCGCGAACTGCGCCCCGAGCTCCCTGTGGTAATGATGAGCGGACGGGCTGCCCTTTCAGATGCTGTGCGCGCAACCCGGCTCGGCGCTTTCACCTTCCTCGAAAAACCGCTGACACCTGAAGGCGTGCTCCTCGCGCTTGCGTCGGCTTACGAGCTCCGCCAGGCCAGGCGCGCTGCACGCACACTGCGGGAGGATTTCGGCATCCGCGGCGATATGGTGGGCGATTCACCTGCGATGCGCGATGTGCGTGCACTTATAGCGCGCGTCGCACCCACCGATGCGCGTGTTCTCATCACAGGCGACTCAGGTACCGGCAAGGAGTTGGTAGCAGCTGCGCTTCATCTGGCCAGCCCGCGGAAAGACCGACCCTTTGTGCGCGTTAACTGCGCTGCGATACCGCGCGATCTCGTCGAAAGTGAAATGTTCGGACATGAACGCGGTGCTTTCACCGGCGCCACTGAGCGCCGCATAGGGCGGTTCGAACTTGCGCACACCGGCACGCTGTTTCTGGACGAAGTAGGCGACCTTGGCCTGGAAGCGCAGGCCAAGCTGCTCCGCGCAATCGAAGCCCGTGAAATCGAACGTGTCGGCGGCGGTAAACCCATACGCATCGACGTACGCATTATCTCGGCGACCAATAAAGACCTCGTGCGCGCCGTTGCTGACGGCACCTTCCGCGAAGATCTCCTCTTCCGGTTGAATGTCATACCGATTCACTTGCCGCGACTGCGCGACCGACCCGGCGACCTGAAAGCCCTGGTTGAGCACTTCTGCGAGCGGTTGCGTGCACGCACAGGGCGCGCACGCGGAGAATGGACACCAGATGCACTTGCAGCGCTCGCCGCCTACAGCTGGCCCGGCAATGTGCGTGAACTCGCCAATGTGGTGGAACGGATCGCGATCCTGCACCCGGGCGAAAGAGTGACCGCGCGTGAAGTCCGCGAAGTTATACCTGCAACAGACGTAAACCACTCCAAAAGCACCGATACACTTGCTGCTGCCCAATCACGCAACACACCCACCGGCAATACAGCCACTGCAGAGATCCCACCCCTCCCTCTAAGCGAGGCACTCGATGCATACGAACACCAGCTTATCTCAGCGGCACTCGCTGAGAGTGCAGGGAACGTCGCGGATGCAGCCCGTCTGCTCCAGACCAACCGGCCAAACCTTTACAGACGCATGCGGCGACTCGGCCTCGCAGGGCCAGGTGAAGCGCATGGTGAGACGCGTAATGAAGCATGAGGCGAGGCACGTGATGAAACGCGTGATGAAGCATGAGACGAAACGCGTGATGAACCGCGTAATGAAGCATGAGATGAACCGCGTGGTGAGTAAGCCACTATTGAAACCGGCGATTCTCCTATGCCTTATCCCGGGGGCGCTGTTGCTCCCCACGGTTCCTTCAGTGACTCGCGCGCAGGAGCCTGCCCGTGCTGAGCGCGAAGGTGCACTCCCGCGCGATATCGTCCATGAAATAACCGCTTTATACAACGCACCTGGAACGAAGCGTGCACGTGGCCCCTTCGAGCTGGCGCCACAGGATACCATCGATGGCGACCTCGCAGTCCTGGATGGGCCGGTAACCATACGCGGTGTTATTACCGGCCAACTGGTGGTTATAAATGGTGACGTCGTTCTGTCATCAACGGCAGTTGTGCAGCGCAATATCACTGTAGTCGGCGGCACCGTGGTACCGGGTGGCTATGTATCCGGTGACATCCGGGCGTGGAGCGCACGGCTCCGCTACCGGGAAGTTGAATCGGAGCTGATACCGGAAGCGGACAACGAAATGACTGCGCGGTGGCAGCGCTGGCGCTACACAAGCGATGATCAGAACACCCGCGCCGAGATCTTCCTGAGCGCAGCACATACGTACAACCGCGTTGAAGGGCTGCCGCTCTATATCGGACCGCGGTTGCGGTGGACGCTGGGCGAGGCCCGCTTTGATTTTGAAGGCTACGGGATAGTCCGGCTTGGCAACAGTTTCGATTCGCACGAAGACCTGGGACACCGTGTGTGGCTGGAGGCGCGGCCATTGAAGGAAAGCGGGCTCGCTATAGGCGGTCGGCTCTTCGATGAAGTGGACGCCGTTGAGAAGTGGCAACTGTCCGATGGTGAAGCCAGTCTGGCAGCGTTCCTCTTTACCCGCGACTACCGCGATTTCTGGAATCGACATGGCGGCAGCGTTTACGCACGTCTCTTCCAGGAACGCCGGTTCTCTGCTGCGCTCTCGTATGGTACTGAACGCTGGACATCGCGTGCTGCGCGCGATCCGTGGACGATCTTCAACAGCGATATCGAATGGCGCGCCAATCCTCTCGCTGACGAAGGCGTTGTCCGCCTCCTTACACTTTCAGCCGACGCTGACACCCGGAACAATGTCGACATGCCGCGCACAGGTTGGCTGGCTCACATCGAATACGAACGCGGCACGGGCGATCTGGTGCGTCGCTCACCTTACAACACCCCGTTTTACGAACCGGTTGCAAGCGACGAACCACTGCCGGCTGCCATGCACACTTCGTGGGGTCGCATTTTCATGGACGTGCGACGCTACAATCGACTCGGCCCCGGTGCGCAACTCAATCTCAGGCTGGTTACTGGCGGTTGGTTGCACGGCAGCCCACTTCCACAGCAGCGCCGCTTCGCAGTGAGCGGTGTGGGTGCGCTTCCGGGTTACGACTTCCGTCGCCTTATGACCGATGCTTACGACTCCGGCACCTGCGTGGCAGTACAGCCTGTTGAATACGCAGCAGCGGGGCGGCCGGCCAACTGTCAGCGTATGGCGCTGGTGCAAGCCGAGTTCAAAGGTGACATAAGGATCCACCTGTTTGGCGATCGGGACTACGGCGACTCGCGCTGGTACACATCGAGGTTCAACGCCGACGGCAACTGGGTGCTATTTGCAAACAGCGGCCGCGGCTGGTCGCCCCGGATCCAGGGGTCGGAATCGGAATTCGATATAACAAGTGTATCGCCGGCCTTCAGCAGCTGGCGCACGGATGTCGGTGGCGGATTCGATTTCGGCACATTCGGCGTCTACATCGCGAAAGCGGTCACCTACGGCGGTGAAAGCGCCAACGTGTTTGTACGCCTCGGAAGACGCTTCTGACGAACGTGCGACTGAAGGCTTTCTTCATCCTGCTGTTACTGCTGGCTATACCGGCAGCGAACAGTGCACCCCAGAGTGTCGGTCCGCCGCGCATTGATATTCGCGTGGCTGCAGCCGGCACTCCGGTGTCGGTTGCTGTGCGCGGTGTACTCAGCGGCCCCAGTTTCGACGAACTGCTGCGAAGCGGCTTCCCCACGCGCCTCCATATGCGCGCTGAGCTCTGGTCGGAAGGTCGCTGGTTCGACGAACTGGCGGGTCGCTACGAATGGGATGTCATTATCCGCTACGACGTCATCGAGCGCACCTATATGGTCGCACGTGTTACCACCGACAGCATCACACCACTCGGCACTTTCGCGCGTTTCACAGACGCCAGGATCGCAAGCGAAATGCCCTTCAGTCCACCCATGGTCGAGCCACGTCGTGGACGCAAGAACTACTACAACGTGCAGGTGGATGTACAGACGATTGAGTACCGCGATCTCGACGAAGTCAGACGTTGGCTCAAGGGTGAAGCAGCTCCAGCAGTACAGGGGCGGCGCAACCCCGGCACAGCGATCACCCGTGGCTTTGTGCGGCTGGCGTCACGCATATTCGGCGGTCAGGTGCGACGCCTTGAACAGCGTTCGGCTGTTTTTCATTACTGACTGTGTGGTACTACGGTCAGGCTTCGATCAGGTGTTAATCAGAATCCGCTCAGCGTCTGGTCAGAATACGATCAGAACCAGCTAAGGTCCAGTCACTCCGACCAGGCGGCGCTCAGGAATTGATCATCTTGACGTGAACGCCTGCACGATCCATGCGTTCCACCTGCCGCAGCATCGCCTCACCATAGAACAACCGGATGTAACGCGCCTGCGTCGGTGTAAGCCTGCGCACCGCCCAGCTCAGGTGCACAAAATGCGGTTCCACCGGCTCGTGCAGCGGATACATCCCGATCTCAACCGGGAGCCTGTTGGACTTGCGCGTATTGCAGCTGCTGCATGCAGTGACGACGTTCGTCCACTCGTTGAGCCCACCGCGCGACAACGGAATGATGTGGTCGCGGGTGAGCGATTCGCGCTGCTTGAGCTCTGACGACTGGCGCCCGCAATACTGGCAGCGGTACGCATCGCGCGCAAAGAGAAAAGTGTTGGTGACCTGACGGCGGAAGCGGCGCGGAACGTGTACAAAGCGCACAAGACGGATAATAGCCGGTCGCGGCAGCACGATCCGTTCCGATCGTACCGGACGCCCGGCATCGGCTTCTACCAGCTCCGCTTTGCCATCTATGACAAGCCGGAGCGCACGTCGCACAGGAACCATCGTAAGCGGTTCATACGAGGCATTCAGTGCGAGACAGCCAGCAACCACCTGTCTCCTCCGTTGGAATCAGTTACTACACCTTAACACCCCACACCGTCGCATTGAAGGGCATCACACCCCAGCGACCCTTCAATTCCGCCAGGCTTCGAGCTTGTCCGCGATGGTGCGCATCCCGGAACGCAGCTCCCCTGCATCCAGGTTGGTGGTCTCCCCTTCATACACCACTGCGTTCCCATCGATCAAGAGCAACCTGAGTTGCGGGCTTCCAGCCAGCGTGTGAACTAGTGTCACTTCAGGATCAAAGACCGGTCCGTAGCGACCGCTTTGCGCATCAAATACCGCAATATCGGCGGCCTTACCGACTTCCAGCGAGCCGATATCGCTTTCCAAGCCGAGTGCGCGCGCGCCGCCAAGGGTGGCCATAGTAAGGGCGTCGTGTGCTGTAAGACCAAGCGGGTGCTCCGGGTGTACGGCTGCAACAAGCACTGCCTGCTGCGCTTCGGCCAGAATATCCATGCGGTTGTTGCTTGCAACGGAATCGCTGCCGAGCCCGATTGCGACACCGGCATTGGCAAGGAGAGCGACTGGTGACATCCCTTGCGCGAGCCGCGCATTGGAAACCGGGCAGTGCGCAACGGCAGCGCCATGTTCAGCAATAAGTGCCGCGTCCTGTGCGTCTATGTGTACGGCATGAACCAGAAGCGGTTTAGAAGCAAGTACTCCGGTGGCGTTAAGGAGCTCAACCGGTGAGCGGTGGAGCGGCGCCTCCGCTATACCGCGCACTCGCAACCCCTCAGCGAATTGACCGCGCCACTGCTGCACGAACTCCGATTCCGCACGACTTTCAGCGATGTGGATAGATATCGGCAGTCCGTCTGACAATGCAAAGTCTGCGACCGCTTCAAATAGCGGCTGTGAAACTGTGTACGGTGCGTGCGGCGATACACCCAGCTGCACGCGTTCGTTACAGTCGCCCCGGAGTCTCGCTACATCGTCGCGAAGACGCGCCATACTTGCGGCACTCTGCGAAGGGTCCGGCCCGAAGACCTCCTGGTAAACGATCCCGCGCACACCGGCCTTTGCCATTGCGCGAAGCGGGATGCCTGTGGCTGCAGCATCACCGTAGGTCGTGATCCCGGCAAGCATCCCTTCGCGCACCCCCGACAGCGACGCGGTAAGTATTTCTTCGGGCGTCAGTACCTTGCTGCGCAGCTCTGTAAGGATGCGCAACCATGCACCGAACCCGAGCCCCTCCAGAAACCCACGCAGCGATGTGAGCTCCAGATGCGAATGCACATTTACAAGCCCAGGTGTAAGGATTGCATCGCGAAAACGCTGGACACTGTCAGCGTGAACTTCCCCATCCTCGATCGCACGTGCTGTGGTAACGGCCCTGATACGTCCGTCTTCGATTACTACAGCGCCGTTGGGTATGGGTGGAGCGCTTACAGGCACCACCCAGTCGGCGATGAGTGCCGTCCGCCCCAAGCGGAGTACCGGCGCATCGACCGTTGGAACCGCAGTCACATCACGCGCCAATTCACCGGCAGAATAACCGATACTACCGCCCTCCATATCACCGGTCACGGCGGCGGAATACGAAACGGATTAGTTGTATCGCGGATAGCGCGTTCGTAACCGCTGCTGTCGCCCCTGACCTGCGGCGGCGGGCGATCTGTGCACGTAGTGTGCGGCTCCGTGCCTGCTATAAAGAATTCAGTCACGATATGTGACATGCACGCACTCGTCGGCAGCCTGCCGGTGGCGGCATCCACATCGCGCACAAGAACACCATCCGGACGTGGCCAGTCGGGAGGTTGCGGTTTCCGCCTGTAAACTTCCGTCATGAAGTCGAGCCATGCAGGTGCAGCCAGCTGGCCGCCCTGTGCATTCGACTTGATCTTCTTCGGGCGATCGAAGCCCATCCAGACGCCTGCCACCAGGTCGGCTGTGTAGCCGATATACCAGACATCGGCGCCGTCGTTGGTGGTACCTGTCTTGCCACCCGATGGCACATGAAAACCGGAAGCCCAGACGCGGGCAGCAGTACCGCGCACGTTCACGTCTTTCATCATGTTCACCATGAGCCACGCTTCTTCTGCCGACATCACGACCGCACTGCGGGGCGACGGTTCCCACAGCAGTTTTCCATCTGCGTCTTCAACACGCAGTATGCCGTGCGGTGTTGTACGGAGCCCCAGATTGGCGAACACAGAGTAGGCGCCGATCATTTCGATCGGATACACATCTGCCGAACCGATGAATATCGACGGATACGGCGGAATCGGTGTGCTGATCCCGAAATCGCGTGCAGTGCGGATCACAGGCTCAACACCAATCTCAAGTCCAACGCGTATCGCAGCGAGGTTGCGCGATTGATAAAGCGCCTGACGCATCGGCATCGGGCCCTGGAACTTGAGATCGAAATTCTGTGGAGTCCATGGATCGCCACTTGCCTGGTCCATCACGATCGGCGCGTCTTCAACTATGTGCGCAGGTGGCAGCCCGCTCCTTATCGCGGCTGAATAAACCACCGGCTTGAAAGTAGAACCGGGCTGACGCAGAGCCTGTACCGCACGGTTGAACTTCGAGTCCTCAAAGTCACGCCCGCCAATCAACGCACGCACAGCACCAGAGCGAGGCTCCAGTGCGACAAACGCACCCTGCAGATACGGCGAATTGGCCTGGTTGCGCGAATCCTGCGACTCGGCGTTCTTCGCCACAAACGCTTCGTATGTGAGATGGCTGTAAGGGCCATGCTTGCCGGACTCAATCGCTTGCAGCTGCGTCTCAAGTGAGCGTTCGGCCGCTGCCTGCATATCCGCATCGAGCGTTGTGTACACCTTGAGTCCGCGCTCGTAAAGCAATCTGCCGAAGTGCTGCTCCAGAGTCTGACGGACCCACTCCACGAAATAGGGCGCCAGATCACCCGACTCAGTGCGCTGCGCCATCTGAAGTGGGTACGCCTTCTCAAGTGAAGCATCCGCATCGGATACCGCACCCGCGCGCCGCATCAGCTCTATAACAGTGTTGCGACGCTGTATCGCGCGATCCGGGAAGCGGCGCGGATTATACCGCTCTGGCGCCTTAAGCAAACCGGCCAGCATTGCAGCTTCTGCAACACTCACATCGCGCACCGATTTCCCGAAGTACCGCTGCGAGGCTGTCTCTACACCGTACGCGCCATTCCCCAGATACACCTGGTTCATGTACAACTCCAGTATCCGCTGCTTCGGATACCGCTTTTCAATCGCACGCGCAACGTGTGCTTCCTTGAGTTTCCTGATCAGCGTTTTTTCGCGGCTGATGCGATCGGAAAAGACGTTGCGCGCAAGCTGCATAGTGATCGTCGAAAACCCCTGTGCGTAGCGGCCGGCTTTGAGGTTTCGGAGTGCCGCGCCTGCGATCCGGAAATAATCGATCCCGTGGTGCGAATAGAAACGCCGGTCTTCCGTTACAACAAACGCATCCTGCACATGCTTCGGAATGTCATCCAGCTGCATGAGTGTGCGTCGCTCAAGGCCCAGCTCGGTGATAAACCGTCCATCGGCTGCGTACAACTTGGACGTCTGCCGCGGTACGTATTCTTCAAGTGAACTGATCGACGGGCATCTGCCGTCGTCGCAGATTACGTACCAGGCACCACCCAGCACACCCACACCAACTGCGCCAACGAAAGTACCGAATACAAGAATCCACGAGAGCCACCGGTTCCGTTTGAAGAAACCAGCGACTCCCGTTCCCCATTTGCTGAGTCGCGTTGTTAATCGCTTCGCCATTCCAGGCCTGGAGCGGCGCTTTTCAGATCGGCTGCTTGTCGCCATGCAGGAGGCTTAAAATGACGTTTGACCGGCTGTACATCCACTGAAGCCTACTTGAGATAACGCCCTGTGGCAAAGACCAGATTCCGGATTGTGTCGCAGCTCACAATTCCGCTGCGTCAGTTAGCTATTTTTACCCGTCATGACCTCTTCGTTCCACCCTGAGCCAACGCCAACGCCTGCGTCGCCGGACCATTCCACGTCGCCGGACCAGGACCAGGCCGCACTCCCAGCGCCACTCTCTGAACTGGCGTGGCGCGAGCTTCTGTTTCAGTACACCGACGGACTCGCCGCCGCATTCCGACGCGGCACCGTCTCTGCATACTGCGGTTTCGACCCGACCGCACCGAGCCTGCATCTCGGTAACCTGGTCCCGATAATCGCGCTTACACACCTCCAGCGCGCCGGTCACCGCCCGATAGCGCTCGTCGGCGGTGGCACAGGTATGATAGGCGACCCAAGCGGACGAAGCTCCGAGCGCAATCTCCTGGACCCTGACACCATCGCTGCCAACAGCGCTGCCATCCGGACGCAGCTTGCTCGCTTCCTGGATTTCGACGGCCCGCGTGGCGCCAAACTCCTGGACAACTCAGAGTGGCTTTCGGAGCTCAAACTCCTGGACTTCCTCCGCGATACCGGCAAACACTTCTCCATCAACGTCATGATGGCCAAGGACTCCGTTAAGTCGCGCCTCGAAGGCGGCATTTCGTACACCGAGTTCTCGTATATGCTGCTTCAGGCACACGACTATCTGGAGCTCCACAGACGCGAAGGTGTCACACTGCAACTCGGCGGCAGCGATCAGTGGGGGAACATCACCGCCGGTCTGGATCTTATCCGGCGTTCTGTCGGTGCTGAAGCGCACGCGCTCACACTGCCGCTTATCACAAACGCCAATGGTACCAAATTCGGCAAGAGCCAGTCGGGCGCTGTTTATCTGGACAGTCAGCGCACATCGCCATTCAGCTTCTATCAATTCTGGATCGGTGCAGACGACCGGGATGTATCGCGCTGGCTCCGCTACTTCACATTCATGAGCTTCGATGAAATCACAGCTCTGGATGAATCCGTTCGCAATCACCCCGAGCGACGCGAAGCACATCGCGCACTCGCAGCCGATGTAACGACCCGCGTGCACGGCAGCGAGGCCGCGCGCGTTGCAACTGAAGTTTCCGCGATCCTGTTCGAAAAGGCCGACCCGGCTTCGATTTCACGCGAAGCGCTGGCGATGCTCAGCAGGGAAATTCCGTGCGCGGTTGCAACTGCATCGGAAGACGCGGCCGCGCCGCCCGATTCCACCGACGTGATGACCGCCGTTGTGGACCTCGGGCTCGCTGCCTCGCGCGGCGCGGCAAAGCGGCTGCTCGAACAGGGTGGGGTTACAGTGAACGGTGCACGCGCCACGATGGCTGCAAGGTATCTGCCGCACAGCGACGCACTGTACGGTGAGTATTTCCTGATCCGTAAGGGCGCGCGCGACTACGGCCTGCTGACAGTACCGCGCGGCTAGTGGCGAACTGATTTCAGTCCCCTTCCCCGTTGCCGTTCCGCTCGAATTGCAACTGATGCAACCTGGCGTACAGCCCGTTCTGCGCGAGCAGTGTCTCGTGCGTCCCTTCTTCCACCAGTTCGCCGCCATCCAGTACCAGTATCCGGTCGGCGTTCTGGATGGTTGAAAGCCTGTGCGCAATCACAAACACTGTCCGCCCGGTAAGCAACCTGTCGATGGCTTCCTGAACCAGTCGTTCAGATTCCACATCGAGCGCTGACGTAGCTTCATCCAGGATCAGAATCGGCGGGTCCGACACCAGCGCGCGCGCAATCGATATGCGCTGCCGCTGACCGCCACTCAGTCTGGTGCCACGCTCGCCTAAGTTGGTGTCCCACCGTTCGGGGAGTTCATTAATGAACCCAAGTGCGTTGGCAGCCGCTGCGGCTTCATCGAGTTGCGCGTCTGTGAGCCCTTGCCGTCCGAATGCAACATTCGTGCGCACCGAGTCATTGAACAGCACCGTCTCCTGACTCACAATACCGGTCAGTGCACGGAGTGCATCGAGGCGTATCTCACGCAGGTCAACGCCATCCAGCAGTATCCGCCCTTTTGTCGGCTCCAGGAACCGTGGCAGCATGTCCACCAGCGTCGATTTCCCTGCACCACTGGGACCGACGAGTGCAATCACTTCGCCTTTATGCGCAGTGAATGAAATGCCGCGAAGCGCTTCGGCAGAACTATCGTAACTGAAGCTCACGTTATCAAAGACGACAGACTCACGGAACGACGGGTTTGTTATACGGCCGTGGTCCTGCTCTGTCTCTGTGGGCGCATCCAGCACTTCGAATATCCGCTCCGCGCTTGCAAGCGATTGCTGAGCCGCGGGCGGCACCTGTGACAGTTGCTTGAGCGGTTGCAGGAGTCGCATCACCCAGATCAGGAACATGATGAGTTCCGAACCATCGAGTGAGCGTTCCACAAGTACCATGTGCGCGCCGAGCCAGAGGATCGCCACGGCAGTGGCAGCGCCGAGTGTTTCGGATACCGGTCCGGACAGAAGAGTCAGGCGTCCGATGCGGACGTAACCGCGTGCGTATTGTCTGTTCCGCTCGCCGAAGCGTTCGTCTTCCTGCTCTTCCGCGCCGTACGATTTAACGAGCCGGATGCCGCTCACCACTTCCTGAACGATGCTGGTTATCTCACCGTGCTCGCTCCCCATGTGGCGGTGTCCGCGCCTGAGCCGCCGAAGTACCGGTTGCAGCGCACCGGTGGTGAGTGGCGCTACCAGGAGTGCCGCGAGCGACAGTCGCCAGGAGATCATGAACATGCCTGCAACGGTCGCGATGATCTGCGCTGTACTCCACAGAGACTTCGTCACCATTTCCGTTACGACAGCCTTGGCGTTGGCTGTGTCGTTAAGAACACGCGCAATAACCTGCCCGACTTTGTTGCGTGTGAACCATGGCAATGGCAAGCGCAGCAGGTGCCGGTAAAGTTTGTCGCGCATATCGCGCACAACGTATTCCTGCAGCTGTGCCGCGATCTGCCCGCTCATCCAGATGAGTGCGTTCTTGATGGTTACCGCGGCAAGCACCACCATGATGACGTTCCGGAGCGACCCCATTTTATCGGCCGGGTTGAGCAGTGCACCAATGGTGAACTCAAGCGCGGCCCGGATAAATGAGGATTGCGGCAGCAACTGTTCCTGATCGAACAGCGCGTTCATAAACGGGAGCAGCAGCGTGAACGAAAACACGTCTGCAACTGCTGCCAGTATGTTGAGAATTACTACAGCCCACAGCTTGCCGCGGTGTGGGCGTACATATTGCCAGAGTCGTCTCCAGAGGCGCGGTTCCGCCTTCGATACAGCGTTCACGTTGGCTCAGCGCGGCGAAAGGAGAGCGACGGGCAGGATACACTCTTCCGGTGTAACCCCGCCATGCAAAAATGAACCGCGGTAGCGGCTCTGGTATTCACGCAATCTGGTAGGGTAAACAAAGAAGGTGTCGCCGACGGCAAGGAGTGTACTGTTCCCTGCGCCGCGCCACGGAAGTCTGAGGTCATCACTGTTCCTGAAGTGGAGTGCATGCTCAGCCTTTTCAGCGCGCAGGTCCTCCCCGAATTTGTATCTGAGATTGGCGGTTGCGTCGCGTCTCGCGAACACAGTGGCCGGTGTATTGCAGTGCAGTGCGCCGTGATCACTGGTCACAACAACGGAGATCCCGCGCTGCGCCGCTTCGCGAAGCAGCGAATATAGCGCCGAACGTTCAAACCACTGCTTCGTGAGTGCTCTCATCGCAACTTCATCGCGTGCAACTTCATACAGTACCATCGACTCACTCCGGCCGTGTGTGAGTTGGTCCACGAAGTTGAATACGAATGCATGAATGCCGTCTCCCGCGATCGCACCTGGAAGTCGTCGTTCCAGATCATCCGAGTCGCCGGCTGTCGTGATCTTGCGATACCGGACAGGCGCATCGACATCGAGTTCGGCCATGTGTGCCGCTAGCAGCTCACCTTCGTATGCGTTGAGCGATTCGTCTTCGCTGTCATCGCGCCACCAGTCCGGGAAGCGCGCCGCGATCTCGCCCGGGAAAAGGCCACTGAAAAGCGCGTTCCGGGAGTAGGGAGTGGCAGTCGGGAGGACGGAGAAATAGTGCGCGGTCTCCACTTCAAATGAAGCGGAGAGGAGCGGTTCGAGGACGCGCCACTGATCCGCGCGCAGGCAGTCCACAACAACGAAGATGACTTTCCGGTCGCGGCTCAGCACCGGCAGCACGAACTCCTGCACGATATCCACTGAAAGCGGCGGCCGGTCACCGTCGAGTTCACGGAGCCACCGCGGGTATTCGTGTTTTATGAACGCAGCGAACTCGCGGTGCATATCCGGATAGAGTCCGCTCAGCGATTCATGAAGTCCGGTCTCGCCAGCTTCTGCCAGGTCAACGTCCCACTGCATCAGTTCCGAAAAGCGCTCGATCCAGCCGCGCCAGTCGAGCGCGCTGTAGCGTTCGTTTTCGAAGACGCGGAAACGTTCGACGAAGGAGCGGGCGAGCGCCTGTGAGCGGATAAGCGGCCCTTCAAGGATCCGGGTGACGACGGTAAGGACCTGTCGCGGCGCAACCGGTTTTACGAGGTAGTCGCGGATATTCGCGCCTATGGCTTCGCGGAGAGTGGCGTCCTCTTCGCTTTTGGTCACCATAACGACTGGCATCGAGGGTGCGAGGTCCCGCATGGCACGGTACGCATCGAGCCCGCGCATACCGGGCATCTGCTCGTCCAGGAGGACCAGATCGTACGGCTGGCGGCGCAGCAGTTCCAGCGCGTCGTCCGCGTTGGTGGCGGCATCGACGGCGTAGCCACGATCGCTGAGCAGCAGCCGATGCGGCTCCAGCAGCTCAGCTTCGTCGTCCACCCAGAGAATTGTCTTTGCCTGTTGCGCCATCCCGGAAAGGTATCCGATTCGCGTGCTCCGCGGGGAGTGATGCGGAGTGCGTGGTTCGCAGAGCGTGACACGGTGCGCGGCATACGGACCGCGACGTTGCATTGACTGCTGTGCGGGACTCAATCCCGTGCGCACTGTAGTCATCGGGCGCGGTGAGTTAGATTCGGCACGTGAACGTCAATCGCCATCAGCTCCTCCCATACCGCATCGCGCCTGTCCGGTTCCCCTTCCCCGCGCTTGCTGCACTTGCCGGCCGGCTGCCACTGGGCGGCGGTCGCGAGATCGCGCTCGCGGTACTGAACTGCGTGCGGCTGGCCGCCGGTGCAACTGCGCCCTATTCGTTTGCGGTACCCGAACGGAATGCAAGGGCAGCAGGTGCGCGTGTGTGGCTTGCGTCCATGGCGCTCCCTGTGCCGGTCCGCGCAGCACTCACTCGGTGTATCGACGCCTCCACCGGCGCGCCAGCGGGGATTGCAGCGTCACTCCGCGCGCTCATTGCTGCTACTGCCGATACACTCGACGGACCCTCGATTGTCGAAATTGAACAGCTGGTGCAGCGCCTGACTCCGCAACTATGAGTGAGGAACGCCCGGGTCTTATCAGCTCCGGCTACAGCTGGCACAGCGGTGCTGATACGCAGCCGCGACTGGTGCCCCGTACGCCATTGCGTGCCGCGGGTCGAAGTGTCGCTTCTGCGACTCCACCGGCAGCAACGAGTGGGCGCGCTGGCTCGCTTGTACCGGTAGGGCTGCCCGGTGTGGACCAGATCCTGGGCGGCGGCATCCGGACTGGTGAGCTGTTGCTTCTCGCGGGCGACGCCGGCAGCGGCACAACTTCGCTCGCGGCAGGGATCGCGCTCCGTTCATCGCTCTTAAGCGCTCCAGACACGGAATCCGACCCGGCTGTCACAGCGGGGTTCAGACGGTATTACAGTGCACAACGGGGCGGATCACGTGCGCTTTTCATGACCGCCGAACAATCGCGGGAAGCGTTTGCAACCCGCTTGCTCGCCATGGCGACGCATACACCGGTTTCACTTATACGCAATTCGGCGCTCGACGACATAAGCAGCGCACGCATGACCGCCGCTGCCGCACGACTCAGCTGGTACGGACCACTCATCGCATCGGCATATCACGCTCTCGATCCGATCGACGAGCTCACTGCACAGTTCCCGGACACGCGACTGGTCATCATAGACTCCGTTGACCTCATGCGTCTCAACAGCGGCGACGATATCGCGGGCACACTCAGGCGCCTCAAGGAGATTGCAGTCACACGCGATCTCGCCATCATCGCTGTTGTACACACGGCATCGGTGGCATTGGGTCGACGTCCCAGACTGGACGACCTGCCGCAGGCTGCTGATTCAAGTGCTGCCGCTGATATCGTGCTGGCGCTCTTTCGTGAAGAGGTTTACGAACAGCTGACCGAGATCGACGGCGCCGCGGAGTTACTGGTTCTCAAGCATCGTGAGATGGCTGGTGCATACGCCGACCTCTACTTTGATGCTGCGAAGCTGACATTCGAGGATCTGCTCGAATCAGAGTGAGCCGCGAGGTGGCGGCCGCGCTTGAACATCGTGTGAGCAGCCGCGCTTGACCGACTCGTCAACAGCTCTCCAACAGCGCCTCACCAACTCCCCAAACCACCTCTCAACAACAGCTTCACCCTCTGCACTGGACCATCAGTCCGGTTTATGACCATATTTAAGGGATAAGCTCAGAAATCACTTAGGAGAACCACTGGTATGGCTGGCCACAGCAAATGGAAGCAGATCAAGCATTACAAAGCCGCGACCGACAAGAAGCGAGGCGCATTGTTCACAAAGTTGATCCGCGAAATCACTGTGGCTGCAAAGATCGGAGGGGGCGACCCGGAAGGTAATCCCAGACTCCGCACCGCGATCGACAACGCCAAAGCGGCCTCGATGCCCAAGGAGAACATCGAACGGGCAGTGAAGAAGGGAGCCGGTGGACCCGACGGAGTAGACTACGTCGAAGTGCTGTACGAAGCTTACGGCCCGGGTGGCGTCGCCATCATGATCCAGGCACTTACCGATAACCCAACACGCACTGTCGCCGACGTACGGCACCGCCTGTCCCGCAACAATGGCAACATGGGCTCCACCAACTCGGTCGCGTACATGTTCGACCGCAAGGGGCAGATGAATGTTGCATCGGAGAACGCCGTCGAGGACGCGCTTATCGAAGCAGCACTCGAAGCCGGCGCTGAAGACGTGGTGCGCGAAGATGATGTCTTCGTGGTAACAACAGACCCTGCCTCACTGCACTCTGTAAAGGAAGCGCTTGAAGCCGGTGGTTACGCAATATCCGAAGCGGAACTTGCGTGGCTCCCACAGAACACCATAAAGGTTGAAGGCGAGACCGCTGATTCATTGCTCAAACTGCTGGAAGCGCTCGAAGAACTCGACGATGTGCAGAAGGTGGACGCCAACTTCGAAATGGACGCCGACACACTGGCGCAAAGCTGAGTGACACCCGGGCTCAACGGGTACAGCCACAGCAGCCGTCCCGCTGCGTCAATTGTGCTCGGCATTGACCCGGGCACTGCTGTAACCGGGTTCGGAGTTATCGCACTCGACGAACGACGTCGCCCCAGGCTTGTCGAATGCGGAGTGCTCCGTACGAAAACCGGCGACCCGCTGCACAAGCGACTCCACTTCCTGCACGAGGGGATCGTGGAGCTCATTGCCAGACACCGGCCGGACACTCTCGCTGTGGAAGACGTCTTCTATGCGCGCAACGTCCGCACAACCGTAGTGCTTGGCCACGCGCGCGGAGTAATCCTGCTCGCAGGCGCAGCTGCTGCAATCGATGTGCGCGAGTTCCCGCCCGCAGTTGTTAAGAAGAACATCACCGGCAGAGGCGCTGCAACCAAGGAGCAGGTACAGTTCATGGTCGCAAAGTTGCTTAAGCTGGAACATCCGCCGCAGCCCGCAGATGCGGCCGACGCTGTAGCAGTCGCGCTCACATCGTGTCTGTCAGTCCAGCTGCCATCAATCGATGAATCGCGGATTCTTACGAGAACCGCCGGACGGACACGCTCATGATATCCCGTCTCAAGGGTACAGTTGTAGCGCGCGAGCTCGACCGGGTCGAAATCATGACAGCGGGCGGCGTCGGTTACGAATGTCTGATCCCGCTTTCAGTCTTTGAATCGTTACCACCAGAAGGCGGCGAAGTATCGCTGCACACACACCTCGCAATCCGCGACGATGCGTGGCTCCTCTTCGCATTCGGCTCTGCATACGAGCGCTCAGTTTTCCAGAAGCTTATCACAGCCAAGGGTGTCGGCCCCGCACTGGCACTCGGCATCCTCTCTTCACTGAGCGCAGACCGCGTAGTTAACGCCCTCCGCGAGAAAGAGGTACACGTTCTCATGCGTGTCCCGCGGGTCGGGCGCAAGAAAGCCGAACAGATCATACTGGACCTGGCGGACAAAGTAGAGAGTCTCATTGCCGCAGATACCAGATCAGGCGCATCCGGCAGCTCAACGAGCGACATCATCCAGAGCGGCCACCCACAAAGCACACCACGAACATCCGCCACCCAGGACGCAGTTCGCGCACTCCTCTCACTGGGCTACCCACAGGCAGACGCCGAACGTGCCGTCCGCACAGCGCTGAGCAACAGCAACAGCAACAGCAACAGCAGCGGCGACACCACCAGCCACGACGTCGCCTCTCTGGTACGCGCCTCCCTCGCCATCCTTACAGCACGCTGAGGGCCACTGCGCAGCAGGACCCTCAGCATTCTGTTTGCCCTACCTGTTTGAGGTCTGGCTCGACCTGTTCACAGTGCCACACTGAAGCGTACCAGGCTGACCGCCACGGCCACCAGGCAACGGGTCCGCAAGCTTACGCGAACTCCGGTTTGGATCCTCGCTCGACAGATACACAAGCATCGCTGTCAATGTCGCGTTCTGCTTAAGATCATCCTGCATGATCTTGTCGTACGAATCACGGTTCGTATGCCACGTTGTGTTGTTGTAGTCCCACCCCAGTGCGCTCAGATTCACCGCAGGCGCGCCATGGCAAAGGAAGGAAGCATGATCCGAACCACCGCCAACTCCACTTACACCCTGCAAACGGATCCACTGCGTCAACGCCGCCGGCATCGCCGACAGATAACCCGCCAGGATCGGACCGTTCTCAGGCAACACGCTCGGACCCATGCTGATGATTCGACCTGTGCCGTTGTCCTGATTGAATGCAAACTGGAGACCGCTTAACACTTCCGGATGGTCCGCTGCAAATGCACCCGAACCGTTAAGACCCTGCTCTTCACCACTCCAATGGCCCACAAGGATCGTGCGCGACGGTCGCGGCAACGTTGCCTTGATGATACGCAGCGCCTCAAGCATCGTGATCGTTCCGGTACCATTGTCCGTCGCCCCACCCGAACCCTCCCAGCTGTCAAAGTGCGCTGAAAGCAATACATACTCGTTCGGACGAACCGCACCCTTGATCTCTGCCACAACGTTGAACACCGGACGCTCACCCAGATGCTCCGACTCTGCCATCAGACGCACCTTGGGCCCCTGATTGTTCGTCGCCATACGGAACAACATTCCGTAATCTTCGCAGCTTACATCAAATGTCGGTAACGCTGAATTGCGGGGCGATCCGAAAATCTTGTCGATCCCCGGGAAGTTGGAAAAATTGGATTCAAAAACTGCTACCGCGCCCGCCGCTTTCACATCATCGTAAAAAGTCCGCACACGCGACGTCATCCCCGCATACTGCTGACCCAACGCAGCCTGCGCTGAATCCAGCGACACCTGTGTCGCCGGCATCGAGAACTGCGCCACCTGCATCGGAGCACGGCAGGTCAGACGCGGCGCACTCGCCAGCACAATCTTCCCCTTCACCGACGGCAACCACGCACGGAACTCGTCCGGCGTCGCATATGGCTTGATCGCAATCACCTGCGCCTCTTCCCACTTGCCACCAGTGCTGCCACTCCACGACAGCATATTCACTTCCAATGGCTTGACACGCGGCTCCGTCATCTGCGCAAATGCTGCTCCACGCTTCCACGAATTCCACGTCCCGTACTGCTCCTTCCTGGCCTCCACGCCAAACTTCTTGTAAACCGACAGCAGCCAGTCCTGACCCCGGTCCATCCCCGGCGATCCCGTCAGACGCGGACCAATCGAATCCACAAGCACCTGCGACAACGACGCTGCCTGCGAACGCTCCATCCCCTCCTCCCAGATCCGCTGGATCATCGCATCGGTCGGCGGCGTCCGACGCACGTAATCCGGCAATGAATCCGGATGAATCGGCGTCGCACCCGGCGCCTTCTGTGCCGCAGCACCAAATCCACGACCCCGGCCGCCCTGCGCATCCGCTGACCCGGTTACCACCGCCAACGCCGCAACCGTCGCGAGCCCGAGCACAAACCGCAACCGCTGCCCCAAACCACTGTACCTCTCCCTGTAACTCTCCCTGGTCCTCATCTCATCCACACTCAGATAAAATGTCAAAAACACCACGCCGCTCCGGAACTCAGGACCCGCCTACACCGACAAGCCCCTCGCTCCCGCACTCCACCTCCCATCAAATTACTCCACCCAACCCAATACCGCCTGAACACTCCCGCCTGAACACTCCCACCTTTCCAACGTCTAAATCAGCCAGACTACCCCTGACCGCCTATATTCCCTCTCTACGCACTCTCCCCTAACCCAATCCCAAACTCCGCTACACGTCAGGGCATTGCCGCCGACGTCACATGCCCTCTCATGACACGCGCCGAAATCACCACCCCGCAAGCCCTCTCCGACGAAAGCGTCGTCGAACTCTCGCTCCGACCCCAAAGGCTCTCCGAATTCATCGGGCAACCCAAGCTCAAGGAAAGCCTCTCCATCGCTCTCGAAGCCGCTAAAGCACGACGCGAACCCCTCGACCATGTCCTCTTCTTCGGACCCCCCGGGCTCGGCAAAACCACTCTCGCGGACCTCATTGCCCGCGAACTCGGTGTCAACATAGCCACCACCTCCGGACCCGCCCTCGAAAAACCCGGCGACCTGGTCGGACCGCTCACCAATCTCCGGGAAGGTGACGTACTCTTCATTGACGAGATCCATAGACTCAGGCCCGTTATCGAAGAGTTCCTCTACCCGGCAATGGAAGACTTCCGGATCGATATCCGACTCTCCGAAGGACCCAAAGCCCAGACCGTTACCATGGGCATCGAACGGTTCACACTCGTCGGCGCCACCACCCGGCTCGGCATGCTCACAGCACCCCTACGCGCACGGTTCGGGATGGTGCACCAGCTCGCCTTCTACCCGCCCCAGGACCTCGAAATCATCGTCCGACGTACCGCTGACGTCCTCAAAACCGAAATCGATGACGGCGGCGCCCACGAAATCGCCAGACGCAGCCGCGGTACTCCGCGCGTCGCAAATCGGTTACTCCGGCGCGTTCGCGATTATGCACAGGTACGCGCCAATGGTGTAATTACACGCAACGTCGCGGAAGCTGCCCTCGCTCTCCTCGATGTCGATCACTTCGGGCTCGATGACATGGATAGCAAACTCCTGCGCTGTATCATAGAAAAATTCGACGGCGGTCCCGTCGGTATCTCAACCATCGCCGCTGCCATCGGCGAAGATCAAGGTACCATCGAAGAAGTCTATGAACCCTTCCTGGTTCAAAACGGCTTCCTCCATCGCACCCCCAGAGGACGCGTTGCCACTCCGCACGCCTACACCCACCTCGGCTTCGCTGCTCCATCGCCCGATAACGGCACGCAACCACGACTGCTCTGATGAACCGCTCTCGCCCAACCGCGCCACCAACCGCGACACCAGCCGCGACCGCACTCGCATTCGCACTCGCGTTCACTGTGGCACTCACTGTCGCGGCACCAACCAACGCGCGCGCGCAGGACTCGATCCCGCCCACCGCACCAACCACACCAGTCACTCGCTCGCTCGCGTTCATCGCTGACTCAATCGCATTCAATGGCGATACCGCACGAGCAGTCGCTATGCTCGACTCCGCGGTAAAAGCCAACAAAAAAGACGCTGCATCATGGCACCAGCTCGGACTGCTCCTCTGGAACCAGACCCGCTCGCAACGCACCGGTGGTTTCATTCGCGATCAACGCATCGTACGAATGATCAGCGCCGCTGACAGCTCGCTCCGCATCGCTACACAACTCGAACCCGATAGCGTCCGTTACTGGCTCTCGCTCGTCGATTTCAACGCCTCCTCCGGACTCGCGTCCACCATGTTCTCCGCCGGTGGACAAGCCGGTCACGCACTCACCGCCGCCGAAAAAGCCGGCGATAGACTCGGACTCGCTCGCGCTGCCGATGCCTCCGGGATGGCAGCATGGAGACGCTATGAACCCATCGCCAAACGCGCGCTCGCAATGGACGGCAGACAGGTCGACCTGGGACTCCTCTCCGGTATGAGACGAGACCTCGCCCTCGACTATCTCGATACATTCGTCAAACGCATCGAACCACCAACCGGGAACGCTGACTACCAACGCGCTCTCGAGATGTTCAGACGCGCCATTGATGCCGACCCAACTAACACACGCATCGCACGACACTTCTTCATGGCACTCGGCGAACGCGATCAATGGCAGGAAATGAGAGCCGTCGCCACCCAACGAATCAGCGAATTCCCGCTCGACTGGCAATCATGGCTCGCGCGCGGACTCGCTGCCCAACGACTCGGACTCGGCATGGAAGCACAAACCGCGTTCGACTCGGCACTCGTCTTCATGGACGAAAATGACCGCGATCGCATGACCTCGCTCGCTCGCATCCTAAGGCCCAGAACACGCACCTCCGATACCACCCACAGACAAGGCATCGGGGACGCTGACTCCTACGAACGACTGCCACAGGGACAACGACAAGCAGTCGCTGACCTCTACTGGCTCATGGCTGACCCGCTCGCTATCACACCTGAAAACGAGTTCAGAAACGAATTCCTCGCACGCGTAACATGGGCCGACTTCAGATGGACCACCGAAGAACAAAACCTCCTGGGCGCCGACACCGATCGCGGTGATATCTATATCCGATACGGACCGCCACGCCTCGATATGGTCGTACCCGGTAACTCCAGCAATACCCCCGGAGCAGGCAATACACTCGTATGGCTCTACGAAGGACAAACCGCCTTCTTCTTTGACATGATGCCAGGGTTCAGCTCCGCACGAACCGCATTCTTCGATAAAGACTTCACTGAACAGGTCAAGGCTGTCGCACCCGTCTCCTTCTCCAACGTCCCCGCTACACGCACCCTCGATACCATACCCGTCATGACCGCGCGATTCCGCGCAGGAAGAGACTCCATGGATGTCGTCGTCGCTGCATCCATCCCCGTCGATTCCCTCGTACGCGGACTCGATATGGATAAAGCCGCCGTCGATGTCGATGTCCGCGTCTTCGATCAGTTCGTTCAGGTCCGCGAAGCCGAATCAGCACAAACCATACTCGCGCCCGATACCACACGACGCCCCATGACCAGAACCTTCGTCAAACGCGTCGGACCCGGACTCAATATGCTGCGCGTCGAAGCTCTCCAACCCGATACCAGACGCGCCGCTCGCGCACAGGCACGACTCCAGGGCGAACTCTCCGCAGGGTTCGGCATGAGCGACATATTGTTGGGCACTTCGCCGACACCACGCGGTGGAGTCGACCCGAAATCATGGCGCGATATACAGGTCACTCCCGTAAGCGGAACATTCCAGTCGCCGCAGATCGGACTCGTATGGGAAATCTATGAACTCACCGCAAGAGACAAGGAATCAAAATACCGCATCGAAGTAACAGTCGAACGCGTCTCCAAAGGACTCGGCGGGTTCACCGCACGACTCGTTGATAATCTCGGTAGAACCGTCGGACGCGAATCATCCGGACTCAATCGTCTCTCCGTTTCATTCGACCGCACCGCCCCGGAAAGCACAACCAATGTCGAGTTCCTTACACTCAACCTCGGCAATGCCAGCTCCGGCGAATACAAACTCAATATCTCAGTACTCGACCAGAACACCGGACAACGCACCCAACGCGGCACCTCCTTCTGGATCAGATAACACCCACGGATTGCGCCAGACACTCACTTGCATGTAATTCCCGGATGTGAACCAGCTACACAACAACACATCCGGGAACCCCGAGAATTCCGACTCACCCGGAATTCCCGCTCAATCCGATAACACCGGCAACATCACCGGCAACAATTCACGCGGACAACGCACCGCTGACTACGATTACTTCCTCCCAACGGAACTCATCGCTCAGCAACCCGCTTCACCGCGCGACTCAAGCCGCTTGCTCATACTCAACCGGGCCGATGAATCCATTACCCACGCCCGGTTCGCCGACATCGCCACACTCATCCCAAAAGGCGATGCACTCGCACTCAACACCACCCGCGTCTTCCGCGCACGACTCCTGGGCACACGCGACAGCGGTGCACCAGCTGAAATCTTCCTCCTCAGAAAACTCGAAGACAACAGCTGGGAAGCCATGGTTCACCCGGGAGCCAAAGTCAAACCCGGACGCACAATCACCATCGCCGATAACCTCGCTGTCCTCATCCTCGCAGTCACCGAACGACACACACGCATCGTAAAGCTCGTCTCCACTCTCCCCGATGACGAAGCACTCGAACAACACGGACACATCCCGCTCCCGCCATATATCGTCCGTTCCGACACTGATTCCGATGCCACTCTCTACCAGACCGTTTACGCCAATACCACCGGATCCGTAGCCGCGCCCACCGCAGGACTCCACTTCACTCCGCAACTCCTCGCGCAAATCGAAAACAATGGCGTAACACGCGTCGATCTCCTGCTGCACGTTGGCGCAGGTACATTCCGACCCGTCAGCGTCGATGACCCAACCCAGCACGTCATGCACGAAGAATGGTGCCAGCTCTCACCCGACGCGGCACTCGCGCTCAACAACACACGCAACAACAACGGGAAAATCTGGGCCGTAGGAACCACCTCCGTTCGCACTCTCGAAACCGCAGCGTCAACCGATGGCCATTTCCTCCCCACAAATACCAGTACCGATATCTTTATCCGCCCGCCTTACCACTTCCACGGCGTCGATCACCTCATCACCAACTTCCACCTGCCCCGCTCCACCCTCATCATGCTGGTCGCTGCCTTCGCCGGCTATGACCTCACCATGCACGCCTACAACACCGCCGTAAAAGAAGGCTATCGCTTCTACTCCTACGGCGATGCCATGTGCATCATCTGACACAACCGCTCCTCAATCAGATGACCACACCCACCCACCACCACGGTGCATTTGAGTTCCACGTCGTCAGCACTGCTGCGGCTCCCGCACACGTATCCGGCACCGCACCGCGCGCGGGCATCCTCACCACCCCACACGGCACTATCGAAACTCCGGCATTCATGCCGGTCGGCACACTCGCTACCGTAAAATCCCTCGATCCGGATGACCTCACCCAACTCGGTGCATCCATGATCCTCGCCAATGCATACCACCTCCACCTGAGACCCGGCGATGAACTCATCCGGCAACTCGGCGGACTCCACAACTTCATGCAATGGCAAGGACCAATCCTCACCGACTCCGGTGGCTTCCAGGTCTTCTCACTCGAAGGACTCCGCACCATCTCCGAAGAAGGCGTCGCATTCCGCAGCCACATCGACGGCTCGCACCGACACTTCTCTCCCGAACGCGTCATGCAGATCCAGCGCAACCTGGGCGCTGATGTCATCATGCAGTTCGATCACGTAGTCCCCGGACAATCCCCGCACGACACCGCACTCGACGCCATGGAACGCAGCATCCGATGGCTCAAGCGATCCCTCGCCGAAACCCTTAGACTTCAACTCGAAGACCCGACACCCCCGACGCCCACACAATCCCTCTTCCCCATCGTACAGGGCGGCATTCACCCCAACCTCCGCCTCCAGTCCGTTCAACACATCAGGGACTTGCACGACTGGGATGGCTTCGGAATCGGCGGACTCTCCGTCGGTGAACCCAAGCCGGATATGTACCACATGCTGGACGTCACCAACGACGCGCTACCAGCCAACAAACCCCGATACCTCATGGGCGTCGGATTCCCCGAAGACCTCGTCGAAGCCGTCGCACGCGGTACCGACCTCTTCGATTGCGTCGCCCCCACTCGCATGGGACGCACTGGCGCCTTTTTCACCGCCGACGGTAGACGCAATATCAAAAACGCCACTTTCAGGCTCGATCAGCTCCCGCTCGACCCGGAATGCAGCTGCCACGCCTGCTCCCGCTTCTCGCGCGCCTATATCCGCCACCTCTTCATCGCCGAAGAAATCCTCGGACTCCGCCTGCTGAGCCTCCATAATGTACATTTCCTCGTCGCCCTGATGCGGGACGCGCGGAATGCGCTGCTGGCTGAGCATGGCGCTTTCGACAGCTGGAGCCGCAACTGGCTCGAGCGTTATCACTCCCGGAACCCCGGAACATGAACACTGAAATCCTCGCTTCACTAGTGGTACTGCAGGGAAGCCCGTCGGCCGTCCCCGGAATGATCTTCATGTATGGCGGCATCTTCGCCATCATGTACTTCCTCCTCATCCGCCCGCAGCAACGGCAGAAAAAACAGCACGAAGCCATGGTGCGCGCACTCAAACGCGGCGATGAAATCGTCACAGCCGGCGGACTCGTCGGGGAAGTCGTTCACATCGCCACACAGATGAAAGACGGCGAAACCAAACCCGGAATGGACGACCGCATCACCATCAAAAGCGGTGAATCGCGCGTCATCATCGAACGCGCACGCATCTCACGCGTAACCACTGCCACACCAGCCGGAAGCTGATAACACACAGCCATGGCACTGCTCGATATCCACGTACTCGGCGACCCGATCCTCCGGCGCGAAACTGAACCCGTTCAGATCATCACCCCGGAACTCTTCAGGCTCGTTGACAACATGTTCGACACCATGCACGCCGCAAAAGGCGTCGGACTCGCTGCACCTCAGGTCGGACGCACCGAACGACTCGCAGTAGTCGACGCCGATGACGTGCAACTCGTGCTCATCAACCCGGAAATCATTCTCCGCGATGGCGCAGTCAAAGGCGAGGAAGGGTGCCTCTCCATTCCGGAGGTCTACGCGGATATCGAGCGCGCTGCACGCGTCACCGTGCGCGCTACTGACATCGATGGCAAAATCTTCGAAATCGAAGCCGGTGACCTCCTCGGTCGCTGTATGCAACACGAAATCGATCACCTCTTCGGCAAACTCTTCATCGACCACCTGAGCATCCTCAAACGACGCTCCGCACTTCGCACATGGGAAGAAGAGAAAACCAAATACCCGAAACTCCTACGGGCACTCCCCGTCGAAGATCTCCCACCGGAGAACGAACGCACGCGGCCATGGGATGACTCCACCGCCGCACGACTCGCCGACACCAGCACACACCCGCCGGCACTCTAGTCATGCGTATCGCCTTCTGGGGAACCCCTGATTTCGCTGTTCCACCCCTGCGCGCACTCATCGGCGAAGGACATGACGTCGTCTGCGTCATCACTCAGCCCGACAGACCGCGCGGCCGGTCCCGCTCGCACCCGGAACCACCGCCCGTAAAAACCGTCGCAACAAGCGAAGCAATACCCGTCCTTCAGCCCACAAAACTCCGCACCCCGGAGTTCGCTGAAACACTCAGGAGCTTCGAACCGGATGTCTCAGTCGTCGT
The DNA here is from genome assembly GCA_964506655.1 of uncultured Gemmatimonadaceae bacterium. Taxonomy (GTDB): domain Bacteria; phylum Gemmatimonadota; class Gemmatimonadetes; order Gemmatimonadales; family Gemmatimonadaceae; genus Gemmatimonas. The sequence continues at coordinate 54,196 of CAZDMG010000005.1, forward strand.
CGCATATGGACTCATTCTGCCAACAGACATCATTGAGCTCCCCGAACACGGCACACTCAACATCCACGCCTCACTGCTGCCGGAACTCCGCGGAGCTTCACCCATCCAGGGCGCCATACTCGGTGGCTTCACCGAAACCGGTATCACCATCATGGAGATGGTACGCGAACTCGATGCAGGTGACATCCTGCACGTCGCACGCACCCCCATACTCGACGACGAAACCTTCGGTGAGCTCCACGAACGACTCTCCGAACTCGGCGCTCTCGCCATCGTCCAGGCTCTCGCACTCCTCGAAGCCGGTGCCGCAATCGGTGTCCCGCAGGACCACGCACGCGCCACATTCACACGCAAAATCACACGCGAAACCACACGCCTTTCGTTTCGCAACAGTGCAACAGAGGTGGCTCGCTCCATTCGCGCCTTCGACCCGCAACCAGGCGCACTCACCGCACTCCGGGGCACCGATGTCAAATGCTTCGGCGCACACGTC
>CAZDMG010000006.1:0-41498 GCA_964506655.1 uncultured Gemmatimonadaceae bacterium
TGACGTGATAGCGCGGCTGAAAGCGTATCTCCCCGCTCCACGGAACTCCGGATCTCACTTACAGCATCGCGTACCGACCCGGAAGCGACATTGGCAGAAGCCAGAAGCGCCTGTGAAAGCGGCATCCCTGTTGGTAACAATGCAGCCATCGCGCGTGTGACTTCCATAACCTCGCGCCGCTTGCCGGGCTCGAAACGTTTCCCGCTGCCTGTAGCTCCTGCCGCAGCTTCAGTTACATCTACAACAAAGAATCCGCGTTCCTCAAGGCTGGCAGTAAGCGCGCCCGCACTAACGGAATGCTCAAAACCGCGCTGCCTGCGCCCGCGTGTGTCCAGTACGTTGTACGCAAAGTTCGGCATGCCGCTTTGCTATTGCCAGCTGGTTATATCGGCGTTGTCCCCTTCGCCACCGGGTTGGCCATCTGCGCCATACGACAGAAGATCGTAACCGTTGAGATTCACTTCGCCCGGGTACCTGTACAGGTATGCGCGCCCCCACGGGTCGGCGGGCACGGCCTTGCGCAGATATGGGCCCCGCCAGTTGGCAGGCGTGTCAATGGACGGTAGCACCGTCAGCGCCTCCAGCCCCTGCTGCGTCGTCGGATACGAACCGTTGTCCAGCCGGTAGGCATCCAGAGCGGCACCCAACATTTCTATCTGTGACTTCGCCGTGGCGTCGCGGGCTGAGCCTACGTGCTGGAAAACATTGGGCGCCACCAGAGTCGCCAGAATGGCGATCACTACAATAACCACCAGGATCTCAATGAGGGTAAATCCTTTCCGGATAACGGTTTCTGGCTTTCTGTTGAGAATGTGGCTCATGCTGGTATCAGGGTAAGTAACTGTAGTTCAGCGGGTGGTACCGGAAGTGCTGCTGCATACAGTTCGGTTGGACAAACCGGATGCTCTGTCTGTTTGACACAACTTCCGACCGTTCTGTTAACTGTGCATGTAACTATGCTTGCAGTACTCTACACTCAGAGTGCACCCAGGTGTCGTTAACCGGAAGAGGCATCGCGGCTCTCAATAGTAAAGGAGGGCCGGCAGACTCGTCGCTGCCGGCCCTCCCATAACCAATTTTCAGCTTCGGGCGCTTACTTGCGCGGGAACATGTCGTTGCGGTTGGCAGCCAGATAGACGAACGTTGCAATCGCCACCGCGTTATGCATCATATCTCTTGGGACGAGACGCTCGTAGAAGTCCTGGCTCGAGTGGTGGGTACGTGTGCTGTACTCCATCGGGTCCTGCAGGAACTGGAACCCAGGGATTCCCACTCCATCAAAGGAAACGTGGTCTGTGGAGCCCGTGTTACGGATCGTAGCCGTGCGGACGCTGATGCTGTCGGAATCGACGGCCTTCATCCACTCCCGGAAGATCGGGATAGCTGCTGCGTTGCTCTGCGACCAGAAGCCGCGGATTGCACCTTCGCCGTTGTCCTGGTTCAGGTAGATCGAGAGCTTCTTCTGGGCGGCTGTCGGGTTGTCTGCTGTGCCAAAGTGCTTCGCGACATACTGACGTGAACCGATCAGCCCCTGTTCCTCACCCGTCCACAGCCCCATACGGACTGTGCGCTTGAGGGGAACACCCGATGCCTTGAGGATGCGCATCGCTTCCATCATTACAGCCGACGACGCGCCGTTATCTGTAGCACCGGTTGCGTTGTGCCACGAGTCAAAGTGGGCGCCGATCATGACGACCTCATCCTTGAGACGCGCGTCGCTTCCGGGGAGCTCGGAAATGATGTTGAACGACTCCAGTTCGTCGGTGAAGCGGTTCTTGATATCCAGCTCCATCCGTACCGTAAGCCCCTTTTCCACCTGGCGGTACATGCGTCCATACTGCTCGGCTGGTAGCGACATCTGCGGTACGCTTGCCGGTGCGTTGGGTGTGCGGTTACCGGTAGGAGCATTGGAGACGCTGCCGCTGTTGCCGCGGGCAGCGCCCGGTGTAAGGACTGCCAGAACACCTTCGTCCACCCAGAACTTCTCACGCTGCTGGGCGGGTGTCAGCCCACCGGCAGGCGGCCCACCGGCGCGGCCACCAGGGCCACCGGCGCGCGCAGCACCACCCTGACGCCCCTGCATGGGCTGCTGAGGAGGCAGTGCGTCGATTGAATCCAGCTCGGCCTGGGTCCACCGACGACCAGGAGCTGTGAACAACGGAGTGACGTTGGCTGGAGCCGCTGCCAGAATGATCTTGCCGCGCAGCTTGCCCCGATAGGCCGCGTAATCGGCTTCGGAAGCGTTGGGAGCAAGGCTCACAATTGCAACCTCACCCGATACCAGACCGTTGGTGCCAACAGTCCAGGCGCCCGGGAATACAGGTACCACATACGGGACGGGTGACGTCACGTAGGCGTAGTTCTTTTCGTTGATCCAGCCGCGGCCGAAGTCGAACCACTCCATCTGGGTGTTTGTGAAACCCCAGTCCTTCATCTGCTTCACAGCCCACTCGCCAGCCTGACGGGCTATCGGTGAGTTGGTGAGACGTGGGCCATAAACATCGGTGAGCCAGCTGGCGGTCGTCATGACCTGCGAACGCTGGAAGCCTTCAGCCTTGATTTTGGCGATGTCCGCCATGTTCATCGGCTCTTGTGCCTGCACTGCTGAGCCAGCAATTGCAGTTGCAACGAACAAAGCAGCTATACGGATGGTGTGCGATCTCATTCGCATGCCTCTCGCGGGTTGAATGGTTGTGCGTTTGCCAGTGCCTATCCCTTAAAGTTACCCAATTCGGGGCGTTTAGTATACCTGTCCGCGGCTATTGCGGATGGCTATTGTCCACCGGCATTTGAGCAGTTACCCGGTTTCGTCTGTAACTTCGGCGAGCAACACTGCCTGGGCCGCTTCATTTCCCGCCTTCACACTCGACAGAAAAGGCCTCGGGCTCCAACTTCAAACGTTCAGATTCACCATCCTCACCCCGAGCTCCAGAATGCCATTCCACTCCCGATTCCGTGCCGCTCTTCTGGCTGCCGCTGTGGCCTTCGCACCCGCAGTGCCGCTCTACGCGCAGGGTGACGCAGCACCTGCACCCAATCGTGCCGAAGGGGATGGGCCTTTTGACAGACTTATCATACGCGGCGCAATCATGATAGATGGCACGGGCGCCCCACCGCGTGGGCCGGTGGATATCGTCGTCGAAAGAAACCGGATTACGGAAATCGTCAACATCGGTTCACCCGGGATGCCGATCAACGAAGCCAGACGCCCCAAAGGCGCCACGCGCGAAATTGATGCCACCGGGATGTATGTGATGCCTGGCTTTATCGACCTTCACGTGCACACCGGCGGCAGACCCAAAGCGCCGGAAGCGGAATACGTCTATAAACTCTGGCTCGCACACGGAGTCACAACTGTCCGTGGTGTGCCGTTCGGCAGCATGGAGTGGGGGCTCAGTGAGAAAGCCCGTAGCGCACGAAATGAAATCACTGCTCCGCGTATGTTCTCATGTCACCGCCCCGGGCAGGGTGCCGGGTGGAAGGGCGGGGCTATCCGCACACCGGAAGCAGCGCGCGAATGGGTACGCTATGCAGCACAGGCCGGTGCCGACTGCATAAAGTATGTCTCGTACGAACCCTCCATCATGGCTGCCCTTCTGGATGAAGGGAACAAGCTTCACCTGGGGAGCACCGCGCACCTTGAACAGACCGGTGTTGCACAGATGAATGCGGCCGACGCAGTCCGGCTCGGACTCGGCACCGTAACGCACTTCTATGGTCTCTTTGAAGCCATGTACGACAACAACTCGGTGCAGCCGTATCCCATAGAATACAACTACAACGATGAGCAGTGGCGGTTTGGTCAGGTCGCGAGGCAGTGGAATCTCGTTACACCGGGGAGCAAGAAGTGGAATGATCTGCTTATGCTTTTCAGGGAGCATGATGTTACGCTCGATCCGACACTCACCATTTACATGGCCGGCCGGAACATTATGTATCGCCGACTTGCTGAGTGGCATGCGGCGTATACGCTGCCTTCACTTATGGACTTCTACACACCAAGCCGGGCCAATCACGGCTCCTTCTTTTTCGACTGGACGACGTCGGATGAGGTGGCATGGAAAAAGTTTTATGAGCGCTGGATGCAGTTCCTGCTTGAGTACATGCATATGGGCGGCAGGGTGACTCCGTCCACAGACGCCGGGTTTATCTACAGTACGTATGGTTTTGCATACATCGAAGAGCTGGAGGCGCTGCAGGAAGCGGGTTTCCATCCGCTCGAAGTGATCCGTGCAGCCACATTGCATGCAGCGACTGAACTGCATCGCTACAAAGGTGCGCCGATTGAATTCGGGGTGCTGCGTCCGGGCCTGTTGGCAGACATTGTAATCGTTCCGGAAAACCCTGTGCACAACTTCAAGGTGCTGTACGGCACAGGGCATCTTAAACTGAACGATTCCACCGGTGTCATGGACAGGGTCGGTGGTGTCCGGTGGACTATCAAGGACGGTATTGTGTACGACGCGCGGCAACTGCTTGCCGATGTAGCGGTAATGGTGGAGAAACAGAAGCAGGCACGGGGTGCGAAGTAACCATTGAGAGGCGCGTTGATGAACGGATCGGTCAGCGTGTTGCAGAGCGTTGCTGCACGCGCGACAGGAGGCGCGGTTATCCGTAACCGCAAACCGGCCAGGGGTGCTGTGCGTTTTGCATCAGTGCTCCTTGCCGGCCTTTTCATGGTGCCTGCTCATAACGCGCATACACAGCAGAGATCCATCTGGTGGCCGTCTGTGGAAGTCCAGGCGAGACTCGAAAGCGATGGCACGCTCCGCGTCCGGGAGCGTCAGGAACTGGTTTTCAACGGTGACTGGAATGGTGGCAGGCGCAACTTCCGGGTGAAGTCGGGGCAGTATTTCAGTCTCGACTCGGTTGTTCGCATCGATTCCCTGGATGGCGTGACGCGCCATACTCTTACTGCCGGCACAACAGACGTGGTTCACGGCTATGAGATTAACGGGTATGAGCTGCGTTGGCGGGTCAAGCTGCCGTACGACCCGCCCTTTGTTGAAACGCATGTAGTGTACGAGCTGTTCTACAGCTATCGCAATATCCTGAATGCAGGCAACGATCCGGACCAGTTCATACTGGATCACGACTTCGCATTCTCCGACCGCGACGGAGTAATAGAACGCTTTGTGCTTGATATCGAACCAGGCAGCGGATGGAGGGGAGCCGCTGGCTTTGTCGGTCATTACGAAGCTTCCGGGCTGTACCCCGGGCGCGGATTTGTTGTAACGGTTCCGTTCACACGTACTGCGGCTGAAGCGCCGCGTTACGTGCGGCTTGGCACTCCTCTTATAACACGCCTGGCGTTAGCTGCTGCCGCAGTTGCGGCTGTTTTGTTGCTGTTGGCACGGCTATGGCAGCACGACCGCAAAGCCGGTCGCTTTATACCACTGGAGCCTCTTTCGGCAGTCACTCCGGAGTTTCTGGAACGGGAGATTTATTCGCATCTGCCCGAAGTCATAGGCACAGCATGGGATGACTCGGTTTCGCAAGCGGAGATTGCTGCAATCATTGCCCGCATGAGTCAGGAAGGGAAGCTTGCAACACGCGTGGAGGATGTGGGTGGTTTGTTGACCCGGACCAAAGACGTCCTCTTTCTGACGCTGCTGGTGCCGGTTGTTACGCTGACTGGATACGAGCGGGAGCTTGTTGACGCACTGTTCGAGCCGGACTCCAACGAAACGAGCACTTTGGCAGTGCGACAGCGCTACAAGGAAACCGGCTTTGATCCGTCCATACTGGTGCGGAGTACGCTGAAGGAGCTTGCCACAACTCTTACACAAACCAAAGGCGGCAATCAGAAGCGGCCTTCGGCGTGGCTTACGGCAGCGCTGCTGATCTCAGCTGCACTTCTTCTCGCGCTTCAGTTCTTCAGACATGGCAGTGACATTCTGTCCATCGCAGTTTTAGTCGGCGGCGGCGTAATACTCTGGGGAGTCGCAGTTATTGCAGCGATTTCCTGGCGAAAAGCGGTACACAGAGAACTGGGCGGCGGCATCTTTTTCGTCGTAGTCATTGTGATAATGTTTGGTGCGCTGTTCGCCGTGCCTTTCAACAATGCAGTTGTCCGTTATGAGTGGCCAGCGCTTGCGGGGCTCACGCTACTGGCAATTGCGGCTGTACGGAGTATTACCAACAACGCCCGCTTTGCCGTACCGGCCGCGATTGCTGCAAAGCGTCGGAAGCTGGCGCTCGCACGCAGGTGGTATAAACAGCAGTTGACCACTGCTCAGCCAGCGATGAGTGATCGTGCGTATCCGTACCTCCTCGCGTTTGGACTCGGCACACAGGTTGATAACTGGTTCCGTGCCTTTGGCGGCGACGAGGCTGGTTTGTCGGGAGGCACCTTCGCCGTTTCGCGTGGTGGTGGGAGCGGCGGCCTGGCGGATTCCGGCTTCAGTGGCTTTGGCGGTGGGGCAGGGCTCAACAGTGGCTTTACCGGCGGTGGAGGCGGTGCACGCTTTGGTGCAGCCATCGGTGGGATGACAGCGTCGGTGCCGAGCCCTGGTTCTTCCGGCAGCTCTGGCGGCGGTGGTGGTAGCTCCGGAGGCGGCAGCTCTGGCGGCGGTGGCGGTGGTGGCTGGTAGCCGGCAGCTGTAAGCAATAGCGCACAATACAACCTACCATACAACTGGAATTTTACATGAGATGGACCCGTCGCAATATCATTGCAGTCACACTCACAATTATCTCACTGGCGGTACTCTGGCCCGGTCTTACAAGACCGGCGCTTACGATACGTGCGAGTATGGAGTTCTTTGGTGTCTCACAGGAGCTCGCCAATGAAACCCGAAGTGTCCTTGGGGCCGCGAAGACACTTCATGAGTCGGGAAACAATTTTGTAGCTTCGCTGATTCTGCTTTTCAGTGTGCTGATCCCACTTACAAAGGCAGCAATGCTGTTCCCGATATTGTACATGCGTAGAGGGAGCGCGCAGCAGCGGTGGTATCGGTTCATCCGGTCTCTCAGCAAGTGGTCAATGGCAGATGTCTTTGCGGTCGGCATGATAATCGCACTGCTGGTAGCACGCGGTACCTCCAATTTGAGTGCTGAAGCAGGGCCCGGCTTTTACTTCTTCGCTTCATACTGCCTGATATCGAACGCGGCGTTTCACTTCCTGGAGGTGAGGGCGCCGGATAATGTCAGCGTGAGCTGACAACGCGTTTAATCCGGAATTTCGCAACTGGTTTTGCATCGTAGTTGATCATCCCGTCGATCGTGCCATCGGCACTCAGTGTGCCTTCGTGGTCGAGTTGCCTGTCCCCCTGACCGGTTGCGCCTGCCGATGCTGCTATAGAGGCCGGCACAGTGAGCCGGAATGAAATGCGCGAACCGTTGGGTACGATATTGGAGATCTTGCCGGTGCCCATACCCGGCACTGTCGCCGTACCTGAGATGGAGCCATTCGCGGAGGTAAATGTGTAAACGATCGGGACGTTTACAGTGCTGTCGCCGAGTGGTATTGATGCGGTGCCGTTCCAGCTGCCGATGAGTTGCTCGGCTGTTGTTGCTGCTGTAGCCGGTCGGTTCTGGGCGTTGCTCGCAGCTGGCAGGGCAAAGATGACTGCGGTCGCAAGTACTGTGACAAAGTTCCTACGCACGGTTCCTCCGTTGGAATGGTTGTTGAACAAGAATAGCACCAGAGCTGGTTGAAAGTTCATTGTCGGGCACGGAAAAGCCCCTGCGGCGATTATCCGCAGGGGCTCTGTTACTCCGTTGGCCAGCGATCAGTGCTGATTGAAATCAGCGCTGCGTCTGAAGTCGCCCTGTCCCATCAGGAACTCCGTGAAGTACTCGGAGAGCTGCTGGAAAGCATACCCGGCCATCGGTCCGTATGAGTGCGCCTGACCCGGGAAGATGAAGTAGTCGAAACGCTTGCCACTCTGAATGAGGGCGTTCACAAGGCGGATCGAATTGCTTGGGCTGACGTTGTTGTCTTCGTCGCCGGTATTGATAAGCAGCTTGCCCTTCAGGTTGGCTGCAATATCGATGTTGGTCGGTACGTAGATCCAGAAGACGCTGTCCGGAACAGCAGCCTGTGGTGCACCTGCTGCGCCACCACCGGCTGCAGCATTGCCGCCACCCTGACCACCACCACGTCCTGCGCCACCACCACGGCCACCTGCACCGCCAAAGCGACCAGTGTTGCCACCGCGGCCGCTGGTGCGCATTTCATCCTGGCCAATCTTCTTACCTGCCTGGAATTCAGAAACGCGTCCCTTGGAACGCATCTCTGCAGTGAGACGGGCCGTGTCGGATGCAGCCACCCACATCAGGCCGTGATACTGCTCCGACCAATTTGTGTTGTAGATGTTGTTGTCGTGGTTACCGGCTTCGCTGACGCCTACCTTGAAGAACTCGTTGTAGGGCGGGAGCAGCATTGCAGCTGCTGTCAGGAAACCACCGCCGGAGTGACCGTAGATGCCTACGCGGTCCAGATCAATCCATGAGTGACGTGCAGCGAGCTGCTCGATACCGGCCTTCTTGTCGGCCAGTGCGTAGTCACGCAGGTTGAAGTAACCGAAGTCCTGATAGGCAGCCGAACGTGCAGGTGTTCCACCGCGGTTACCGATCTGGATCACGATGAAGCCCAGCTGCGCGAGCTGCTGCGGGTTACCAGTGGCACCAAAACCACCGCTCACCGATTCAGTCTGCGGACCGGGATAGACGTTGGCGATGAGCGGATATTTCTTCGTGCTGTCGAAGTCGAATGGCTTCCACATATTGCCGAAGATCCTGGTCACGCCGTCTGCCGCGAGTACTTCAAATCCTTCGGCGAACGTCCACCCTGCCGCCTCAAGCTTGCTGACATCCGTCTGCTCGAGATCCATAACCTTTGCTCCGGTGCTGGCGCTGAGCAGTGTGACACGCGGCATCGTATCGATGCGCGATGCCACATCTACAACCCACTTCTGGTTGGATGAAAGCGTAGCTGTGTGGTTGTAGTCGCCCTGATTCACAAGGGCCATGGTCCCGTCGTTCAGGTTCACACGATACAGGTGCTGGTTGTACAGATTCTCACCCGCTTCGCGTCCCTGTCCCTTGATCCATGCAATGTTACGCACGGAATCGAGGCCAACGATCTGATCGGCTCTCCATTCGCCTGATGTAACCTGACGCTTCAGCTGACCATCAAAGCTGTAGAGGTAGTAATGGCCGAAACCGTCGCGTTCGGAGAACCAGAGGAAATCGCCACCTTCCTTGATGTAGACAGGCGACTGGATTTCCAGCGATCCTGAGTTCCCCTTTGAGTCGCTTACGAGGACCTTTGTTTCACCTGTTGCGACGTCGTGTTCAACGAACTCCACGTTGCGCTGCAGGCGATCGCGACGTACAAAGCGGACCTTGCTTCCTGTCTTGCCGACCCAGTACCCCTGGCCGCCGCCACCGCCGAATGCTCCAGCACCACCGCCACCACCGCGGCCGCCGGTGCTCACACCGATCTGCGGAGTTGCGACGATACGCTGATCCTTCCACTTCTCAATCGGCGCCTTCTTCGCGGTCTGCTGACCCATCACGTACGTCCACAGTTCCGGCTTCGGGATGCTGTCTTCACCCGGCATACCGTAGGAGTATTCCAGGAGAGTCGGCCGGGGTTCCGTAATTGAGCGGATGACCCACATGTTCTTTACACCACGGCTATCTGTACGCATGGTATAGAAGCCTTTGCCGTCTGGCGCCCAGGTTACGTTGGCACGCGAAGGCTGTGCAGCGCGCTGTTCGTCTGTCAGGTTGTTCTGCGTGGTATCCTGCTGCTGGAAGCCACCACCACCACGGCCGCCACCGCCACCGAAGCTGAACTTATCAATACCTTCGCTGGTCAGCTTGAGGGTGTCGTTGCTCCCCTTCCGGACCATGAAGATGTTGTGGCTTTGCGCATAGACAAAGGCAGAGCTGTCGGGCGAATAGTTGCGATAGTCCGGTGGCCCACCACGGCCGCCTCCCTGGGGGGGCGTGGCACCACCACGACCTCCGCCGCCACCGCGGCCGGCGCCGCCACCCATCACGACATCGCCTTCTTCATCCTGCACCAGCAGCGAGTCCTGTGCGCCACGGTACTTGCCGAGTTCCGTCAGCTTCTCGGTTGCAATGCTCCAGTTGTATCTGGTGCTGTCGATCGAAAAACGGAGGTTCTTGTGATCCTTCGTGATGTTGATCGAAGTGAACTCACCATCGAGTGCAAACGACTCGATACCCTTGTTGCGCAGATTCGAAAGCTGCGCTGCCAGCTTCTGGTGATTGAAAAGCGGCTGCTTGGTACGTTTGGAGGCATCTACCAGATACCAGCGGGTACCGGTGTGGTCCTTCCAGCTGTAAAACATGGAATCGGTTTCACCGACCCAGCGCGGTGTGATGTTCGTACTGAACACCATGTTACGCATATTGGCTGCGCTGAACTTTTCCCAGAGTGCCCAGTTGGCTTTGGGCCCATCCGGATTGGGCGGCGGCACTTGCGCATGCAGTGCTGAAGCGCCCAGAGACAGCGAAGCCGCAACCAGTGGAATCGACCACACAAGGTTTACGCGATGCTTCGTGGACAACATGTCCTGGCCTTCCTTGGAGGGGTGTTCTGCCTCTGACCGCCGTCTGATGACGCGCACTCCGGTCAGGGGCCCTGCGATACTGCGACGAGGGAGTTGGCCTCGTACACCTTCAGCGCTGCTACGCGTCAGACCCCTCCGATGTTGTGCTTAAAGCTCAAGGGAGAGGTCTTCGTGTTTCAGCTGCCGGTTCCCCGGCCCACGAAACTACCCGAAAAAACTACCCGGGGAAACTACCCATGGTGACTGTGCCGGGCCAGCGGGACGCTGTGTGCACCCGGTTCGCATCACCACCCTCTACAGCGTCAGATACGGTTGTGCTCACCACCGCCACCCTGCTCCCACGTGCAGAGAGCGTCCGGCAACGGGTCGACCCACCTCGTCGGCATAGTCGGCGTCCGTCAGATTGAGTGCGTCCACCGTTATGCGCAGCACGCGGAACGACCAGGCCAACCTGGCATCTGCCCTACCATGGCTCTCCTCACCAGCGTAACCAGCCATCCCGGCGTCCACCGCCAGCGAGGCATTGCTCCCGAGGTCCACTTCACCACGCGCCAGAAAAGACCTCGTTTCAGGGCGAAGCGCGTAGCGTCCGGTCCATCCCTCAGCGTCCGTGGAACTCAGCTTGGTCGCGGAATAATGCAACCCGGCGCGAAGTGCCCCCAGCACGGGGACTTCAATCGGCGGAAGTTTGATCGCGCTTTCCAGCCCCGTGAACGTGGCGCTTCCGATGTTCATCGCGTGCCACACGGCATCGGGCGCCGATCCCACCGGTCGCGCCCAGTCGATGAGATCCCGGGCGTTCCGGACCCAACCAGCCACATCCACACCGAAGCCGCCGGTCACTTGGGTATTGAGCCCCACTTCACCGGTCCAGAAATCCTCGGGACGCAGATCCGGGTTACCCACGCTCGCTGGATCGGCGTAATACCTGTCCGTCCAGCTGGGGGCACGGAAGCCGTGGCTGCCACTGGCGCGCAATGTCGTGTAACGGTTGGCTGCAAACGAGGCGGACAGCGAAGGTGACAACACGGTGCCATTCTCGCTGCTCCAGTCACCTCGGAGGCCGGCGTTTGCCATAGCGCGCCCCTTGGCCAGCGTCCCCTCCGCAAAAACTGCACCACGTGCAGCGTCGCGGTCGCCGAGCCTCTCGCTCCTGAGCCACAACGCAGAACCTTCGCCACCAACGGCAGCTGAGAAATCGCCGAATCGGCGCCGGGCTGTAAGCTCAAGGGTACTCTGCCAGTTCGTATGCACATTCTGATAAAGCGCTGGGTTATCGCGGACCAGGGTGAAGACATCACCGTGCCTGCGTGCGCTTCCGATAACGTCAAGCGACCACCCCGCAGCCGGCGCCGGTTGCCACACCACCGCTGCCGTGCTCGCTGTCGTCCGCTCGTGTGAAGGGTAGGGGGCATAGAAATCGGCTGCACCAAAATCGCGAAGCCCGTGAGCTATGTCAGTACGTACGATACCGCTGCCGGCTGCAGTCGTGGCGCTGAGTCGGAACTGTGTTATCCTGTAGTCGGTGTCAGGCCGATGACCATCGGAGCGTTCGTGGTCCAGAGATACAATTGCACCCCGGAGCTGTGAACCAAACGCCAGAACACCCGACGCACCCTGCGTTGCGAAAGTCCCGCCGTGAACCGACAACTCGCGGTGCACACCTTTCTGCTCCGTAGCATTGGAACGGGTAATGATATTCACAACGCCACCGACCGCGTCTGTGCCGTACACTGCCGATCCGGCGCCGCGAAGGATCTCAATCCGTTCCACAGTCGCGAGTGGCACCGCCAGATCCAGATCGAAATGTCCGGTCTGTTGGTCTCCCGTTCGCACTCCATCCACCAGAACGAGCACTTGTTCGAAGCTGGAGCCGCGGATGGAAAGGTCGCTCTGTGCAGCAGAGCGTTTCATGAGATCCGTGCCGAGTTCTGAGGCGATGACATCGGCGACGGTGCGGACGGGGCGCTGCTGGATCTCTTCCCGGTTGATGATGGTGATGCTGCGTGCCACCTGCCCGGTACGTGCACCGGTTGTGACCAGCACTGTATCCAGCTTTTGTGGTGGTTGTTGTGTGGCCTGTGCACGGCCTTCTGTCGCTGTCAGTGAGAGTGAGGCGACAGCGAGTATGCATGCAAATGTTGCAGCACTGAGTAAACGTATCGCGCAGGATAGGCGGTGTTCAGTGGTGTTCCGGGGATTCAGGTGCCGAGTTGTCATGCAACGAAACTAATGGAGGTGCGCGCCCGGGTTCATAGGGAGGTGATGCGTAATGGTACGGCGTGGTAACGCGGTGTTGTGAATCAATCAGTGCCCACTGCGATCGATCAGGTAGTCGCGGAGCGCATTGTACTCCGCTGCAAGTGGTTCTGCGCTATCGGGGCGTGCCAGCATTGCCTGCAACTGCTCCGGCACCGCGACCTGCCTGCCAATAAGTGGTTCGACTATCGCTTCGAACTTGGCGGGGTGTGCAGTCGCAACGGCTGCCCAGTCGCCGGTTTCGCCTCTGGCGCGCAATGTTTCCAGAGCGTGGATAGCGGTGGCCGTGTGAGGGCAGAAAGTATCGCCATGCGCACTGTAACTGCGGCTTATTGTTTCACGGATTACACTGTCACCAACAACAACAACCTGGAACTCCCGTCTCAGGGTGTCGCTGTCCGGATAGAGCCATTGCAGCCGCTCAAAGTTACTGGGTGCGCCGACATCCATGGCGTTGGCCAGCGTGGCTACAGATGCACGCGGAGTGTAGCTCTTACCACTGAAGAAATCCGCGAGCGTGTGATTGGCGTTGGTTGCGAGCACCACTTTACCGATCGGTAGCCCGCACCCGCGCGCCATTATGCAGGCAACAGCATTCCCGAGGTTGCCCGTTGGGACAACAAAGTTGAGTGCAGTCCCGTTTGCCCGATGATTAATCAGTGCCGCATGCGTGTAGTAAGCCATCTGCGGGAGGAGTCTGCCGAGGCTGATACTGTTGGCAGACGACAGGTGCACCATGCCGTTAAGTGCTTTGTCGGCGAACGCTTCTTTAACGAGCCGCTGGCAGTCGTCGAAGGACCCTGCTGTGCGGAGCGCTTTAACGTTGCCACCGAAGCTTCCCAGCTGGTGTGCCTGGCGCGGAGACACACGGGCATCCGGATAGAGGATGACAACTCTGTATCCCGTGCGGCCGGCGAAAGCAGCCGCCACGGCAGCACCGGTGTCGCCTGAGGTGGCTACCAGGATCGTACGGACACCTCGGTTGAGCGCGCCGCGGTTGTCGCCATTATGGCTGTTGCTGTCACAGGTATTATCGCGGCCGTGGGCTGCGCTCTCACAGTCAACAATGCGCGCCATCGCCGACGCCAGGAACCGCGCTCCGAAATCCTTGAATGCAGCGGTCGGACCATGAAACAGCTCAAGCAGCGAATCGTGTGGCGATGCAAGCGGCCGGAGTGGTGCATCGAAGGTAAAAGCCTCGCTGCAGATGTCACCCAACACCGGCGCCAGTGCATCGCCTGCGAAAAACGGAGTAAGAAGTACCGTGGCCGTTTCTGCGAGCGTGGGGCAATGATCGAACGCTGCTATCGGTATCTGCGGCATCTCAACAGGCATGTACAAGCCGCCGTCTGCTGCCATACCGGCAAGGATAGCATCGCTCAGTGACACGGTCGTGCCGGTAACATCGTCTGTTGACGTTGCAGCAGCGGCGATTGTACAGCTCCGTGTGCTTACATATCTCATGCCACGCACCTCACGCACACGCCCCGGGTTTGCAACTTTATCACCGTTCTCACACTGTGCGCCTCACGTTACCAGCTCCACTGCCGGTCCGTTCACAGGTGACACATAGATATCACTTTCAAGCCCTTCCGATGCAAACGCCTGCTGCATCGCGCTCGCGCCCACTACGGCCTGGTCGCGTGATGTAAACCATGCGAACACACTCGGCCCGCCACCTGATATACTCGACCCAAGTGCGCCAGCACTCAACGCTGCACTCTTCACCGCACCGAACGCCGGCATGAGTGGCGCCCGGCGTGGCTCAATCAGTACATCCGACAGCCCCTCACGCACCAGCTCTGCGTCCCCTTTCAGGCAACCGGTGAGAAAGAGAGCCATGTTGGCACTCTGCGCGACAAACTCGCTGAGCTGATATGTGCCCTTGAGGGCAGCGCGTGCAAGGCGCGTCTCAACTTCTGCATGCGGATGCGCCAGAGCGCAGTGCCACTCATGCGGCACTTTGAGTGAAACCAACCTGTCGCGTGTCGCCAGTACCAGCCCACCGATAAGCATCGGACCGACGTTGTCGCCATGCACTCCGCCGCTCGCAGTCGCTTCGCCGGTGAGCGCAAAGGGATACAGTTCAGCGCGTGAAAGCGGGTGCTCCAGAAGTGCGTTGGCTGCATAGAGTGCGGCCACCGCAGATGCTGCCGAACCGCCCATCCCGGAGCCGAACGATATGCCTTTGTCGAGTTCAATGGAGAAGCCAAACGGAATCCCAAGCGCACTGCGCAATGCAATCAGCGCAGAGCCTGCCGTATTCTCTTCGGCGACCATGGGAATGGATGTGGGCGCGTTGTGAATGGCGGTGATCTGTACCACGGGCTCATCGATAATACGGACTGTGGCCCGGTCGCCGGCGCCCTGTACCGTATGCCCGATTATGTCAAAACCGACACCGATATTCCCGACGCTTGCCGGTGCAAACGCTGTTGCCTCAGTCATATTCTCAGCTAGTGGGCTACTCACAGCCTTGCTCCGATCCCCTGTGCAACTCTCAGCAGGTCTGCAAAGACGCCGGCAGCAGTGACCTCGGGGCCAGCCCCCGGGCCCTGAATCACCAGTGGGTTATCCCGGTAACGCTTTGTTGTAAACTGCACGACATTATCCGTAAGCCGGATGTTGCCGAACGCATGATCCGGCGGCAGTTCCACAAGCCCCACTTTCGCACCCGCTGCGTCGAGCCTCGCTACATACCTCAGCACGCATCCGTTGGCACGCGCGGAGTTGAGTCGCTCATCCATATGGTTGTCGACTTCTTCAAGCCGATCCATGAATTCATCCGCGTCGGCATCGCGCAACGATGGCGGTACCAGATTCTCAACCTGCACATCGGACAGAGAAAGGTCGCGCCCTGCTTCGCGCGCCAGGATCACAAGTTTTCTGGCCACATCGGTTCCTGAAAGGTCGTCGCGCGGATCCGGCTCGGTGTACGCGAGCTCGCGAGCCTCGCGCACCAGAGCTGAAAAACGCATCGTCCCATCGAACCGGTTGAACAGCCATGCCAGTGTTCCGGAAAAAATCCCTTCAATAGCGATGAGTTCATCGCCTGTATCGAGCAGGTCGCGAAGTGTCGAAATAATCGGAAGCCCCGCACCGACAGTCGCTTCGTAACGGAATCGTGCGCCACCTTTGTCGCTTGCTGCCCGTATGGCGCGGTACAGCTGCAGCGGGCCGGCACCTGCCTGCTTGTTTGGAGTGATTACATGTATCCCCGACTCCAGCCACTGCGGATAGCGGTCTGCTACTGCACCGCTGGCGCTGCAATCGATGATAACTGTGTGCGGCAGGTGTGCGGCTATAAGGTGCTTCATGAATCCGTCGATATCGTTATCGACAAAATCAGCATCGCGGTCGCGCCAATTGGAACCAAGATCCCGCTCATCGGCGAGCAGGTACTTGGTCGAAAGGATCGCGCGCAGCCTTAGGTCGAGCCCCGCAGTGCGTCGCAAGCGTGGTGCAGCAGCTGAGATCTGGTCCAGCAGTGCGGAGCCTACCTTACCAGGGCCGATAACGCCGACGCAAATCGTCTGACGTGAAAGCCAGAACGCCGCGTGTACCGCACGCAGTGCAACCGTTGCATCGCTGCGGTTGATTGCAACCGAAATATTCCGCTCCGACGATCCCTGCGCTATCGCGCGGATGTTGATCCGCGACCGGGCGAGTGCGTCGAACATGCGGGCAGCAACACCTGGTGTACCAGCCATGTGCTCGCCAACCGCTGCCAGTACTGCAATATCCGCCGAGGTATGGATTGCATGAATGTGCCCGGCAGCGAGTTCGCCGTCGAAGGCAGACTGCAGTGCGCGCATGGCCGCGTCCTGATCAACGTCCCGCACCACAACGCATATGGAGTGTTCCGACGAACCCTGCGAAACCATCACGACAGACACATTTGCCGAGTGAAGTGCAGCGAAGGCACGCTCTGCCGTACCGGATACACCGATAGTGCCACTCCCCTCCAGGTTGATGAGTGCCAGATCGTTGGCCAGCGTCAACCCTTTAACCGGTCCCGAAACGGCGCCAGCAGCGTCAATACGCGTCCCCGGTCGCTCCGGCCTGAAGGTGTTGTGAATAAAGATCGGGATATTGGCTGCAACTGCCGGCGCTATCGTTTTAGGGTGCAGTACCTTGGCGCCGAAATAGGCCAACTCGCTTGCTTCAGCGTATGTCATCGCGTCGAGCATTACTGCTTCGGGCTCGAGACGCGGGTCAGCCGTGAGTACGCCGTCCACATCTGTCCATATATGCAGCTCCTGCGCATTGAACAGAGCGGCGAATATGGCGCCCGAATAGTCACTGCCGTTCCGACCAAGCAGAGTTGCGCGCCCGGTGCGGTCACTCGCTATAAAACCGGTGATAACTATCCGGGTGCACGCTTCTTTTTCACCGTCCTTCCATAACGTCAGCCGTCGTTCGGTTTCCTTCCAGTCAACAATTGCGCCACTCCCCGATTCACCAGGATGCACCACCAGTACGTCACGCGCATCCATAAGCGAACAGGTAGCACCGGCGGCATGCAGACACGCGTCCGTCAGACGTGAAGACCAGACCTCTCCCATTCCGATTATTGCTTCTGCTGTCTCTCTGCTTGGTGCGTCCGTGCCGAGTGATGCCAGCTCGATGGCAACCTGATTGAAGCTTGCCCCGAGCCAGTCGGTGAGTGAGGTATCAGCGCTGGACACGTCTCGTGCGGCAGCGAGGTGCCGCTCCTTGAGCGCGTTGAACTGCGGCCGCCATTCGCTGCGGGCTGCGGCCTCCGATGTGATAGCGATCAGGTCGTTGGTGACCCCTTTCATAGCCGAAACCACGATCACCTGCCGGTCTTCGTCGCGTGCAGTGATGAGTTGGGCAACGTGGCGTATGCGCGATGCGTCGGCGAGCGAGGAGCCGCCGAACTTATGTGCTACGAAACTGGAATTGCGTTTGTCTTCAGATATTTGCAAGGAGCCTCCGGTAAAGCCCCTGCACAACGCCAGATCGGGTCGCCCCCGCATCTCGACTGAGGTGCGGGGACAAAATCAGCAATCAGCCGCGCACGCCAGTGAAAACGACGGTCATCGTCGTCCACGTAAATGCGGTGGAAAAAATGGCGTGCTTAGCGGTCATGAACCGTATCCAACAATATTGAGCGCGCCATGTCAAGGTGCATCTGTTGCCAATGTGGCACCGGCGCTGGGCACCTGGCACCGACGGCCGCCCACGATGTCGTCAGAGCGCGGCGTAAGCCCCGCCTACTCTTCTTCAGCCGGTGGCCGTACGTCGGGGAGCCAGACTGCAAAAAGCCCCAGCAGCGGAAGAAACGCGCACACCTTGTACACAAACTCGATCCCCGAGTGGTCCGCAAAGATGCCAAGAAGTGCAGCACCGAGCCCGCCAAGGCCGAACGAAAAACCGTAAAAGAGTCCGGATACCATCCCGATGCGGTTGGCAAGCAGGTCCTGTGCGTACACGATGATGGCCGGAAATGCCGATGCCAGGATGAAGCCGATTACAATGCTGAGCGCGACCGTGGCGCCGAGTCCGACATACGGCAACAGAAGAGTGAAGGGCGCGCACCCCAGGATTGAGAACCAGATTACTCGCCTCCGACCAATCCGGTCACCAAGTGGGCCACCAACGAGCGTACCGGCAACAACTGCAAAAAGAAAAACTCCAAGCAGGTTTGCAGCAGTGTGCGCTGAAAGCCCGAAGCGTTCCATCAGGTAGAACTCGTAGTAGCTGCTGATGCTTCCCAGATAGAAAAACT
Source organism: uncultured Gemmatimonadaceae bacterium (assembly GCA_964506655.1). Classification (GTDB taxonomy): domain Bacteria; phylum Gemmatimonadota; class Gemmatimonadetes; order Gemmatimonadales; family Gemmatimonadaceae; genus Gemmatimonas. The sequence goes on from CAZDMG010000006.1 coordinate 18,562, forward strand.
TGGAGAACATCAGTACCAGCAGTATCCCAATTGTGTGTCGGACAACCGAAGCCGGATACCGTGGCGCGGCGGCGTGCTGGTGCGTGTGAGCGCGGAGCGATAGGTGTCTGGCGTACCAGCGGCTCACCTGGAGCAGCACAACAATGGCCAACAGCGCCATCAGCCCGAACCAACCTACATCCCTGCGCCCGACCTTGAGCACTATTACCGCGGCGAGCACTGGCCCCAGTGCCTGGCCAAAGTTACCGCCAATCTGAAAGACCGATTGCGCCAGTCCGTATCTGCCGCCCGATGCCAGTCGCGCTATCCGCGACGACTCCGGGTGGAACACCGATGAACCGCACCCGATCAGCGCTACTGATACAAGCAGTGCTGAGTATGTCGGCGCGACAGCCATAAGCAGCAACCCGCTGAGTGTGAAACACATCCCGATCGGCAGGGACCAGGGAAGTGGGTTGCGGTCTGTTATCATGCCAACAACTGGCTGCAGCAGCGACGCTGTAAGCTGGAACGTCAGTGTGACCATGCCGATCTGAAAGAACGACAGATCGAACTCACCTTTGAGCAGTGGGTAGATCGACACGATCACCGACTGCATCATGTCGTTCAGAAGGTGTACGAAGCTGACTGCGCTGAGTACACGGAAATTTATGGGTCGGTGGTGCGTTGTATGTGTATCTGCGGCTTCCTGAGCCGTACTCTGCACGCTGTGTTGCACAGCCGTCGCCGTTGATGCAGGTGCTGATGCTGTCGCGGTACTCTCCGCGCCGGCTACCAGCTCACTGGCTTCTTGTTTTTGCATCCACTAAACATTGAAGCCGTGTAGCGAATACAGCAACTGGCGGCACATTGCTTCTGTTAATACGTCACACCGTATTGACGCCTTGTACTACTGGTCCGGCCTGACCCTGAGAAATACAATCCGGTCTGCACCGGTCGCTTCATAGAGAACTCCCAGTTCACCGTCCGCTAGTTCAGCCACCACTGAGTACGCTGCGAACCCTTCCGACAGGCGTTTGTTGAGTTTGAAGCTCTTGCCGTCTGTATCGCCGATCCACAATCCGAGGTTGGCGCGCCCCGGTCCGATCGGTGCTGTAAATGCCAGGCGACCATCGCGCAGTCGGATAAGCGAAGCATCAACGGGGGTAAGTGTAATGTCACCTGGCGAAGGATTGCTCCATGTCATGCCGCCGTCTTCAGACCACCATCTGTAGCGGTGATTTCCCGTATTCTGACGGCCATCCATCATCAGGCGGCCGTCCTGCAACTCCACTACTTCGGGTTCATTTGCACCAGCGCCTGCGGTTACTCCTCCCAGCTTCCAGCTCTTACCGTGATCGTCGCTGTAAAAGATGAATGGTTCGCCGCCGGTGCCGGCACCGCCTTCGGTACGGGACCCGATGCGTCGCCCGGGGATTACCAGACGGCCGTTGAGCTTTGCATCGCGCTGCTTCGTAAGCTGAATGCCGCTCCCCGGGCCAACTGTTGCGCTCCGCCACCAGACTCCGTCGCCCGTTACAACCGGTTTCGGAAGAAGCATCGGTTCGCTCCACATTACACCATCATCGGCAGATGAGATAACCCACACTGTCTGGGTGCGCGCAGTATCCTCCGGGTCGTTCCCCGGAAGATTACAGTCAGCGTTGGAACCGCAAGCATCGGGGAAACGGTCGTAGGCCAGCCAAACAGTGCCCGTCGTACGATCCAGAAGTGCTACCGGGTTGGCGTAGTCAAAGCGCGGATCACTTTTCAGTGTGACAATCGGCTGCCAGCTCCTGCCACCATCGGTACTGCGGCGCATAAGCAGCGAAATAGCACCGGGTGCGCCCGGGTCGATGTCGTTGGGGCGGCCTTCTGCAAAGGCAAGGATAGTGCCTTTGGCAGTAACAGTCATCCCCGGTATACGCACATTGGGTGCGCCATCGCGTCCGGTAACGAAGACGTCCGTTACCAGGAACTGCAGTATCAAAAGCAACAATACGTGCACTTCAGCCTCCAGGGATTATGTTGCTGGACACTATGCGCGCACCCTTGTCGCGTAGGCGCTGCAGATGAGCCGGTGCTGCCGTCAGCTCCAACGGAGTCGCTGCATCTTCAATCAGATTAACAGCAAAGCCCTCGGCGATTGCGTCCATGGCAGAGAAATGCACACAGATTTCGCCGGCGAGCCCGCACAGGTACAACTCCGTCGCTCCCTTGCCACGCAGGTAGTCGGCGAGCCCCGTGCTTTTCCGGTGTCCATTGTCATGGAAAGCGCTGTAGCTGTCCACAAGCGGGTTGGTACCTTTGCGGAAGATCGCCTCAACCGGGCGCATCTCAAGTGCGTCGGAGAATTGCGCACCGCGGCTTCCCTGCACGCAGTGATCCGGCCACAGCGTCTGCTCCAGACCGTCAAGCTGGATCACATCGAACGGGCTGTGCCCCGGGTGGTTGGATGCAAAGCTGCCGTGGTCTTTTGGGTGCCAGTCCTGCGCCGCGACGACCAAATCAAAACTCCCGACAATGGAGTTGATAACCGGTATAATCACATCGCTCCCCGGAACCGCAAGCGACCCGCCGGGCAGGAAGTCGTTCTGTACGTCAATTATGACAAGTGTCTTCATAGGCTCTCCGTAACATGTGTATTCATAAATCCCTGGCAACCAGCGTCTTCATAAAATTTCCGCTCTTTATCAATGTTCTTTGCGCAACCGTTCACGCAACGCGTGCAGGTCGGCGCTGATTCCCACCTTGTACACGTGCGGGTTCTCGAACCGCCGGTATTCCGCCGGCAACAGGCCCATGCGTGACGCCGAGTATGCGCGGATGTCCTGGATATTACGCCGTTCATTGATTGCTTCACCGTTCTTCATGACCGGCTGCAGCAACGGTTCGCAGTCCAGCCCTTCGCTGCTCATCGACTTGTGCGGCTCAAACGGGTGTATCAGATGCGTCGGCGCCTCTTCATGTGAGATCGTGATACCATCGATACCACTGAAGTTGCCTTCGGTATCAAAAAATCTGAATAGCTGCTTTCTCCCGGGGAGCGTGGTCTTGGCCAGATTTTCAGTGAGCTTGAGCCGAGGCTCGCCGTGTGCTGCGGCCAGCTTGTAAACGCCGTCCACCGCGGCATCCGGATGCCCGGTAACGAGGCTTGTGCCTACGCCATAGATGTCTATCGGCGCCCCCTGCTCACGGAGACTCCGGATAACGTATTCATCCAGCTGGTTTGAAGCTGCGATCTTCACGTAGTCAAGTCCGGCTTCGTTGAGCATGGCACGGGCGCGGTGCGCAAAGAAAGCCAGGTCACCGCTGTCAAGTCTGATGCCGCGCATCTTCTCACCGCGCGCTTCCATTTCATGCGCCACTCTGATTGCGTTGGGGATACCACTCTCCAGCGTGTTATAGGTATCCACAAGCAGCACAACATTGTCCGGCCGCGCTGCTGCAAAAGCACGGAATGCCTCCAGCTCATCGCCATGCCACTGAATGTACGAGTGAGCCATCGTGCCTTCAGCCTTGAGCCCATAGCGCTCTGCTGCATAGACGTTACTTGTGGAATCGAATCCACCAACGACCGCAGCGCGCGCCGCGAACACACCTGCCGGCCCCTGTGCACGCCTCAGTCCGAACTCACTCAGTATCGCCGTTGCTCCCGCTGCCGACCGTATGCGTGCAGCCTTTGTCGCAATCAGTGACTGGAAGTTGAGGATGTTGAGCACAAGCGTCTCAACCAGCTGCGCTTCAATAACACTTCCTTCCACACGCAATATCGGCGTCACCGGAAAGACCACGTCTCCCTCGGCAACCGAGAAAATGTCTCCCCGGAAGCGGATACCACGAAGGTACTCCAGATAGTCACTGGTGAACCCATACTGACGGAGCCATTCAATACCGTCGTTGTCGAACCGCCATTCGCGCAGCGCGTCGATGAGGTCTTTCAGACCGGCAAAGACGAGATAGCCACCGCCAAACGGGATCTTGCGGATGAAGTAGTCGAAGACGCCATGCTGTTCATGCACTCCGTCTTTGAAGTATGCCTGACCCATCGCCAGCTGGTACAGGTCTGTATAGTTGCCAGTGAATTCTATCTGCATTGTCTTGTGTGCTGTGTGCAGTATCCATAGCCCGCCGCCCCCCAGTTAACGTAGCACAAAAACCCCCTGGCGGTGCCGCCTGCTCAGCCTGCCACCTTGCGCCCCTCACCGGCGTTGTCGGGTACAGGGCACCCTGTACGGAGCTTAACAATTTTGCCGGGACCGCGTCATACACATCAATTGCTCACTCTGAACCGGGCCAGAAACATGTTATTGAATAATCTTCGTGTGGTTACTGCTTCACTGTTTTTCACAGCGCTTTTTTCAGTGTCTTCGGCGGCGCAGAATGCTCCGCCTCCCGGACAGGGTTTCCCGGGCTTTGGCCCCGGTGGCTTCAATTCCCAGGAGGTCAAGCTCGTTAAGCAGTTCGACAAGGACGACAATGGGCGACTCAACCTTGAGGAACGCAACGCCGCCCGCGCATGGCTGACTGAGCAGCAACAGCAGCAGGCCGCAGGTCGTGGCGGACGCGGTGGCAGAGGCGGACGTGGCGGAGGCTTTGGATTCCCGGGCGGCGCGGGCATGCAGGGTACGCCCGGTATTCCGCTCACACAGGCGGAGATCAAGAGCTATGGCACTGAGCCAATGTACGATGCCAATGTCATAAGAACGTTCTTCATGGAGTTCGAGGCGCCCGACTGGGAGCAGGAACTCATGGCGTTCCATAATACCGATGTCGAAGTGCCGTCGGTTGTAACAGTGGACGGCAAGCGCTACGAAAATGTAGGCGTACACTTTCGTGGCGCTTCGTCTTTCATGATGGTGCCGGCCGGCCTCAAGCATTCACTCAACCTCTCCTTTGATTGGATTGAGTCGAAGCAGCGCCTTGGTGGTTATAAGACATTCAATCTTCTCAATGTCAATAATGACGCGACCTTTGTGCGAACTGTCCTGTATGGTCATATAGCTGCTGCTTATCTGCCCATAGTCAAGACCAACTTTGTGCGCGTTGTCATAAATGGCGAGAACTGGGGGATATATGTCAACCAGCAGCAGTTCAACAATGATTTCGTCGCTGATTTCTTCGAAGGCAGGGCCGGTGCGCGTTGGAAGACACCAGGGAGTCCGATGGGGAGGGCCGGGCTTGAATATCTGGGCGACAGCATAGACTCGTACCGCACGTTATACGAGATCAAGTCCAAAGACGACGACGCGTCATGGCGCGCGCTGATCAACCTGACACGTGTCCTCAACCAGACACCTCCTGACAAGCTGGAAGCGGCACTCAAGCCGATCCTGAATGTCGACGGTGCACTCAGGTTTCTGGCACTCGAGAATGTACTTGTGAACGAGGACGGCTACTGGGCGCGTGCAAGTGACTACGCCATCTATATGGACGCCAATGGCATGTTCCATGTACTGCCGCACGACTTCAATGAGGCCTTCCCGGGTGAGGGTGGTCGTGGTGGCGGACCTGGTGGGCGCGGTGGTCCGCCGGGTGGTCCACCGGGTGGCGGACGTGCCGGTGCAGGCGCGCCACCAATGCCTCCAGGCGGTGGCTTTCCGGGCGGTGGGCGCGGCGGTTTCCCGGGCGGCCCGGTATCGGGTGGTGTTACACTCGACCCACTCGTTAATATCGACAACCCGGCAAGGCCGCTTACATCGAAACTGCTTGCAGTGCCGGCATTCCGTGCCCGCTATCTCTCGTATGTACGCGATATTGCTGAGAATCAGCTCGACTGGAGTAAGCTTGGCCCGACCGTCACACGACTGCAGGCGCTCGTCGCAGACGATGTCCGCAGGGATACCCGCAAGCTCACCAGCACCGAAGGCTTCGAATCAGGAGCCGCCGATCTCAAAAAGTTTGCCGACAGCAGGCGCGCGTTCCTCCTTTCGCACCAAGAGGTGAGCAAAGCAGCTCTACCGGCCAAATGATCAACGAGGTGGCGGCGCTCTTTCCGGCAGTGACGCTCGATGAACTCGGGGACGCACGGCTGATGGATCGCGTAGACCGGAAGTACGTGATACCACGCAGTGAGATCAGCGGTATGCTGCGTGCCTGCGTCGGGAGCTATCGTATCCTGGAAGTACGCGGCGTGCGTCTTAACAGGTACTCAACACGCTACTTCGATACCCCGGATCTGGCGTTCTATCATGCGCACCACGCCGACCGCGCGCCACGCACGAAGGTGCGTATGCGCGAATACCTGGACAGCGGTGTGCGCTTCATGGAACTCAAAAGACGTACAAACAAGGCCCGCACATTCAAGTCACGGGTTGCAGTTTCAGAAGATACCCCGGATCCGATCGGCGTACTCACAACACTGCCGGATTTCAGCGAGTTTGGCGTCAAAACCGACGCCGAACTCATTCCGATACTTGATGTCCGCTATACCCGTATAACGCTCGTTCGCGTTGACTCGGCAGAACGTGTCACCATTGATATGGATATCGAGGCGGAGCGCGATGGCAGGGTGGCTTCCTTCCCCAACATTGTGTTTGCCGAAGTCAAGCAGGACCGCCGCGCGGTATCGCCCTTTGTACATGAAGTCCGTGCGGCCCGGATCAGTGAAGGCGCCATCAGCAAGTACTGCCTCGGTGTGGTAAGCCTGGTTGAAGGTGCGCGTAAGAACAGATTCAAGCGCAAGCTGCACGATCTCGAGCGCGCAGCTACACATCGTTGACAATTTTCATTCATAACACCAACTCGTGCATGTGATGTCGATTCACACCGGTATTGAAGTTATTGACAGTATTGCTCTGACGCTCCCGCTGCGATTCGTCTTTGACATTTTGTGTGTCGGTATTCTGGTACGCGGTATCTATTTCCGCAGGTACCGGCGCGCCGATCTGTTCCTGACGTTTTTCTCGTTCAACCTCAGCATCTTCCTGATTACGTACCTCATGAATCAGGTGGAGATGTCGGTAGGTGCTGCATTTGGCCTGTTCGCGGTGTTCTCAATGCTCCGTTATCGCACGGAGAATATCTCAACGCGCGACATGACGTACCTGTTTCTGCTCATCGCTCTTGGTCTGATCATGGCGGTAAGTCAGGTCGGCGCTGTGGGGCTGGCACTTATCGGGCTTGTTATCCTTACCACCACTGCGCTTCTCGAAAGCAACATCATTGCGCGCAGGGAACAGTCACAGCAGGTGCATTACGACACAATAGCACTCATAGCCCCGGCACAGCGCGCGCAGCTCATTGAAGACCTCAAGACCCGCACGGGGCTCGATATCCATCGCGTGGACATCGATGAGATAGACCTGCTCCGTGATTCGACGCGGCTTACTGCGTACTACTACGAAAGCTGAGTTCCTCCAACTCGAAGCGCTGGTCGCCAGGACAAGGGAGGTCAGCGCCTGGTGGCTGTGGCCTTCTCAACACCTGGAAACGTCCGCAGGTACTCAGCCACTGCGTCCTCGTCATCAAAGGCGCCACCGCGAACCACGAGGCGTAACCTGCTGAGTGAGCCGTCGCTTTGTGTCACCTCCGAATGTTGAAGCCAGACGCCACCCTTGGCCAGTGCAGCCTCAATCTCCGACTGGGATGTCAGACGGGAGTCGAACTTCACAATCAGGGCGCGGAACTCATGGTGACGCGCGGCCATTCTCCGCTCCAGCGGCTTAAGGCCTGCGAGAATGCCCAGTATCAGTAGAGTCGCACTGATGGAAGCCAGATAGAGACCGCCTCCAACTGCCAAACCCACCGCTGCCACCGACCAAAGGCTCGCTGCCGTTGTAAGCCCACGGATAACCTCGCGGCGCAGGAGAATTGTACCAGCGCCGAGGAACCCTATTCCGCTTACGACCTGCGCCGCAACGCGCGACGGATCAAGACCGATCCCAGGCTCCCCCAGCACATCACCGAACCCGTGCATCGATACGATCATGATGAGCGCGGAGCCCACACACACAAGCATGTGCGTGCGAAGCCCAGCCACCCACTGCAGACGCTCCCGTTCGAGCCCTATAAGGCTGCCAAGAAGGGCGGCCAGCAGTAAACGGGCGATGAGATGACTGGGGGCGAGCATCAAAGGCGATCTCTGGGATCAGTTGCTGTGACGTTGGTTTAAGCAGGTGCGTTGAGCAGTTGCATGAGGACCACGGCGTTGTTGTGGAGCTCATCCTTTGCTCCATAAACCAGCGTCGCGTGCCCCGAATGTGCAAGTTTCTTCAATTCGGCCATGGCTGGGTTGTGCTTAAGCTCCGCGTGGTAGCGCTTCTGAAACTCACCCCACTTTTCCGGGTCGTGACCAAACCATTGACGCAGTTCAGTTGAGGGTCCGACCTCCTTGATCCAGTGATCCACCTTCGCCTCTTCTTTCGTGAGGCCACGCGGCCAGAGCCGGTCAACAAGTATGCGCGTGCCGTCCGAGTTTACCGGCGCTTCATAAACGCGCTTGATCCCGATTTTCATAATCTCTCCATACGGCTGTTAACTGCAAACAGAAACCGCACAGCGCACTGCAATTTACGCAAAGGTGCGTAGGCAGCTATTCGATCAACATGGGGTGGGGGAGGGCAGCGACCAAAATGCCGCCCTCCCGGACTCCTTGTGAATTATAACAGGCGTCTCAACTGCCGCGCACCGCCAGGACTACTCCCACGAAAGGGTGCCGCCGTTCTGGTATTCCATCACCCGGGTCTCAAAGAAGTTCTTTTCCTTCTTGAGATCCATAGCTTCCGACATCCACGGGAACGGGTTCGCTGCCTCCGGGAATACGGGCTCGAGCCCCAGCTGCGCGCACCGCCTGTTCGTTATGAAGTGCATGTACGTTTCGCACAGCGCTGCATTGAGACCCAGGAAACCGCGCGGCATGGTGTCGCGACCATACGCGACTTCCAGATTACATGCCTCAACCAGCATCTGACGCACCTCGTCGGAAAACTCCGCTGTCCACAAGCCGGGGTTCTCTATCCGGATCTGATTGATAACATCGATGCCGAAGTTCAGATGGATCGACTCGTCACGCAGTATGTACTGATACTGTTCGGCTATCCCAACCATCTTGTTCCGGCGGCCAAGCGAAAGGATCTGTGCAAAGCCGGTGTAGAACCACATCCCTTCAAACACCACGTAAAACGCGATCAGATCGCGCAGAAATGCCCGGTCTGCTTCCTGTGTCCCTGTCTGGAATGCAGGGTCTGAAAGGTTCTGCGTGTAGTTGAGCGCCCATGCAGCCTTATCTGTAATCGACGGAACCTCGCGGTACATATTGAACAGCTCGCCTTCATCCAGCCCAAGGCTTTCACAGATGTACTGGAAGGTGTGCGTGTGGACCGCTTCCTCAAACGCCTGACGTAGCAGATACTGCCGACATTCAGGATTCGTAAGGTGACGGTAGATCGCCAGCACGATGTTGTTGGCCACGAGCGATTCCGAAGTCGCAAAGAAGCCGAGGTTCCGCTTGATGGCATGCCTCTCATCCTCGCTCAGTCCATCCCGCGAACGCCAGAGTGCGAGATCCGCCTGCATGGACACCTCGGTTGGCATCCAGTGGTTGTTGCAGCCTGCCAGATACTTCTCCCATGCCCAGTGGTACCTGAGCGGCAACAGCTGGTTCACATCGGCCCGGCAATTGATCATCGCCTTATCGTCAACGCTTACGCGGCCTGCCGACCTGTCGATAGCGCCCAGCCCGGTTGCATCATGCTGCGCAGCTGGTTCACCTGCAGCTCTGTTGATCGGTTCCATCACTGGCATGCCTCACACTCAGGGTCATCAATGGAACATACCGGACGGTATGAAGCCGCTGATGTCAGTTCTTCGATTGCTGCTATCGTCTTTGTGGCTACCGTTGCGGCAACTGCTACTGCGTTCAGCTTGCCGTCGGTTCCGTTGAGCGTACTCTTTTCAACATGTGTCGCGCTCTGTGAACGGAGGTAGTAGGTGGTCTTGAGTCCGCGCCGCCAGGCAAGTTTGTACAGTGCATCGAGTGCGCTCCCGCTTGGCTTGCTGGCATAGAGATTCAGCGACTGCCCCTGATCGATCCACTTCTGCCGGCGTGCTGCCGCTTCCACAAGCCACGTGCTGTCGATCTCGAACGCCGTTGCATAGAGCGCCTTCAGCTCTTCGGGCACGCGGTCAATGGGTGCCAGGCTGCCGTCGAAGTACTTGAGGTCGCCCACCATGACCGCATCCCAGAGTCCGCGTTCCCGGAGATCCGATACCAACTGCCGGTTCACCACAGTGAAATCACCCGACATATTCGACTTCACATAGAGGTTCCTGTACGATGGCTCTATCGACTGCGTAACACCGCAGATGTTGGAGATCGTTGCAGTCGGGGCAATCGCCATGACATTGGAGTTCCGCATTCCGTTGACAAGCACCTTTGCCCTGAGTGTATCCCAGTCCATTCTGCGTGAACGATCAGTGTCAGGCATGCCACCCCTGGCATCCGACAGGTAGTCCATGGAATCGATCGGGAGCACCCCTTTGCTCCACAGCGAGCCGTTGTACGAGGAATAGCGTCCGCGCTCAGCTGCCAGCTCCGATGACGCCTGGATGGCGTAGTAACTGAGCACCTCCATGCTTTCATCTGCAAAGCGCACCGCTTCCTCCGATGCGTATGGTATGCGTAGCGTGTGCAGGGCATCCTGGAAGCCCATAAGCCCGAGCCCGGTAGGCCGGTGTCTCAGGTTGGATGTACGTGCTTCAGGGACGGTGTAGAAGTTGACATCGATGACGTTGTCCAGCATCCGGACAGCTGTCTCCACAGTCCGGGCAAGACGTTCCTGATCCAGTCCACCCACACTTACATGACTCGCAAGATTCACCGAGCCAAGGTTGCACACGGCAATTTCATCATCCGAGGTGTTGAGTGTTATCTCGGTGCACAGGTTTGACGAATGGACAACGCCAATATGCTGCTGCGGCGAACGCAGGTTGCACGCGTCCTTGAATGTGATCCATGGGTGCCCGGTCTCGAAAAGCATGGAGAGCATGTGGCGCCACAACTCAACTGCGCGCACGCGCTTGTACACATTTATCTCACCGCGCTCTGCGCACTCTTCGTAGTGCGCGTAACGGGATGCAAATGCTTTGCCATAGAGGTCATGCAGATCGGGAACCTCGTCCGGTGAAAAGAGTGTCCACTCTCCGTCCGCGCTCACCCGTTCCATGAACAGGTCCGGAACCCACGCAGCAATGTTCATATCATGCGTGCGACGACGTTCGTCACCGGTGTTCTTGCGCAGATCAAGGAATTCCTCGATGTCGACGTGCCAGCACTCGAGGTACGCACAGATCGCGCCTTTGCGCTTCCCGCCCTGATTCACTGCGACCGCAGTATCGTTCGCAACCTTAAGGAACGGAACAACGCCCTGAGACTTCCCGTTTGTACCTCTGATATGCGCACCCAGCCCGCGCACGCGTGTCCAATCGTTGCCCAGGCCGCCGGAATACTTGGCGAGCAGGGCGTTGTCGCGAATGCTCTTGAAGATTCCGTCCAGTTCATCCGGTACGGTTGTAAGGAAGCAGGACGACAGTTGCGGACGCGGTGTGCCGGAGTTGAACAGCGTCGGCGTCGAACACATGAAGTCGAACGACGAGAGCAGATTGTAGAATTCGATTGCCCGGGAGTCGCGGTCCACCTCGCGTATTGCAATTCCCATGGCCACACGCATGAAGAATGCCTGCGGCAATTCAAAGCGGACTCCCTGGTGGTGCTGGAAATACCGATCATACAGGGTCTGCAATCCGAGCAACTGGAAGCTGGTATCGCGCTCCGGACGAAGCGCAGCGGCCAGCCGCCCCAAATCGAATTTAGTAAGCTCCGGGTCAAGCAGGCCATACTCCACACCCTTGCGCACAAAAGCAGGGAAGTATTCTGCATACAGCGTTGACATCCCGCCCTGTGTTGCTTCGGTGTAAGCACCGTAAACTTCAGTCAGTGCTTCGGTACGCAGTTTATTAAGCAACAACCGGGCACTGACACTGCTGTAATCGGGCTCTGTTTCAACGAGCGTCCTTGCCGCCATGATGAGCGCCAGCTGTACTTCAGCAACCGGCATGCCGTCATAAAGATTCGGCAGAGTTTCTGCCATCACTGCAGCCGGCGATACTCTCTCAAGCCCCGCACATGCCTCTTCAATCAGGAATCGGAGCTTTGGCACATCGAGCATCACCATGTCGCCCGATGGGTTCTGAACATGGAGCCTGGCCGCTGCTGAATCGGGTGTATCGGCGACACCTTCACGTTCCCGCCGCACGCGGGCACGCTCTTCACGGTACAGCACGTACGCACGCGCAACCTTGTGGTGCCCGCCCCGCATAAGTGCGAGCTCCACCTGATCCTGAATGTCTTCAATGTGAAGCGGGCGATGCGCGTCCACCCGCCGCGTCAGGCTGGAAACCACACTCTCGCACAACTGTTCGACAATATTGCGCACCCTCGCAGAAGATGCGGCTTCGGCGCCTTCCACTGCAAGAAATGCTTTGGTCATAGCAACAGCGATCTTGGTTGGATCGAACGCTGAAACGGAGCGATTCCGTCTTATGACATTGAATCCCGTAACCGCTATTGGCCCGGTCTTTACTGGCGCAAACGCTTGTTCACGTTCTGCCACTGCTGGTGGAGACACTGCAACCCCCGTTGATGGTGTGGAAGGCGGAGCAGCAAGCAGATCGGACCAGTGAGCCTGTGGCGGGAAAAGCCGGGCGGTGGCAATCGATCCACTGGGACACCCCGCCCGCGGATAGGACATGCTCGCGCGCTGGCAGGTTTCCTGGCTCACGGGTTCTTGCCGCTTTCCAGCCTTCCCAGCGCGTTAGCGCCAGTGGACACCATCAGAAAGCTCAGCTATCCGTTTACAGTTGCGGGGGCAGCTCCGGCTTTGACACGTTACCGCGTCTCACCGTATTCCCTCTTAGCCCAGGGGGAGTTACTCCCCTGGGCACCAATCACGCATGGTCAATATGTTCCCGGGCGGTCGCGAAAGCAAGCAACGGCACGCCGCCGGGGCTGACTCCGGCGCCAACCGCCCGCCGCGCGAGGCCCGCCAGCCAAAGCCAGCCGCGCCAGCCGCAATCAGAACGAGTCTGCGTGGATATAAGCGTCGATAACCGCACGCTCGCCACGCTTGTTCACCGCCGCTGCGTCTGCCGCGTCCCGGGAAGCCCGGATTGAGTTCCCATGTTCCATACCAATCACGCCCTTAAAGCCACGGGCACGCGCGTTCCGGAAGATGTTCCGGTAGTCCATCTCACCCGTGCCTGGCTCGTTCCGACCCGGGTTGTCGCCAACCTGTAGATAGCCGATGGACTCCCACGCATCGTTCATATTGGGGATGATATTCCCCTCTGTGATCTGCTGGTGGTACATGTCGTAAAGCAACTTGCACGACGGGCTGTTTACAGCAGTGCAAATCAGGTGCCCCTGCGCAGTATGTGTCAGGAATTGCCCGGGATGGTTCCGCCGCGTGTTGAGCATTTCCAGCACCATTACAAGACCATGTGGCTCCAGAATAGCCGCACCACGACGCAGTGTCTCAACCAGTGATGCCATCTGATAATCCCGGTCACGCCTCGGGTCCTGAACACCGGGCACAACCGTCATCCACTTCGCGTTGACACGCTTCGCGACCTCAACCGACTCCGCCAGCTCCTTCAGAAATCGGTCTGTCTTTTCCTGCTTGCCACTCGGCAGCCCCGGTTCTGACCAGTCGATGGTGTGAGCCACAAATACACCCATCGTCATGTTGAGACGCGTGAGTGTGTTGCCAATGCGTTCCTGATCTGCAAGTGATCGACCTTTGAGATCGTTGTCTTCAAATGCTGTGAACCCTTCGGAGGCCATGAACTCAAGCTGCGCCACGAGATCGTTGCCCGCGTGCGCAGTGAACATCCCGAAATGCGGTGCATATTTGAGCTTGAAAGTACGCGGCTGCTTGCTGCTGCCGGTTGCATTGTTATGCAGCGACGCCAAGCCAGGCGCGGCGTTGCTGTCTGACGACATCGCTGATGCTGCTCCTGCGGTAGTTCCTACGGCAATTGCAGCACCGGATGCAGCAAGCGACTGCACAAAATCGCGACGATTTACATGCTTCACTTACCAACCCTCCACATAGCTGCGTTCCAGTTTCGTGCGTCCGGGTACGGCAACCGGAGGCACTTCAAGAGGTCCGTATGCTGCATCTGCGAGCGGCCCGGGGGCGATGTTCTGTTTCGCGGCCAGAAGCGTGTCCCACTCGATCGTATCACCGGTGTAAGCCGACTCGCGCCCCATGATCGCGGAAAGATTGCTTTCAGCGATACGCTTGAGATCATTGCGTGGCTTTCCGGCGCGGATACTCGCCACCAGATCTGCATGCTCCTGGATCATGGGTGCAACGAAGTTCTCCGGACGCTTCCATTCCCATGCGTTCGGGCCTGTGATTATGAACGGACCGGACTCGCCCAGCTGCACCGCGCCTCGCGAGCCCTGGAACCATTCACCAACGCGACCACGAGCGCCCAGTATCTGGCGCGATATACTGGTGATATGCAGACCTTCGGGATATTCAAAGTCAATTGCAAAGTGGTCGTATATGTGTCCGAACCTGGGCTGCACGCGCGACTGACGTCCGCCTACACCTATTGCACGCACCGGTGTGTGCCCCGTAATCCAGTTGGCAACGTCGATGTTGTGCACATGCTGTTCCACAATGTGATCTCCGGAAAGCCAGGTGAAGTAGAGCCAGTTGCGGAGCTGCCATTCCATATCGCTCCACTGTGGCTCTTTTTCGAAACTCCACAGCGCACCCTGGTTCCAGTACACCTGCCCGTTCAGCACTTCACCGATCGCGCCATCGTGCACGCGCTTCATTACCTCGATATAACCGGGGTGGTGCCGGCGCTGTGTACCGACGCCAACACCAAGGCCTTTGGCGACGGCCATTTCATAGCTGCCGAGTACTGAGTGAATACCAGCGACATCGGTGGCTACGGGCTTTTCGGCGAAGACGTGCTTGCCCGCTTCAATGGCTGCGCGCAGGTGGAGTGCACGGAAGCCCGGCGGTGTTGCAAGCATGACATAGTCGACGTTGGTAGCGAGCACTTTCCTGTAGGCATCGAAACCAGTGAAGCACATATCGTCACGAAGCTTGGTGGCAGCTGCAACCATCGGGTTGGCAGCTCCGGCTTTAATGATCTCGCCTTTGGCTCTGTCCACCCGTTCCTGAAGGAGATCACCTATGGCAATCAGTTCTATCCCAGGCGAACCCTGCATGCACTGCACGATGCCGCCGGTGCCGCGTCCGCCGCAGCCGATAAGCCCGATTCTGAGTGTATCAGAACCGGCAGCGTATGCAGATGAGAACGCTGAAGCAGACGTGGATGCAGACAGGATGCGGGGCACAGCGAGCGCCGCGCCGGCTGCTGCTGATGCCTGGAGAAATGAGCGACGTGTTAGATGATTCCGTTGGTTCGCCATCGACTGTTACTCGCGTTGAGGTTGGTAACTGCTGAACTACGGGAGGTGCGGCTGGGATACTGCTTGTGGAAGGAAAGAAATGTGGAGGGGGAGTACGTAATGATTATTATTGCAGAATCGCTGCTCTGGTGCGTCTAAAGTTCGCGCACAAGGCGGAAACCGACAAACGGGCCGTCTGTCAGCCACCATGTGCTGCTTGGAAGTTGCGGGTCGCGCTCGGTCCACTGCGGTACCTGAGGCAAACGGAGCGTTGGTTTCATCGCGACTGGGTCTGTGCGGAAGGAACCACCGCGCGTTACAGCTTTGCCTGGCTCCGACTGCACCCACTCGGTGACGTTTCCATACATATCAAAAAGCCCTAGTGCATCCGCATGTTTCTTACCCATGGCGTGTGTGGTGCCGTTTGCGTTGCCGCTGTGCCATGCAAGCGAATCAATGCGTGCGCGAGTCAGTGGTTTGCCGCCAGTACCGAGTGTGGCAGCGTATTCCCATTCAGCTTCGGTGGGGAGCCGGTAGCGGTGTCCCGTTTTTTTGGAGAGCCATTCAGCGTACTGCACGGCGGCATGATAGCTGATGCTTTGAGTTGCATATCCATTATGTCCCCAGCCGTAGTCAGGGACGGAATAAGCCATTGAAGGTCGCGCTATTGCATCGGCCGCGCTGTTGCGCGATGTCGAATCAAGTTTGTGCCAGAAGACGTCGTACATCTCCCACGCCACTTCAGTACGACCTATAAGAAAAGCCTTTATCGCTGGTTTACCGGGCGCAGCCGCGCGCAGGGGTACATATGCCATTTCAAAACGGATCAGTGTCCCCGGTATTGAATCGCGCACAACAGCGCCGGCGGCGAGTCTGGCTTGCGCCGGTGCAGCGGGTGCGCGTTGTACCGATCCGGTCTGTGCTGATAGAATGCAGGGTGAGCCCGTCAGCAGGAACAGTGCCGCACGGAGAAACGAACCAGTTAAGGAAGCGCTGTGTGACAGGAACCGACGTGAATAGGTGTCTTTGTTCAAGATTTTCCCTTCTCCTGATTTTACTGGCGGCGGCGGGAGGATGTACCACAGGCACCACTGCTGGCAACTATGCGAAGCTGCAGCGTGCTGAGTACACCGAAATATATATGTCAATGCCGGTGCGGATTGTACTCTATGCACACCCTGATTCTGCGGCGGATGCGGCCCGGGCAGCTTTCGCACGCATCGCCGAGCTCGATGACATCCTGAGCGATTACAGGCCGGAGAGTGAAGTCAGTGCCCTCCGGATGGCCGCCGCCGGTGAGCGCAATGCTGGCGATCGTACTACCGGTGATCGTACCGCCGCCGTGGGAATCGAGGGGACGCGTCGCTACCATATCTCGCCGGACCTCACCAATGTGCTCGCCACCGCCATCCGTGTTGCCGGTGCCACCAATGGCGCCTTCGACCCGACTGTTTACCCTCTGGTTGCCCTCTGGCGCGAAGCCCGAAGCACCGGCGCGCTTCCCTCGCAACAGTCACTGGACTCGGCGCGCCGGCTTGTAGGATACAAACGAATATCACTTGATTCAGCCGCGGCAGCGGTGGAAATCGCCCCTGGCACTCAGTTCGACCTGGGTGCCGTCGCCAAGGGGTATATCCTGGCCGAAGCCGCGCGTGTGCTGACCGACAGAGGGGTCACGCGATGGCTTATCGAAGCCGGTGGCGATATGATCGTGGGAGACTCGCCACCGGATAAAGCAGGATGGCAGATCGAAGCCCCGGGCGCGCCGGAATACATCCGTGACCGCGTGGGTGCTTTAAAGAACGCGGCCTTCGCCACCTCCGGGCCAGCTTCTCAGCACATTGAAATCGACGGCGTGCAATACTCGCATGTTGTGGATCCGCGAACTGGATGGGCGCTCAGGAACTCAGCCACCTCGTGGGTCATTATCTACACAGGCGACAACGCAATAACTGCGGACGCGGCAACAGCGGATGCACTCGCTACCGCCTTTACCGTTATGCAATACCAGGACAGTACCCAAATCATTGCCCGGTCATTCAATGCAATCGCGGCTGTAGTTCAGCTTTCGAACGTCCACTGAGTAACACTTCGCTGCACCTGGTTTATAGCGGTATTTCGCGTCCGCATCAGGCACTGTCACCGAAGCCGTCAACGCCGCCACCAGCAACACTTATGTCAACGTTACCTACGTCAGTGTCCGCGTCATCAACAACTGTGCACCGCCAACCGGCTCAATCGCGACCTTACCAGCGTCACCAGTGTCGCCGCCGAGCGGGATCCTGAAACAGGTAGCACCACTCCCTGAAAGCATTACAATATCTTCCGGCTTTGAACCGGCCCGGAGTGCCGACAGCGTCTCCCGGACACCACTGTGCATGGCAGCAACAACGCTCTCAAAATCGTTTACTGCCTCCTGTTGCACACCCTCCCAACTGCTTAAGTCGCCGGCATGCGCGACATACGCACTGCCGCCACTGCCAGTCGCTCCCGCTGCCGACAAGGCCTTGTACGCTTCTCCGGTGTTCACTCCGTCGCCAAACGCGTAGAGATGCACCGCACGCACATCAAGCGCTGGAAGTCCGATCATCCGCTCACCATGACCCCACGCAAGAGCAAGCGGCAGCCCGCTCAGCATGAACGGCACGTCCGAGCCCAGCGTGGCCGCTATTGCATACCCGGCATCATGCTCCAGAGCATGATCGCACTCATCCTGCAGTGCATGCAGAACCGCAGCTGCATTGGCACTCCCGCCACCAAGACCGCCGCCCACCGGTATCCGTTTTTCAATCTCGATCCGGAAGCCATCATCGAGGCCGCTGGCTTTCATGTATTCCGCAGCAGCACGGAACGCCAGGTTTTCAGTATCGGGCCCAAGGCCGCCGGTAGGCATTGCCGGACCGTAACAGTGAATGGACCTGTCGCTTGCGCGCGCTACATGCACCACGTCGTGAAGCTCTATACGCTGAAAAAGCGTTTCAATTGAGTGGTATCCCGACTCTTCACGTGCCAGTACGCGAAGTCTCAGATTGATCTTCGCATAGGCTTTGTAAGCGTTCAAGCTGCGCTACCCGCCTGGCTGCGCAGCTCTTTTACTCCAAGTCCGAGCTTCGCGAAGTACACCGCGCCTATAACTGTGATGGGAATGAAGGAGAGTATGTGATAACCCAGTGCCCAGGATATCGCGAGTTCGCGCGGCACGCCGTAAACAGTGAGTCCCAGCACTGCCGCGCCCTCGAATACACCGAAGAATCCGGGTGACGATGGTACTGCTACTCCGATACCCAGCACGCCCTGCAGAAAGAGTGCTGCCGAAAAGGGAGCGTCAATTCCTACTGCAAGGAATCCGAGCCAGAGGCCGACTGCATGCACGAGCCAGTGTGCCAGTGCCCACCAGAGCACCGCCAGGAAGCGGCGTGTATCGCGCAATACTGCGAGCCCACCGACTCCCTGTTCGATAATGCGCACGATGTGTTGTTCGAAACGCGGAACAGTACGACGTGCGAGCCATGCTGCAAATGCAATTGCGCGCTCGTGCTGAAGCACGATGATATAGCACACTACCAGCAGCGCCCCAACAAGTGAGATGCCAACAACTGCAAAGTGCGCCATCGTCATTCCCTTGAGCGTCACGTCTGCGGGAAAGCGCGGGTCCAGCATGGCGCCGAACATGAGTGCGAACAACACGATCGCATCAAAGATCCTGTCCACTGCCAATGATCCGAATGCGGTTGTCAGCTTCACGCGTGGCACTTCGCGTGTCAGCGCATATGCGCGTGCGAACTCGCCTGCGCGCATCGGGAAAATGTTGTTCACCATCATCCCGATTGCAGTCGATCGCCACAACGGGCCGAACGATATGCGTCCGGCCGCGGGCTCAAGTATTGTGCGCCACCGTCTGGCGCGTATCGGGAAGATGGATGTTGCGACAACGGTGCACAGCAGGAACAGCAGCATGTCTGACCCCCGGAGCACACCGATTACTTCTTTGAAGTCAACGCCGCGCAATACCCACCACAGTATGAGTGCACTCAGCAGAACGCCGAGTACACTTTTCCAGTCAACTCTCACGGTGCGGGGTGGGGGCGGGAGTGGGAGTCGCGACGTGGTTTACCCGTTGCCGGGTTGCCGGCCGCAAGATCCAGCAGGTCAGAGAGCTCGCTTACAAGTGCGCGGGCTTCGTTACTTACGGAGTGTTCGTTGCGGAGCGCATCGGCGAGCCGGTCGCGCACTGATAGTGCTGCTTCAAGCGCCCGTTGCGGCGAATAGACCAGCTTTTCGACCGGTACGATGTCTGAAGAAGCGGCTATGGGGCTGGCGGCCGGCGAGGCTTTAGTCGGCACATAGGGTGGGGTAGGGAACCGCCGCGCAGCGGTCGGAGCGGGTGTAGGCTGAGCTAGTGCAGGCTGAGCCGCCGGCGTTCCACCACCCGCCGCCGCTCCCACCGCCGCTCTCACCGCGCCAGATCTGCCCGCCCCTGGCGTACCCGCGCGCGCCGGAGTTCCACCGCCAGCTGCCCGTACGCCCGCGACCGGTGTACCAAACGAATGCCCCCACGCGGAGGCTGTACTCCGCACCTGCGCTGCCAGCTCCTGGTCTGTGACCTCGCGGTCCATCAGCAGCTGCGCAAAGGACTGAACAGCGGTGCGCACCTCCACCTGTTCCAGCCCGGAGCGGGCCATGCGCGTAGCCAGCCCGGAGATACTCGTCGCGCCGTAGCTGTCTGCAGCATCCGCCAACCCCAGCAGCGCCCGTCGTACGCCGTCGCCAACCGCCAGCTGCGCGCCACCCGGTGCCGTGGTTGCAAGACTCGCTGCCTCCCGTGCGACACCGCCGGCTGCCGCCGCTATATCGCCCCGAAACCGCTGTGCGATTGTGATGGCAGGTGCCGGATTCCGGTAAACCACAGCCGGCTCGCCATCTTCCATAAGGAGCCTCGAGACCGGTACCACTGCGCTTGCGGGCGACATCGATGGCAGTGGTCCGGCCGCCAGATAACCGGCTGCCACTGCTGCCAGCGCCACTGACTGAGTCCGGCTCCGACGCTGTTCCGCCTCCCCCCAAGAGGGAGCGCGCGCCACCAGCGCCCTGATCTCCACCAGCGCGCCGTGCACCGCAAACTTAAGACGCTGATCCCACCTGAGCTCGCCGCTCTTGACACCGTTGGCGATCCGCTCTACCGTGGCGCACAGCTCTGCCAGCCCATCCAGCCGCGTCATCATGGCACTCCCGCGGAGCGCCCGCGCCTGGGCCACGAACGACGCGCCATCGGGGAACCCAGATGCAGTCGACGCGCCGCCCGGGCCGCCGACCCCGCCTGCGCTTACCCCACTTGCGCCCTCAAGCAGTTGGTCAAGACGCTCCAGGTACTCAGCTGCCTCCTGCTGAAAGAACTCGATAAGTGGTGCCGGTACTGTCATTCCATTATCCGTCCTTTATCCGTTTGCTGGGCGATTTCGTGCTTCATCCATAGCGCGGCGAATTGCGGTTACCGCGTCCTCCAATCCTGTAAAGATGGCCTGCGCAATGATGGAGTGCCCGATATTGAGCTCCTCGATCTCCGGGATTGCAGCCACGGCCCCGACGTTGCGGGCGGTAAGACCATGCCCCGCGTGTACCTTAAGCCCAAGCGAACGTGCATACCCCGCCGCGCGCGCCAGATCCTTTAACGCCTCAGCCAACGCCTCAGCCGCACCCGTCGCGTCGCCGGCGTCACCGGCCCCCGCACCCGCTGCTACCAGATTCGCGTACCGGCCAGTGTGAAGCTCAATCGCATCGGCGCCGATCTCGCGGGACACCCGCACCATCTCGTCAACGGGGTCTATAAAAAGACTGCTCTTGACGCCTGCACGTTTCAGGCGTGTCAGCACCGGGCGGAGTGAGTCCCGGAAGTGGACCACATCCAGTCCGCCCTCGGTGGTTACCTCCTCCCGCTTTTCCGGCACCAGCGTCACCGCGGCCGGCTTGAGACGCTCCGCCAGAGCAATCATCTCCTCCGTCGCAGCGCACTCCAGGTTCAGAACCGTCTTAATCCTGGCAGACAGCAGCTCGATATCCGCGTCCTGAATGTGGCGCCGGTCCTCGCGCAGGTGCGCCGTAATTCCGTCCACTCCAAACGACTCGCACAGCAACGCTGCGGCCACCGGGTCCGGTTCGGCGCCGCGCCTGGCCTGACGCACTGTGGCCACGTGGTCGATATTGACATAAAGACGCTGGTATGGAAGTTCCTTCATAACGATTCCAGCAGGGATCGGGAGTGAATCTGGGGCGTAACACAAAATAGTCGATGCGGAACGTGCCGCGCCTTCAGTCGTCTTCAGGCAGACGGTCGGACACAGCAAAACAGCTGCCGGTACGCTCCGTTCACAACATTAACCTTTCCGGGCGGCATTCCGCGCATTCCTGATTGGAATTGGGTGTTCCGGGGTTGGTCATCTCTCGCAAGGAAGCGATACATGCAGCGATTCAAAGGTCATCTGGTTGCGCTCTTACTTGTTCTTACCGGGCCCACGGCCTGCGTCACCACTTCGACCTCAGGAGGGAGTTCCATTGGCGGGGTCGCATCCACCTCATCGGGAGCGTCATCGCGCGGCGACATGACCGGAGATGCAACGCCCCGCGGTGTTGTCGAACTGTTCATGGCAGGCGTCAAGGAGCAGAACCTCCAGAAAATGTCCGTCGCATGGGGCACAGCCAAAGGGCCGGCGCGCGATCAGATAGACCGGGAAGAGCTGGAGAAGCGCCTTATTGTAATTCAGTGCATGCTGGCCCACGATTCCTGGAAGTTCGCTGAAGACGAAGCCCGGCTGCAGGCCGGCGGACGACGCGAGTTCGTTGTCGAAGTGCGCAAGCGGGAACTGCGTGCCCGGACTTCCTTTACCACCATCCAGGGACCGGCCAACCGCTGGTACGTCGAAATCGTGGATATTGAGCCGCTTCGCGAGTTCTGCCGCTGACCTTTCCCGGCGCAGGCTATGGGTATTACAGCCGCAATGCCTTAAAATTCAGATAGTTCGATAAGAACGCCGCCCGTTGACGCAGGGTGAAGGAAGGCTATCCGCTTCCCCTCTGCACCGATGCGTGGCGTTTCGTCGATAAGCCTGAGACCGGCAGCGCGACACTTAGCAAGCATTGCGTCTATGTCGTCAACGGCAAAACAAACGTGATGGATACCGGGGCCACGTCTGGCTATGAACTTCCCGATCGGAGAGTCGTCCGACTCTGCCTCAAGGAGTTCCACCAGCGAGTCACCGGCGGCAAGCCCGGCAATAAAGGCACCATCTGCATCGTCAAGTGGTACTTCGGGGAGGCCAAGGACATCCCGGTAGAAAGGCAGCAGTGCGTCCAGCGATTGCACCGCGATCCCTATATGGGCTATGCGTGTATTGCGGCGGACTGAATCCGACATGTTGTACTCCGGCTTGAATCGTTGCCGGAATTCTAATCCAGTGTACATGCGTGGTCAGCCTCTGGCGCCACGCCAAGGAGCATAAGATGGCGAACGCTTTGGAAGTAACTGACGGAA
>CAZDMG010000007.1:0-39254 GCA_964506655.1 uncultured Gemmatimonadaceae bacterium
CGCGCCAGGATGTCCAGCGCCTGCACCAGCGGCAGGCCGGCGTTGATCATCGTCGAGAACTGGCGTGTAAAGATGACGATGTCGCGCATCTTGATGGAGCCCGACGTCTTCTTCGGTTTCGCCTTCTCTTCGTCGACCTTGACGATGGTAAGTCGCTGACGGCGAAGCAGATTGACGGCCTCATCCCTTGATGGGGCGTCAATGGTTGCAGAGCGGAGGTCTCCGTTCTGATTTCTGGCGGTATAAGTGAAAGTAGGCATGTGTATGCTTGTCTTCGGCTGTTATCCGGTTCCTGTGTGTCAGCGCCTGAGGGCCATCTGGCGGTTTCCATTGCGTTTGTCCGAACCGTGCGGAGCGGAATCATCTTCACCCGTTGGCTTGCCGATCATGCGCATGAATTCGTTGGGATCGCTGGCGGCACGCGCGCACTCCTCTGCGCTTACCTGGCGGGTGATGTAGAGCTGGTAAAGTGAGTCTGCCAGCGTCTGCATGCCGAATTTCTTCCCGGACTGCATCAGTGAATAGATCTGATGGACTTTATCGTCCCTGATGAGCGCGCGGATGGCAGGTGTGACCACAAGAATTTCTGCTGCCATGGCACGCCCTTTACCACTCAGGCGCGGCAGCAGCGTCTGGGTTATGATCCCTTCCAGCACAAACGCCAGCTGCGCACGCACCTGGCTCTGCTGATGGCTCGGGAATACGTCTATAATTCTGTTGATCGCCTCTGCAGCGCTGTTTGTGTGCAGCGTAGCGAACACAAGGTGCCCTGTTTCAGCAATTGTAAGCGCGGCCTGGATGGTCTCCAGGTCCCGCATCTCACCGATCAGGATTACATCCGGGTCCTCGCGAAGTGCGTACTTGAGCGCGGATGCAAAGCTCTTGGTATCTGCACCGACTTCGCGCTGGTTGATAATGCAGCTGCGATGGCGGTGAATGAATTCAATCGGGTCTTCAACTGTGATGATGTGCCCTTTACGCTCTGTATTGATCTTGTCAATCATTGCGGCGAGCGTGGTGCTCTTGCCCGAGCCTGTCGGCCCCGTTACCAGCACAAGTCCACGCGGCCGGTCGGCAAAACCGGCAATCACCGCAGGAAGCTGCAGCTCGGCAAATGTCTTGATGGTGAACGGGATCTGACGTATCACCATGCTGACACAGCCACGTTGTTTGAATACGTTCCCCCGGAAACGCGACAGGTTCTGGATTCCGAATGAGAAATCCAGTTCGTCTTCCATCTCGAAGCGCTTCTTCTGGTTCTCCGTCAGCACAGAATACGCCAGCTGCAGTGTGTCGCGCGGCGTAAGAGTCTGATCAATGGAAGAGTTGAGAATCTCTCCGTCAATCCTGAGCTTGGGACGGTCACCGGCCGTGATGTGCAGGTCCGATGCCTCGCGCCCGATCATTTCATCGAGCAGCGTCCTGAGCGAGATGGTTGATTGTGGTGCTGGTGCTGTCATCTGTCAGCCGGAAAGTCGAAGTAACGGCGCCCCTGTGGGCACCGGAGAAGTGACGAGTGAATTTGGCCACCGAAACCGCGTTCGCCCGGTACGGAACCGGGGTTGCCGGTGGCGTGACATCAGGCCGACGTTTCGCGGATCACCTGCTCAAGAGTTGTGATCCCCTTGAGCACCTTAAGCCAGCCGTCCATTCGCAGAGTGAGCATCCCCTCCTCGATGGCTGTATCCCGGATGACCTGTACATCGGCGTTCTGCATGATCAGCTTTTTGAGCGACTGGGTCATGAACATGACCTCGTAGACGCCCTGTCGCCCCTTGAGTCCGGTCCCTGCACAGAAATCACAACCCCTGCCACGGAAGAACGGCAATTCACCGAACTTCGTATCGACGCTGAGGTTGGCGAGGTATGGAGCGGCATCTTTGGACGCGTGCGCTTTTGCGTTTGTCAGTGCTTCATTGGTAAAGTGCAACTCGCCAAGTGTCATGTCACGCTTCACCTTCGCGCCGGCAAGCTCGGCGTCATCCGGTTCATAACGGACCTTGCAGCGGTCGCAGATACGCCTCACCAGTCGCTGAGCGAGTACCAGATTCAGCGCCGACGCCACGTTGAATGGCTCGAGACCCATATCCAGAAGCCTCACGATTGTTTCAGGCGCTGAGTTGGTGTGCAGCGTGCTCATCACCATATGACCGGTGAGGGCAGCCTTGATGGCGATACCACCGGTTTCCAGATCGCGGATCTCACCCACCATGATGACGTTCGGGTCCTGACGCAGGAATGCCCGCAGTGCAGCGGCAAAGCTCATCCCGATTTCGGTCCGGACCTGAACCTGGTTGATTCCGAAGAGGTTGTACTCAACGGGGTCTTCCGCGGTCATGATGTTGGTGTCGCCCGTATTGATCTTGGAGAGCGCCGAATAAAGGGTTGTGGTCTTGCCTGAACCTGTCGGGCCCGTAACCAGCACCATCCCGTATGGGTTGGCGATTGCCTCCATAAGTTCCCGTTCGGCCCTGGGTTCGATCCCGAACTTTTCGAGTTCCAGTGTAAGGTTTCCCTTATCAAGGATTCGGAGCACTACCTTTTCACCGAACAGCGTTGGCAGGGTGCTGACACGGAAGTCAACAACCTTGCGCCCGACTTTCAGTTTGATTCGGCCATCCTGCGGAATACGCCGCTCCGCGATGTTCAGTGACGCCATGATCTTGAATCGCGAGATCAGCGCGGCCCGCATCTTGAGAGGCGGCTTCATCACTTCCTGCAGTGCGCCGTCGATGCGGTAACGCACACGCAGTTCGTGCTCAAAGCATTCGAAGTGGATATCTGATGCTCCTTTGTGGACCGCATCCACCAGAAGAGCATTGATCAGCTTGACAACCGGCGCCTCGTCGACCTGAGCAGCCAGCACATTGGCGTCCACCGCTTCCTGCTGATCCTCGAGCAGTTCGACGTCTTCATCGTCCTCTGCTACAAGGTCCTGCAGCAGTGACTGCATCTGGACTTCATTCGACTCGTAGTGCTTCTCAATTGCGGAGCGCATCGAGTACTCGCCAGCCAGCACGGGCACGATATCGTACCGCGTAATGAACTTGAGGTCGTCGACCACCCCCAGGTTTGTGGGATCCGCTATGGCAATTGTCAGCTGCTTCCCTTCACGCCGAAGCGGCAGCACCGTGTGCTTGACCGCCATTTCCGAAGGGATGAGCTTGAGCAGCTTGGGGTCAATTTCAATCCGCGACAGATCGACTGCCGGCATGCGGTACTGCCTGGCAAGAGCTTTGACGATCTCGGTCTCCGGCACCAGCCCCTGCTTCACCACTATGACACCCAGAAGTGTACCCGGGCTCTCCTGCTGTTCGCGCAATGCACCGGCCAGCTGCTCACGTGTGAGCAGCCCATCCCTCAACAGCAGGTCGCCAAGGCGCAGGGAAGATCTTACTGGAGCAGCAGCTGGTGAAGCCATGGATCCTGAATGCCGAATCAAATGTCAGAGGAAGCAGTCCGGCGACGACGGGAGCGCGAGTCATCGCTGGGTAATGGACGGGGCCTTCCTGAAAACGTCACCAGCGGTTCCAGCAGCTTCGCAGTGGCTGGACCTATGCCACGTACGTGATACTGGAGCGCATCCAGTGACCCGAACGAGCCAAAAGAATCGCGATTTGCCACGATCCTCCTGGCGAGCGCGGGCCCGACACGTGGCAGTCTCTCCAGATCGGCCGGCGATGCAACATCGACGTCGATTGGAAAGCGCGGCTCGGCAGGCCCGGTTTCAAGTATCGGTACTCTGCCGGCAGAAGCTAAATTCCCCGCGCTTTTGTTCCCTTTGGCTTTGGAGCTCTGCGCCTTCGCAGCCTTCGCAGCGGCGGCAGATTCCACGGCAGCCATTTGCAAGACAAGAGCCCGTTCAGTACCACTGAACTCCGTGATCAGTCCAAGCCCCGCATCCCGGTCAACACGGGAAACGGAGCTGGCACGCGCTGCAGCGCCCATCGCTGCAACCACAGCCAGGAAAACCAGAGCCTTCCTTTCTGATGCTGTCGGCATGAAAGGAATCTCCTCCCGCGCGTGCAGGACAGCGTCATCATTTGATTCCGATCAGTCGCAGAACAGTGCGGGCGCACCGCATATCCGGTGTCGCCTGTTAATAAATGCCGACGCGCCCGGGGGCCGGCTCAGACCACGCTAGCGCAGCTCACCGGCGAAGAAACGAATCTGCAGGACCACACTGAACACGGTCTGCGCGATCTGCGAATTGCGCGTCCTGTCGTACGTTACGATCTGGCTCCCCGTGAGCTGAAACGTTGTGGTCTCCGAAAGATCAGTGCCTGCATTGAAGTTGAATGCCCTGCGTCCGGCATTGGCTATGATACTTGGCGGAAGGATGGTCTGAGCAGGCGGCAGTTCGTCTGCCGATCGGCTCTCCACCGAAGACTGCGATTGCTCCTGGTTATATGAGAACGCTGTTCTGAGCCTGCCGCGCGTGTTGAAACGTTTGGGCATGGCCCAGGTGCGGTTCATATCCAGTGTCAACCGCTCGGTTGAACCTTCCGTTACAGACCCAGGGCGTTCATCCAGCCTGAGATCCCGCGTGAAACGCACGTTGGTTACAAGGTTGCCAAGGAACGCCCAGGAGATGGAGCCACCAAGCGGTGTCCCACGCGAGACTGTCCGGCTCTGATCCGCTATACCTCCGATTTCATTCGGTACCACGGTCTCCTGTTCCTGCTGCTGATAGCCTATGTCGAAGGCAATAGACGTCACCACCCGTTTGAGTATCGAGGGGCGGAGCATCATACGGGCTTGCACGTCCGGAAAGCGACGCTGATCCGAACTGATCAATGCCTGGAAACCATCAAGGGAACGCCTGGTCCACGTCTCCGAACTCCCATCCTCAAAACGGGATGTCACGCCGATGCCGAGTGGCAGGCTGAACCTGTTGTTGATGGTAAGGCGTTGCACATGTCCTGCATTCGCTGCGAGCTGGCTTCCGACTCCTCTGAAGTCATCCACGCTGCCGAAACCGAACTGCATTCCCGTTCCAGGGTTGTACACCGTATTGTCGTAGTTCGAGCTGAGATTACGTGACCACGAGATATCCGCTGGCCCGACGACATCGGTCAGCTTGCGGAGCCAGGTACTGTCCTGGGTTTTGCCACTGAGGTACCTGCCGAGGTCCAGTGACGTCGCTGCGCTCAGCGACTGCCTTGCCCCCAGCCTGCTCGGCAGACGGAAAGTACCAACGCTGTCTGCATCGCGCAGCAAAGCACGTGCGTTGGGGTCACGCGAAAGGGTGAAATTGGTCACCCAGCTGATATTGGGTCGCAGCCATGCTGTCAGAGTCGGCTGGAACGAAACGGTTGTTGCAAGAGTGCGCTCACGCTCAAGTCCAAGGTCAGTGCCCATGAATTGCAGCCGTTCGGCCTGAGCTGCTATCCGTCGATCCACACTGTCACGCATGAGCACTCTGCTTGTGGTGTAGTCACGGAGGTCCAGCAACTGCGATACATCGAGACGCCCTGTCAGAGCCAGGCTCGGGCGCATCTCCACTGTGGCAGCATTGCGCCAGAAGTGAGTGAGATTATCCACCGCTGTCCCTGTGTCCGACGGAGATGTGGCTGCCTTGGTGAAGGAGGTCGTAGCTGCCGAATTGCGCGCGAGCGAACTGGTGAAGCGGATACTCGAAGGCGCCCACCGGTAACTCTGTGCACGCAGATTCTCTATCAGGCTCCATTCCTGCACGCGCTTCGGCAACAATCCGAGAAGCCAGTCCACCGGCTTCGGCAGCCGGTTATACCTGGTATCATCACTGAGCACCAGTGTAGCGCTTGTGACAGAGTTCCCTGTGCTTGATACCTGATACGGTGATTGCAGGTCACTGGCACCCCATGTGCTGTTGAGTGACAATCCGTTGACCAGTGGTGCATACCAACCTCCATCGAGCGGCACCGCACGTCGCAGTGACAGAGAGTAATTGGTACGGCGTTCGCGTGGGTTCCGGAGTCCGTCAATCCCACTTGCACGTATATCACTCCGGCTCAGGAACAGCTGTTCCGCATCGTTGCCGCTGTAGTCAATCGTGAGAGGCATAATGAGCCCGAGGCGGGCCGGGAGCATACGCTCGAGATGAAGCGTGGTACCGATGCTGACACCGTTCGACGACAGGAAAGACGGGATCTCGCCGAGCTGTCTGAAGTTCGGATCCCTTCTGCTGACATTGACCCGGAATTCGGCAAGATCCGCGGTATTGAACGACAGCCCGATCTCCCCTGCAAAGCCAGGATCGTCCACTACATCCAATAAGCGGATGTCATCGATCCATAGCTCAAGTGTATCGTTTGGATGTACTGCGTTACCTCCAGTCGGTACGCTGTCAACGCGCACTATCCCGACTGCCAGTTCCTGTACACCAGCGAGGTTCGGCGGTGTGATGGCGGGATCAACAGTGTAAACGATGTATCCATCCTGACATGCTGCAAAACGCCGTATGGTTTTGTCACGTGGTAAAGCAGATCTCAGGATGAGCTCCAGATCTACTCCCGTACATTGCAGTGAATCCGCTGCTGCTCCCAGATACGCGTTTTCAAGTTGCGACCTCAGGAACTGGAATCTGGTCAGATCCACATTCACTTCGGGAAGCCACGCACTTTGTGTTTCACCGCTGTTGACCGGCGTACGATACATGTAAAAGTTGTTATCGTCGCGGCCGATCTTGATGTAGCCGTTGAGCTCCCCCTGCGGCCCCCAACCGTTTCCGTTGCCGCGCATCCACAACCTCAGTGTACGGTAGCCCATAAATGACTTCGTCCCTTCCGGGAAACGGTAGTACGCTTCAGCGCGCTGAAACACTCCCAGGCCGACACCCGGCGCACCGGTCTGCAGCCGCATTGAATGCTCGTTGATCTGGATCCTGGTGTTCTCCAGATCAGATTGCTTGCGCTCCGGCTCTTCAGCTACGCCAGGTGGTGACGTGTATGGCACCTGAGCGGTGGAATCAAGCGTTCCAACCGTGGATGCAATGACAAAGCCGTTGCCCGTTGTTGCTGAATCCCCGGCAGCACCCGTGATCGGGGTGGAGCTTCGCTTGAGCCAGGGTGAGCCCGTAAGCTTCAGGTTGGCAAGTGCTATTCTCGGAAAATCAGACTCACGGCTGGATTCGTTTGAGACCATGGTCAGACGCAACGCCTTGATCCTCCTGTCGTTCGGCGTGTTGAGCTCCTCAGAAGGAGCGCGCCAGTTGAGACGGACCTGGACCCAGCAGAGGGAATCTGTAACAACACCGGCATCAGTCGAATCCAGCTGCAGTGTGCATCGGCCCATGCGCGTCCACCGCGACCTGTCCGCAAGATCCACAACAAAACGCTTGAGTTGTTCACGCGTTGATTCACCATCGCGCATGTTGAGCTGACCATCCAGATCTATGTCTTCCTCATCAAGCCTGTTGTTTGACCGTGTGCAATTCGCACGACTGTCGCTCAACACAGGGAGTACGCTGTTTGAGACCATACACAACGGCACGTCATGCACCATTGCGGTTTCAGGCGGATTCTTTGTATGGTCGACCACAATGATGGTATCAGCCCGGTCTCCCGGCAGACCTTTATCATCAGTTACGGCATTGAATGCACGCGAAAATGGATCCCGTTCAGAATCCAGTCGGTCGTACCCTACAAGGCGCTTCCCGCTGTATGTGGTATCCGGTGAAAGTCCTTCCCGCAGCGGTGGCCTGACAGTGAGTGTCTCAGGTGCAAACACAAGACTGTTCTCGCTTATCTCACCGAAATCAAAAACAAGCGCGGGGTTGCGCTGGATCTTTGATGGCTCGACGTTCACCAGGGCAAAGAACTCAATGTTCTCCACCCGGCTCAGGTCCGTCCCACTTGGGTTAAGAACAGTCCGCAATGACCGCCAGCGTCTTCCGGTTGGCGTGGCGCCCACCATGGTATTTTCGCCGACAGTCCATGCGAACCGACGCTGATTGGTACCTGGCTCAAAATCGAAAACACCGCCTGTACGCAGCGGATAAAGTGTCATCCAGAGCACCTGCTCCGGGGTCTGCACACCCGAGCCCTGAATGCGTACCGACGGATCTATCTGTTCCGCTGTGAATGTGCGCACGTTGCCGGCTACATCGTAAGCATTGTTCTGAAACACCAGCGTACTGGCGCGGTTTGCGGAGAAAATATCAGGTCCGAATTTCTGGGACGCGGTGATACCATCGAGCGGGCGGGAACTGAAGTACCATGCAGCCTCATGCAGCGACACTGTTATCCCTGCATCGCCTTCGAATGACTCGATATATGCCTGGCCGGCGGAGTTCGGTTGCGGCTTGCTCATTGCGAATTCCGTCTGCAACGAGATCCCTGACCGCACGCTTCGCTGTCCGACAGGCAGTTTCCCCACCAGATCGGAAAGCAACTGTGCATCCCAGCTGAAGCTCCCGGTAAGTCCTGCCACAAATGAGCCTGCAGGTTCGAAGCCGAGAGGCGGGCGGTTAAAGCCGGACCGCTGCTGCTGCGAGATCGCCGTGAATGTCATCTGTCCGCGGTCAAACGGAAAGAGCGACGTAAAACCGAATATCGAAGTTGGTGCTGCGGTAAAGAGTGGATTCTCTTCGTACCGCACCGACACCTGCTTCGGAGTCATGAAAAGAGTGTCCGGTCGGTTGAATGTAATGCGACCGATGTCGTAGTCGATGTTGTAGTCGGTGTCTTTTGTGAGTATCCGCCCATCGATCACAACCCGCTCCGAGTTGGGACGTATCTGTATTGCGCCCAGCGTGACTGCACCATCACTCGCTCCGCCTTCAGCCATGTACGTCGCCATTAGCCGATAGGTCACCTGTGGGCGCTGCGCCGAATACAGGTACTCGTTGGGATAGCTGTAGAGTGTATCGTTGGCTGGGTTTGCCTGTGGTTGCGCAAGCCCTGCGCGTGCAAAGGGCTGAACGGACGGAAACGCAATGAAGTAGTCGCGGATCAGTTTCTGATTCGCAGTACCACCGGCTGCGTTTACGTTCGGGTCATTCTGCCTGGGCCAGACGCGGTTTTCGACATCGAACTGATTGGGGTTCGTTGCCTGCGCGAGTCCGAATACCTGCAGGTAGGTCTCACCACTGGATGGGTCTGCCGGCTTTTCCTGATCACCACTGAGTCCCGTTACGAGCTTTACACCGATCGACTGCAGGCGAATGTCTTCACCACCAAGCCTGTAAAACGATTTGATCTCGCGCTGGAAGTACCCTGCGTTGGATGGCTGAAGTTCCGGTTCCCAGAGGAGGTTTGCGTATTGTGTGTCCTCTGTGAACTCCAGATCAGGGGTACCGCCTGTATTGATATTTCGTCCGGGAGCACCATTCACGGTGACTTCGTAGGCAACCGCAAGTCGTTCGGTGTTCTGATTGAGCGGTGCTACCAGAGCTATCCAGAGTTGCGATGGGTCAACGTAGTAATCCACGTTTTCACGCAGCAGCTGGTATATCTGGCGTGTTGGGTTCTGTGCACCGCGAACAGAGAACTGCGGCCCGCGCGGGTTCTGGTTTTGCGCACCGATGAGTTGCCTGTAGATGTACAGCCTGCGCGGTCTGATGGAGTCCGGCAGCTGCGTGGCGAGCTGCTGCATCCGCTGCCGGTCCAGCACATCGATATTCGGATAGCCGGGAAACTGGCGTGGGTCTACCGTAAAGAAGAAACGCCGCGTCTCAATCTGGATGTCTTCGATAGTCCGCTCCACCTGCTGCATGCTTCGCTCGCCGACGGTGAAGACATTGTCCTTGGAAACATTCCCCTTCTGGTTGGCAAAGATCGACGTGTAGCGCATCGGGCCAAGCTGCCCGGTAACCTGGACTCCATAGTTGCCGGCCGGTATCCCGGATGTCAGAAAACGGGACGCGGGCGCCTGGAGCGAAACATTGCCGAACTCCAGCCTGTCGATCATTTCATCCTTCTTCCCCTGGTAGAAGACCGAAATGTTGTTGCTTGCATCAAACTCGCGCTGGGAGTCGTAGTCCACGTTCACGTGAACGCGTTCGGCTACCACACCTCCCGATCGCACTGAAAACTGATAGTCGAAGCCTGGCTGGAAGGTGCCGGTACAATTGTTCCCGACATAAGTAAGCTGGGACGCGGTACAACGTTCGTTCCGGGTTCGCTGAAACTTGGATTCCAGCCTGGACTGAACACTGATGCCGTAATCTGCGACACCCTCAATACGTTCCATGGCACCGCGTGGCTGCATCATACCGCTGTCGGGCCTGAGCGGAACCGCAGGGATGAGGGGTACGGTGTCTCTCACCAATTCTGCCGAATCGACAGCCGGTGGCGCGGTAACGGCCACCCTGATGGCGTCCTCAAACCTGATCCGTTCTCTCACCGTGGCACCGGCGCGCAGCGAATCCACCACGGACCGGGCCAGCAGGTCCGGGTACCCCCTGAATGGATTGATTCGACCGAGAAGGCCAAAAAAGGGCGGCTTGCGGAGCACCAGAGTATCTTCCGCAAGCCTCGCGGATCGAAGCAGCGGGTCCAGCCGTCGTGTACTGTCCTGGGCAGCCCCCACGGTTGGAAGCCCCGACGCGGCACCGGCCGACACCGTCGCACTGTCCCGCGTCGTCCCCTGTTGCGCGCCAGCAGTTGGCCCCGCGACAAGGAGTGCGGCCAGCAGCAGCGGGACGGGCGCCAGCCGGAAGATCCCGTGCCCCAATGGGCGCGGCAGACGGCGCACGAACCTCCTTTCGTGGGGTAACTCCGGCACAGATGGGCCGGTGGATGGGTTATCTGGCGGGTGCACCATTCGCATGGCGCACTTTATTATGCGGGTGAACAACAAGGAATCCAGGTTTTCAGCTATCAGCAAAGGTCGTATGGAGGGTAACAGCCCCTCCGCGTTTTCACATCACCAAGGCACTCTTTCGTGAGGATTGTCACCCGCTACGTCGTGCGCGAGCACGTCGGCCCGCTCGTGTACGCTCTGACGGCGCTGACGTCGCTCCTCATGCTGCAGTATGTAGCGCGGCAACTTGCCAACCTCGCTGGCAAGGGGCTGCCATGGTCGGCGATAGGCAAGTTCTTTGTACTCTCGCTCCCGTTCACAGTTGCAATGACCATGCCCATGGCGGTCCTTATTGCAACCATGTATGCCTTTGGCCGGATGGCGTCCGAGAGTGAAATAACCGCGTTCAAGGCGAACGGGGTGCGCGTGCGCTCCCTTCTGGCACCGGTGCTTGTGGCTGCCTTCCTCCTCTCGGTTGCAATGATCCTCTTCAATGACCAGCTCCTGCCGAGGGCCAACCACTCCCTCCGGGTGCTGCAGAGCGATATCGTGCGCACGAAGCCAGCTCTCGCCCTCCAGGAGCAGGTCATGAACACAATCACCGAAAGCTATGTCATGAGGGTGGCCCGCAGTAACGCAGGTACCGGCCAGATCCACGACGTCAGCATCTACGACCTCTCCAACCCGTTCGAGCGGAAAACAATCCACGCCGACAGCGGGTTGATATCTCTTGCACCCAACGGGCGCGACCTGCAGCTCCAGCTCTACGACGGCCACATCCAGGAGTTCGTGAAAGGAAACGGGCTCAAACTGCAGCGCACCTTCTTCCGCGAACAGAACGTGCGCCTCCGCGGCATCAGTCAGAGTTTCGAGCTCTCCGGTTCGGATAACTACAAGAGCGACCGGGAAATGTCCGTGTGTGAACTGCATGATCGGTATAAAACGGCTGGTGTCGAATACGCACGCCTCATGGGTGAGTATCAATCGTTCGCTACGCAACGCGCCGTGGCAGACTACGTCGTCCGGAACCCGCGCGGGCGCCCTGCCCAGCAGAAAGTAGCTACCATCTATTGCGGCGCTCTGGCCCGCCTGAGCACACTACTGGCCCCAAAAGTCGCTAACGCTGCTCCCCTGTATCAACAACCCTTGTATCAGGAATCCCTGTATCAGGAATCCTTGTATCAACAACCGGGGATGCCAGCCGGGTCACAATCCGGGACAGAGATCCCGATGCAGCCAGACCCTGCCACCACCGCAGAGTTCCAGCAGCCCGCCTTGCCGGAAGCAGAATTCATTAAAGCACCCGGACAGGACTCTGCCGCCATCACCAGTGCATTCCTCTCCACCACATCGCGACTCGTCGAAGCCCGCATGACACTCGATCAGGTCGCCGTCGAAATTCACAAGAAGTTCGCGCTTTCTTTTGCTTGTTTCATTTTTGTCCTCTTCGGACCGGCCGTTGCACTCCGTTTCCCAAGAGGCGGCGTCGGCGTTACACTCGGCGTAAGCAGTGTGGTTTTCGGTGCATACTACGTGTGCCTCATGGGTGGTGAAGCGTTGGCAGACAACGGCAAGCTTCCACCGCTTCTGGCAATGTGGATTGCAAACATTGTATTCGGAGCGGCAGGAGTTGCCCTGCTTTGGCGCATAGAACAGACTACCGACCGGACACGCGGCGGCGGACTCCGTGACTGGTGGCTCGACAGACGCGCCAATAAGGCGCTGTTCAAAGCCGAAGCTGCCATGCGCAAGGCTGCTCAACAGGCTGGTGCACAGTGAGCAGAGGACGCCGCAGCTTTGTTACGCCACTCGACAGATACGTCGCAGCCGAATTCCTGAGGATATTTCTGGCCGCCCTGCTGGCCTCGCCCGTACTGGTCACAGTCATTGACCTCGTTGACAATATGCGGAAGTACCAGGACCGGCACATTCCTGCGGCAGATATCGCGATGGGCTATGTATACGGCATTCCCGATACGCTCTTCATGGTGCTCCCCGCTGCCACGCTTATTGCAACGGTTTTTTCCATCGCCACATTCACCCGGCACTCCGAGATAAACGCCGCCAAAGCCAGCGGGATCAGCTTTTACCGGTTCATTGTACCAATCCTGTTGATGGCAGTCGGAGCAACAGCGCTGACAATGACAGTTGGCGAACTGACACCGCCGGCCAACCGTGAGCGGCTCAACAGGCTGGAAGGCTCTGTTGTAACGAAGCGCACGCAACGGTTTAATTTTGTTTTCGCCAATGAAGCTGGTCGGATGTATAAGGTGCAGACGCTGGATGTACCAGCCGCACGTATGGAGTTTCTTGAGATTGAGGAACGCGGTTCGGAGCAGCGTCCGGGAGTTCTCATTACGGCGCAGGCGGCTTCATGGACCGACGATCAGGGGTGGTTGCTCAACCAGGGTGTTGTGCATGTCATCCCCGACCGAACAAGGGATATTGTGCTCCAGTTCGATTCACTCAGTGATCGTGCACTGACGGAAGCTCCTGCTGATCTGCAGGCCACAGAACGGAAGCCGGAAGAGATGAACTTCGGGCAACTGTCACGCTTTATCGTTGCACTGGAACGCTCGGGGAACGATGTCAACTCACTCAAGGTTGACAGGATGCTCAAACTGGCGATCCCTGTAACGTGTATCATCATCGCGCTTTTCGGCGCGCCCCTGGCCACCAGTTCCCTGCGGGGCGGAACTGCATTTGGCGTTGGTGTCAGCCTCGGTACCACAATCGTGTTTCTTGTATTGTTGCAGATGACAAAAGCTCTTGGCAGCAAGGGGATAGTCTCGCCTGAGCTCGCGGCGTGGACTCCCAACATAGCGGTGGGTATTCTTGCGCTCATTCTGCTTATCCGGGTGCGGACCTGATGAGCGGCAACGTGCGATCATTGTCGCTCTCCCGGACGAAGACAGCCGGCATTCTTCGTGCCCTTGGAAAGCGCGCCTACTACGGTCGCGACATTATTCGTGCCCTCCGGGAGCCCGAAGTCTGGTTCAGGGAGACGATTCGTCAGATGCGCAATATCGGTGTCGAATCGGTGCCGATTGCAGTTATTGTCGCGGCCTTTCTGGGTGGTGTAACAGCCTTCCAGACCCGTTACCAGCTCTTCCCTGGTGTTCAGCTGAGTGTGGTGGGTCTTATAGCGCGGCAATCCATCGTCCTTGAACTGGGACCACTCCTGACCGCGCTGGTGCTTACAGGTCGCGTTGGCGCCCGCATGACTGCTGAAATCGGCACGATGCGCGTCACCGAACAGATCGACGCACTCGAGACGCTCTCATTCGACCCCGTCGCATATCTGGGGCTCCCCCGGGTGATCGCAGCGCTCGTAATGCTCCCTGCGCTTGTAATCGTGGCGAACGCCACTGCCATCGCTTCTGCCTGGGCCACCCTGGTGCTGGCGACGGATGTGCGTACCAACGATTTTGCAGATGGGCTCCGCATGTCCTTCACCTACTTCCAGGTCGTCTACTCGCTGATCAAGGCGACACTGTTCGGTGGTGCAATTGCGTTCGTCTGCTCCTACGAGGGTTACGTAGCCCGCGCGGGTGCAGAAGGTGTGGGTAAGTCCACTGCGCGCGCTGTGGTCTTTGCCTCGATATCGATACTCGTACTTGACGCAGTCGTGGCTGCCGTACTGGCGCCCTTTATTCAGCCCTGATGCAACTACTGGAAATATGAAACGACGTGATGAACTTCTCGTGGGACTCCTGCTCCTGGTGGCAATTGTACTTGCCTTTACAGGCTCCATCTGGATTGCGCGGGGCGGACTCAAGAGCGGCTACCCGATGTACGCCCGCTTCGCATGGGGTGCCGGACTCAAGCCCGGACAGCAGGTGCTCCTTGCTGGAATACAAATCGGCTTCATTGAACATGTGGAGCTGATCCCCGACGGTACCATCTCGGTACGAATGGCGATCGAAAATGAGTTCGGGATCCCCGTAGGCACTACAGCATCCGTCGAACCAAGCGGCATCTTCGGTGACCAGCTCATCGCGCTGACACCGATCATGGCCTCCACCAACTATCTGACGCGCGGCGATACAATCCCCACCGGACCCGGCGCTGCCGGCCTCGACGCATTGCTGCAGAAGGGCGACACCGTCATCAGCAACGTCCAGCACCTGACCGACAGGATCCGCACGGAATATGTCGAAGGCGGCGGAATCGACGACACGCACAGACTCATAACCGACCTCACGAAACTCGTTGCACAGCTGTCATCCATAGCCACGGAGCAATCCAGACAGCTCTCCGAAACCCAGGCTGGGGTGCGCAAGGTAATTGCATCCGTAGACTCGGTACGCATCGACTCCACTCTTGCCCGCGTCAATGGCGCAGCAGCAAACCTGGAGCAGCTCTCTGCCGAGATGCGTGAAACCAACCGGCAACTCCAGCGCGTAGCCACGCTGGCGACAGATGGGAACGGGACTGTTGCGCGGTTGCTCAACGACCCTGCAGTATTTGCGAGGATGGATACTGTGCTTGCGCGGATTGACAGCCTTACTCAGGACCTGAAACGCAACCCGCGCAAGTACATCAACCTGCGGATCTTCTGACGGTGATGAGCGGCGTTTATTCCTTGCGCCGCCCGACTGTCAGATAGTAAACCGGGATCCCCGCTGCGATAACACCAAAGACAGCCAGAGTTGCCCACCGCTGATCCGGGTCTGCAAGCGCGTTGACCAGCAGGAACAGCGTTGCCAGAACAAACAGTGCAGGCACCAGTGGATACAGCGGTACACGCACCGGTGGGTTCCAGTCGGGGCGCTTTCTCAACCGGAAGATGGCGCCAACGCTGAGTATGTAAAACACAAGCGA
Organism: uncultured Gemmatimonadaceae bacterium; assembly: GCA_964506655.1. Classification (GTDB taxonomy): domain Bacteria; phylum Gemmatimonadota; class Gemmatimonadetes; order Gemmatimonadales; family Gemmatimonadaceae; genus Gemmatimonas. The sequence goes on from CAZDMG010000007.1 coordinate 15,550, forward strand.
CGCCGTGACGAAGATGTCTGCCAGCTGTTCAAATGTCCGGAACAGCACGAAGGCAATACCGATGACAGCCGCGAGTGTAATTGCAACCCACGGCGTCTGATATTTCGGATGCACTTCCGCGACCTTGCGGAAGAACAGCCCGTCGTCTGCCATCGCAAAGAAGATCCGTGGCCCCGTCAGCAGCGAACCATTGACCGAACCAAAGGTCGATATGAGCACCGTGAGCGAAACCAGAGTCACACCTATGGGACCGATGATATTGAGTGCCACATCGGCGGCAACCAGCCTCGCACCGCGAATCTCATCCACACTCAGCACCGACAGATACGCCAGATTTGCGAGCAGGTAAATCACAATGACCAGCAGGGTGCCAATGATAATGGCGCGCGGCATGTTGCGACGCGGGTCCTCTACCTCACCTGCGACCTTGGTAAGATCACCCCAACCATCGAACGCCCACAGTACCGAAACCAGCGCCAGTCCGAATGCACTGAAAGTGAAACTGCCTGGCGGTACCGCCGGCGTGAAATTCGCACCGCCGGTCTTTGGCAGACCTATCGCGAACGCGAAAAGAATGATCAGCAACAAACCACCATACTTGGCGACTGTAGTGACATTCTGCACCAGTGCCCCATACTTCACACCCAGTATGTTGACGGAAGCAATTACAGCAAGCGCGACGGCAGCGGTCCAGTGAGCGTAGCTGTCAAAGGGGGCTATTGTCGGGTCAAACCCGAGCGCTCGCACAAGGTACTCGGCAAAAGTGAGCGAGATACCACCCAGTGCAGCTGCGCGGATGATAATCAGCTCGCCCCAGCCATAAAGGAACGCCGGGAGACGTCCCCACCCTTCCCGGATGAAAACGAAGTAGCCGCCGGTTTTTGGTAGAGCCCCCGAGATTTCGGCCAGCGTGAGGGCACCACATAGTGCGAACAGCCCACCTGTGGCCCACACCACCATCAGCGGCAGCGGGCCGGGGAGCCTGTCGGCTATTCCGGCAGGCGAGCGGAAGATACCGGAACCGATCGTGGTCCCCACGAGCACCGCTATAGCGCTCCAAAGGCCCAGGCGGCGCGGAAGGGCGCCGGTATTGTCTGTCGTCGGGGTTTGCTTACTCATAGGCCGCAATGGTACAACATGTACACCAATCCTGCACGGGGGCAGTGCATTTTGTCCCGAATAAATACGTACCGGAACCGGTCCCGGAGCTATATTTGACCGGTTCCGCCAAGGAGCGGTTTACTCACTCCCAAGCTCCCTTTTTCAACCCATGTCGAGTGCGATTCGCGACGCCGTTTTCTGGATTTTCGTCGCTATCTGCGCAGTATCTCAGTTCTATATCATCCGGGCGGTCATTCGTGCGGATGTGTATTCGCCCCACCCGGTGCCGCCGGACGGGAACACGAACACCGGCGCTGACGCCGATAACGACAAGCTGCGTGGCAAAACCCTCCCTGTCCCGAACCGCGCCGTTGAAATACTGTGGGCGGTTCTCCCAGTGCTACTCATGCTTGCAGCTTTTATGGGCGCATGGCGCCTGATGCACCCGGATACTCCATGAGCGCCTCATCAGATAAAGTCCCCACCTCAGTTCGGATTGCCGCGTTCGCTGCACTCCTGGTTTCATTCATCCACATCGTATTTGGCGCTATCGTACGCATTACCGGTTCCGGAATGGGGTGCGGCGAGCACTGGCCCAAATGTCACGGACAATGGTTCCCGTCCTGGGACCGCCCCGACCTGATCATTGAGACTTCGCACAGATACCTGGCACTGCTGCTTCTCGTTGCGATTGTGGTATTCGCCCGCGTTGCATGGAAATCCCGGCATCTCCCGGGTGTTACAGGTCCCGGTGGAGTCTGGCCCGTAGCCATCGGTGCGGCGGCACTGTGGCTCGCACCGGCAATCTTTGGTGCCATCACAGTCTTCCTTACCAACCCGGCATGGGCCACGGTGGTCCATAAAGTTCTTGCAGCAATGCTCCTCGCGGTTCTCCTTATCGCAGTCGTCCGCTCTGGTGGACTCGGCGGAGGTGCCTCACTCGCCGCAGGGCGAATGTCGCGGGGCAGTGTGCGTGCAGTTCGTGCCTCAGCCGCTGCTGCCGTTCTTTCGCTGATTGTCATCGTTCTCGGCGGTCTCACCGCAAAAGTGCCGGGCGCTGCCGTTGCATGCCAGGGCTTCCCGCTATGCGGCGAAGGCTCACTCGGCGGAGCCGCTGAACACATCCAGCTCACTCACAGGCTCCTCGCATACGCGCTGGCACTGCACATCCTCATGCTTACGATTGCTTTCCACAGACGCAACGAACCGCAGATACTCACTCGCTACATTACCGGCGCGCTGCTTCTCGCACTGACACAGGTTGCACTCGCAGCGTGGATGGTGCTGGGTGGCTTCCCGCCGCTGGTCAGATCACTGCATCAGGCGACAGGCATTCTTATCTTCATGGCAACATTTACTCTCGCGTACCACGCCAGAATAGCCGCCGGCAGGAGTGTTCTTACACACCCTATGCGTGACATTGCGATGTCCCGGGATATAGCGCCCGCAGACTCCGCACGCTGAGGCAACGGGAAGTGACAGCTGAACCTGTAAATCCACACGCTGTGAAGCGACCGACACCTCTGTCGCGCGATCTTGTCGCACTGACCAAGCCACGCATCATTTCGCTGTTGTTGGTCACCACGATAGCGCCGATGTATGCAGCCGGGTCGCCCAGTCTCATGACTGTGCTTCTGGTAACAATCGGCGGCTATCTCATGGCCGGCGGTGCCAATGCACTGAACATGTACGTGGATCGTGACATAGATGACGTGATGGCGCGTACGCGCCTCCGGCCGCTGCCGAGTGGCCGCATGGTACCGATTCAGGTACTGGCGTTTGGTGTAGCGTGCGCAACGCTGGCGACATTTCTTTTTGCGCGGTACGTGAACCTGCTGTCGGCGGTAATGGCGCTTTCAGGCTTCTATTTCTACGTGTTTATCTACACGCGCTGGCTCAAGCGTTCGTCGCCGCAGAATATCGTAATCGGCGGTGCCGCCGGTGCTTTCCCGCCGCTTGTTGGGTGGGCTGCTGTAACAGGCACGATCGATACCACGGCGCTGCTGATGTTCCTGATTGTTTTCTACTGGACACCACCGCACTTCTGGGCGCTTGCGCTGCTCAAACAGCACGACTACGGGCGCGCGCGTGTTCCGATGGCTCCCCTGATCTGGGGAGAACGCGAAACCATGTATCAGATGATCTGGTACAGTGCAATCCTGTTGGTACTCACCATACTCCCGTGGCTGTTCGGTGCCTTTGGTATTTTGTACCTGCTCAGTACGCTGGTGCTTGACGGACTCCTGATGTGGGGCGTGGTACGTGTGCTGCTGGTCGCGCGGAGGAACGAGCCGTGGTCCGGGCCGGCATGGTGGATCTACAAATTTTCGCTGCTTTATCTCGCACTGCTGTTCGTTGCAATGGCAGTCGATCGCGTTATCATGCGGTAAGGATGCAAAGCTTCCCAAAGGTGAAATACAATAAGTGACAGACAGTAAATCGGGCTCACGACGCAGGAAGCTTGCGTCTCCCAGACCACTGGCACGCCTGATACCGCTGGTAAGGCCCTACCGCACACGGTTGCTCGCTGCAGCATTCTGCCTCGTGGTGGCCGCCGGAGGCGGCCTGGTCTTCCCGCTGGTACTGCAGTATCTCCTGGACGCTGCATTTGTACTGAAAGACAAGAGTGCGCTTAACCAGTCGGCAATTCTGCTGGTGGTGATATTTGCAATACAGGGGCTGATGAATTTCACCCAGGTGTACATCCTTTCTGCCACAACAGAACGGATAATTGCAACACTCCGGGAACGCACATATCAGCATCTGATTCACCTTTCGCCTGCATTCTTTTCAGATCGGCGTTCAGGCGAACTGACGAGTCGGCTTTCAAGTGACCTGTCGGTGCTGCAGTCATTCTTCTCCACCTGGCTTTCGGAACTCTCCCGGCAGAGCCTGCTGCTTATCGGTGGCGTGGTAATGCTGTCGATAACCAATCCGCATCTCACACTCACCACGCTTGCAGTGGTGCCACTGGTGGTAGGCGCAGCGCTTATCTTCGGACGGGCGCTCCGCACCGCCAGCACCGGTGTACAGGACCGCGTCGCGGAAGCCATGGGGATGGCAGACGAATCGTTCGGAGCTATCCGCATTGTTCAGAGCTTCACGCGGGAAGACGAGGAAGTTGCGCGCTTCTCAACCAGGCTGGCTGAGGTCGTGAGTGCAGCAATTGCGCGAGCCCGCATGCGCGCACTGTTCTTCAGTGTCGTTGGTTTTATCGCATTCGCAGCAGTTGCGATTGTGATGTGGCAGGGTGGCCTTCAGGTTCTTGATGGCCGGCTCACTGCTGGCGCACTGGTTGCGTTCCTCTTCTACGCGATGCTGGTGGCCGCATCAGTCGGTTCGCTCGCGTCACTGTTCGGTCACTTCCAGGAAGCAATTGGCGCAGCGACGCGGGTGTTTGAACTCCTGGATGCACATGCAGACATCAAGGATCCACCGTCGCCTGTTCCAATGGCGAAACCTGTGCGTGGTGCCATCAGCTACGAGAACGTCTCTTTCCGCTATACAGACGATCTTCCGGAAGTCATTCAATCCCTTACGCTCTCGCTCGCACCGGGTGAAGTAGTTGCACTCGTTGGGAGATCCGGCGCGGGCAAGACTACCATCGCCAGCCTCCTGCCGCGCTTCTGGGATGTTACAGAAGGCGCGATACTGGTGGACGGACACGATATCCGCACACTGTCGCTGCGCGAACTGCGGAGCTCCATAGGTATCGTACCACAGGAGCCGGTTCTTTTCAGTGGGACCATCCGCGACAACATTGCGTATGCAGCCCCCGGTGCAACCATGGAGCAGCTCACTGAGGCTGCACGCGCTGCGCATGCCCTCGAGTTCATTGAGCGTCTTCAGGACGGCTGGGAAACGCGTGTGGGCGAACGGGGCATCAAACTCTCAGGTGGCCAGCGCCAGCGCATTGCAATCGCCCGTGTCTTCCTCAAGAACCCGGCAATCGTGCTGCTGGATGAGGCGACTTCCAGCCTGGACAGCGAAAGTGAACGACTCATTGAGTCGGCGCTCGTTGACCTTTTGCGTGGCCGCACAACGCTTATCATTGCGCACCGCCTGAGCACAGTCCGGAGAGCGGACAGAGTATTCGTGCTCGATGGTGGCCGCGTTGTGGAAACCGGCACGCCACAGGAGCTGGTTACCCAGGATGGTCTCTACGCGAAGCTCTACGCTACGCAATAACAACGCACATAACAGTGCACGCTGAAACTGCAGTGTAAGTGCTGGTTTAACCACTGGCAGACGGAAGGCGTACATCACGCGCGTCCCTCCGGGTCACCACTGCTGCTGTTCCGGCGGTTACTCGAACTCCAGTGAAATCGCGGTATCGTGTGAGATGCTCACCATCCTGCGCATGGTACCCAGCGCCTCACTGAAAATCACAATCTCGTAGTCGCCCGCGGGAACACCGTCCATACTGAAGGCACCGGTCGCATCTGAAACAGCAATGTACGGGTGCGAAGACACCGCTATGAATCCGCGTACCCACGGGTGCATATCATCCGTGACTTCATAAAGGCCGCCTGATTCCGCGATTGGTGATATGGGGACCACCTGACCGAAGTCGCTGAAGGGGATCAGTGCGCGTAGCGCTCCGCGACTGCCCGTCAGCACATCAAACACCCGGATCCTGGCAATCATTCTGTCGCTGGAGCCGACAATAACTGCTCCACCGGCAGCCACAACATGCACGCGCGGTTCGAGCCGACACTTGCTGAGCTGGATGTTGGTGCGCCGGGGAAGACCTTGCGGTTTGCCGCGCTCAATACCGTTTATCCAGACGATCGCGTTGCCAACGCCGCTGCCTTTGCGCGGCATGAAGACATCGTCGAATGGCTTACATACACTTAGATCGTGCGTGGGGCGGACAAGCGTGTCACCTCGTATCCCGGGTGCAGCTGTGACAGTGCCGCTCAGTGTATAACCAGAGAGCGTTTTATCGGCTGTGTAGCCGGAAGGCTCTGAATCTGAGAGTGTGGCAATCGCAGCTTCGCGCGGCGAAGCTTTCATTTCCGGTACGAGCGTACGAAATGCGCCCGGGGCAGGTTGGGCATCGCTGTCGGTCTGACCGGCCCGGTCACCGCAAGCTGCTATTATCGCTGCCGCGGCCAATACGACCGCGGCAGAGTTCAACGCACCCACTCGCACTACACGATCATCAGATCTTTCTGGATTTCGCGGGGAGTCACCAGCAGTGAGTCTTCAGTTACGAGGCAGTTGACCTCGCTCCGCATACCGATCTCGCCAGGTATGTAGATACCAGGTTCGATTGAAAACCCGACACCCGGGATAAGGAGTCTGTCATCGCGCGATTCCAGATTGTCGATCTGCGGACCGGAACCGTGCAGCTCGCGCGAGTCTATACTGTGCCCCGTGCGATGCCAGAATGATGATCCAAAGCCGCGTGCTGTAATGACCGCGCGCGCTGCATCATCAGCTTCTGCACCGCGGACAGGCTCTCCAGCTGAAATCCGTGTGTGAAGAAGCGCCAGTGCTGCGTCGCGTGCGTCCCGCACTGCTTCCCAGATCATCACTGCCCGCTGTGATGGTGCACCAACTGAAGCCATCCACGTCTGATCGGCATAGACGCCACCGGGCTCTTTGGCCCAGAGATCGATCAGCAGTGTATCCCCGGTTACAATGGCGCGTGGCGTCGCTGCTGACGGCACGTAGTGCGGGTTCGCTGCGTTCTCTGAAGCTGCCACATCCGGGCCATGATCTGTTTCCAGACCAGCGCGCGCAAAACCTTCGAGAATCCGTGCCTGTACTTCGTGCTCGTGCACAGGAGTACCTCGCTGGGCCATGGAACCCGCCCACACGAGCATCTCACGGGCTATTGAAGAAATAATTTCAGCGGCCCGTTCGTGCGACGCCCGGTCGTGCTCCGACCAGGTTGCGTAGACGCGTGACACCAGATCACCGGAACTGATTACCGTAGCTCCGGTCGCATACACCATTTCAAGGATCCCCGCAGGAACCCGATCCAGATAAGGGATAGCATCGCCGGGCGAGTACTCCATGGCGACCTTCTTACCGGCAACGAGCTGCGCCAGTTCAGCCTCCAGCTCTTTCCAGCCGCTGTAGATCCGGCGTGGCCACTCCGCGGGCCAGTTCTTCCACGGGCCGGGCTCAATGGCATGCGCGATACCGATCGGCAGCCCTTCACGCGGGATGAGCGCAAAGATTCGCCGGGTTGCCATCCCTTCAAAACCCAGAAGCCCCGCTGCTATCGCATTTGTGCCGCGAAAGTCATAGAGCAACCAACCGTCGAGTTCCGCATCTGCCAGCATCTGCTGGAGGGAAGGAAGTATTTGAGGATTCAACATCAGCGTTCCGGTAAAATCAGAAGCGTGAGACAGTCAGCGGCGACGCCACTCCGCGCGCCATTGACAGCTGCTGTCCCCACGGCCAAGGCACATCACGTGGTCGACTGCTGTTTCAGAACCACACAGTTGCAGCAGTGATTCCCTGAATGCGGCTTCGTACAGGCCACACCCGGTGGACTGTGTCGATGCATCGACAGAGACCGGTGCCCTGACCTCCAGAACAACCGAACTCCCCTGACGTACAATGCTACCGTCGAAGTAGCGCCGCGCAAGCCTGCGCAGCTGACGAAGTGCAATGGGTCGACCAAAAAAAGCAGGCAAAGACGACGAGGCGCTGCGACTGAAGGAACCTACTGTCGCTGCCAGTGAACGTGCCCAGCGACGGCCAGCCTCACGGAATGCCACATCCGCATCCGGACGACGACCTATCAGACGCGCCAGCGCAAGCACTTCATCGTATGCCACTCTCTGCGAGCGGTGCACAGATTCTGTGTAACGCTTGATCTGCATGTACACCGTATCGCTGAGTCCAAGCCGCTTGTTGCGGAGCTCGAGTACAAACTCAGCCTCCGGGCCCGCTTCCTGAGCGTCTATTGACCGCACCGTTTCCAGCAGAGCCAGCGGTAGACGGGCGTCAAGCATCCCACCCGAAAGCGGCAAACGCAAAGGGACGACCGGCGTAGGCCGGAGCACAGGATGATCGATGACGTTGGACACAGCACGCGAAGCTAACTCAAAGCGCCATTGTACTACAAGTCTGGCCACACCCTGTATTTACATTTCCATTCAGGAAAGACAGCAATCCGCTCCAGAGCGCCCCCCGGTGTGCCATATTTCAGGTATGGTACCCGATAGTTCCCAGTTCCGGACCGTCCTGGGCAGATTCGCCTCCGGAGTCACAATAATCTCCGTAAGGGGCAACGACGGACAGTTGCACGGAATGACCGTTAGCTCCTTCGCGTCACTCAGCCTTAGCCCACCGCTCGTACTCGCCTGCATCGATAACCGGGCGACAATGGCACCGCACATCACAAGCGCGGGCTCGTTTGGCGTCAGCATACTTACCCGTGAGCAGGAAGAACTATCACGGCGCTTCGCCGAACCGCTGGACAACCGCTTCGAAGGAGTCGGTTACCACATTGGCAGTCTCGGCTCCCCTCTGATCGATCGCGCCCTGGCGTGGATTGAGTGCACCGTGGTTGAACGTCACCCGGGGGGCGATCACACCATCCTTATCGGGCGCGTGGAGCACGCAACACCCAACGACGGTGAACCGCTCATCTTCTTCCGCAGCGGCTACGCCACTCTCGACTGAAAAAGCTGCACCATCAGTCGCGCGACGATGCAATCTCCTCTGCAGCCGACGCCGCAAGTAACCGCTCTACCCTCTTGTTACGACGCCACAGAAGCCACGCATAACCGAAATAACAGAAGCAGGCGACCGCGTACGCCGCGTACATGAATGCCGCGTTATCGGGCGTTGTACGGTTCATATTGTCTCCTCCTGTTCTGCCAGATAATCGCGCGCAGCCGCCCAGCGGTAGCGCGCCCTGAGAAAGGCTGCATACAGCAGGAATGTCGCGCCCAGCGAAATCAGGAATGACAGCAGCATCTCCGGCGGCATCGACGGCTGCGATGGCTTAAGAACCACAGGTTCAGGATGCAGCGTGCGGAACATGTAAACGGTCAGATGAATGAAGGGTGTGAGTGGCGCCATCAGTACACCGACCACAGCCGCCAGCCGCGCACGCGCACGCGGGTCCTCGATCGCTCCGCGTAACACCCGGTACGAAAGCATCAGAAACCACAAGAAAAGCGTCGATGTGAGTCGTGCATCCCAGTCCCACCAGGTGCCCCACACCGGCTTCCCCCACAAAGGGCCGGTGACCAGCACAACCGTCAGGAACACCAGACCGACCTCAGCAGACGACTCTGCTATGCGGTCCAGCCTTTCATCCTTGAGCCAGAGATAAACCGCGCTCGCAATCGCAAGCACACCCACTGCCACATACAGCGCAAGAATCGCCGCAGGAACGTGCAGGTAAAATATCTTTTGCGCCGGCCCCTGCAGACGGTCCATTGGCGTGAACAGCAGCGAACGTACTATGGACCCCGCCATCGCTACGATGGCCGCAGGCAGCAACCACCCGAATCCCACCTCCGGTCTGCCTACACTTACAGGATTCATGCTGCCTCCGCGATCTGTGGTGTCTCTCATTGCTGACATTACTGGTTCTCTTTACTCCTCAAGCGTATATGGAAAAGCAACAGTACACGCCGCTGCAAATACAAGGTCAAATGCAAGCAGCATACGCAGCCATCCCAGCACATCGTCTACAGGACGCCCAGCGAGTATCGCTGATGTAGCCTGCGCCGCCGGCACAACAACCGGAATAAAAAAGGGCAACGCCAGCATCGGAAGCAGCAGCTCTGCCATCCGGGTGTTTGAGGCAATCGATGAAAAAAGAGTACCGACTGCACAAAATCCCACCGACGCAAGCACTGCGATAACACCGACCCAGAGCCACACTCCACCACCGGGCAGGTTGAAAAATAGCGCTATGGCAGGGAGCGTAAGCACCTGAACTGCAAGTACAAATACCAGATTCCCCAGCGCCTTACCGGCAAATACCGACTCCCGCGACAATGGCGACGCAAGAACACCCTCAAATGCGCCATCCGTGTACTCAATCGCAAATGACCTGTTCAGCCCCAGCAGCCCGCTGAAAGTAAAAATCACCCACATGATGCCAGGCGCCAGATCCATCGCCGGGATCGCAGTCGGGTCCCACGTGAACCGGAATATCGCTACCGACAGCAATGCAAAAACAGCGGCTGCAAGAAACGCACTCCTCGTGCGGAACTCAATGAGCAGATCCTTGCGCGCAATAAGCAGTGAGTCGCGAAGAAACGACTGCCTGCGGAATACCGGAACCGGTTGACTCATGACAGATAACCGCCGCGGCCATACCCGCTTCCGACATCACCTGCTCCATCCGTAATTTCGCGCCCGATAAGTAAACGGTAGCGGCTTGCAAATTCTTCAGCTTCCGGTGCACCCGGCTGCCGCGATTCATGCAACACCACCCTCCCTTTCACCATGACCGATATCTCGTCTGCGAGGGCCAGCCCTTCGTGGAGCTGGTGCGTCACCAGTATCATCGCGGCACCTTCGTGCCGGAGTTCACTGAGCGCGTTCGTAAGCGCATTCGCACCGTTATCGTCCAGTCCTGTATACGGCTCATCAAGGAGCAGCACCCGCGGCGCATGTACCAATGCGCGCGCAATTGACACTCTCTGTTGCATGCCGCGACTGAGCAGCCGCACGCTGGTATCGGCACGGTCAGCAATCTGCAGCAACCCGAGCGCCCGGTCAGCCATGACCCTGGAGTTCGAGATGCCGTGGCACTCTGCCGCGAAGACCACATTCTCCCTGGCTGTGAGAGCCGGATAAAGGAGACTTCGGTGCGAGATAAGCCCGACCATGCGTCTCGCGGCCGCACCGGTAACTCCCTCACCATGTACCTCAACCGTTCCCGCCGAGGGGCGCTGAAGACCACCCAGCATCCGCAATAACGTCGTCTTCCCCGCACCGTTCGGGCCAAAAAGAGCCAGACAGCGGCCTGCCTCAAGCGACAGCGACACGTCCGACACTGCAACCCGTCGCCCAAAGCGCTTCACCAATCCCTGCGCCCTCAACGCACCTGCCTTTTCAGTCATGGAACAAGCTTAGCAGAACGTCAGGTTGCCCGCGACGTGACCACGCTGCAAGTTGAACATCATGACTGATATCGATGTCCTCCTGCAGGAAAACCGGCGGTTCACGCCGCCAGCCGGGTTCGCTGCCAAAGCGCGCGTGCAGGACGCGCGGATCTACGAGAAAGCCGCTGCCTACCCTGAAGCCTATTGGGCACGTGAAGCCGAAGAGCTCGACTGGATTGAGCCCTGGACCAACGTCCTTGAGTGGAACCCACCGCATGCCACATGGTTCAACGGCGGGAAACTCAACGCCAGCGTGAACTGCGTCGATCGCCACCTCCACACACACCGGCGCAACAAAGCCGCAATTATCTGGGAAGGTGAGCCCGGAGACAGGCGCACATTCACCTACTTCGACGTTTATCGCGAAGTCAATCTCGCTGCCAGCATGCTGAAGAAACTCGGCGTGAAAAAGGGCGACCGCGTCGCGATCTATTTGCCAATGATTCCGGAAGCCGTCTTCGCCATGCTTGGCTGTGCACGGATCGGCGCGGTACACACAGTCGTGTTCGGCGGCTTCTCTCCCGAGTCGCTCCGGGATCGTATCAACGATTGCGGTTGCAAAGTACTCATCACAGCAGACGGCGGGTACAGACGCGGTCAGATGCTGCCACTCAAGCGGAATGCTGATAAAGCGCTCACTGAGTGCCCGACAATCGAGCACGTGCTGGTTGTACAGCGGAGACGTTCAGGGGTCGGTGATGAAACCTTCGCCGAGATGACTGAAGGGCGCGATATCTGGTGGCACAGATTCAAACGTCAGGTGGACAAGGTATGCGAGCCCGAAGTAATGGACTCTGAGGACCCGCTTTATATCCTGTACACATCCGGTACCACCGGAAAGCCCAAAGGGATGGTGCACACAACCGGTGGCTACCTTACCGGTGTAGTCAGCAGCACGCGTGATGTCTTCGATCTGCGCGACGACGACGTGTACTGGTGCACCGCTGATATCGGCTGGGTAACCGGACACTCCTACGTTGTTTATGGCCCCATGGCATTGGGCGCCACCTGCCTGATCTACGAAGGTGCTCCCGATTGGCCCGAAAAGGATCGCAACTGGCAGCTGTGTGAACGGCATGGCGTAACTGTGTTTTACACTGCGCCCACTGCCATCCGTGCATTCATGAAGTGGGGCCCGGATTACGTCAAACCGTACGATCTTTCGCGGCTCCGCCTGCTGGGATCCGTCGGTGAGCCTATCAACCCCGAAGCATGGGTATGGTACTACAAAGTTGTTGGTGGCGAGCGCTGCCCTGTCGTGGATACCTGGTGGCAGACTGAAACCGGTTGCATCATGATCTCACCGCTCCCGGGCCTTACTGAAACCAAACCGGGTTCGGCTACGGTGGCGCTCCCCGGCATCTCGGCCACAGTCATGAACAGCGCCGGTGAGGAGGTAAAGGAAGGTGGCGGCCTGCTGGCTATTACCAGGCCGTGGCCGGCACTTGCACGCACGATATGGGGAGACGACGAACGGTACGTCAGCACCTACTTCTCCAGGTGGCCCGGCAGACCCGATCTGTATTTCCCGGGTGACGGCGCCAAGCGTGACAGCGACGGCTACTTCTGGGTGCTGGGCCGTGTGGACGATGTGCTGAATGTCTCAGGGCATCGCATCGGAACCATGGAAGTGGAAAGCGCACTCGTCGATCATGAAGCTGTCGCTGAAGCCGCTGTGGTAGGCAAGGCGCACGATCTCAAAGGACAGGCGCTGGCAGCCTTTGTCACACTCCGCGCCGGCTTCACCCCGAATCCTGCACTCCGCGATGAGCTGCGCGAACATGTGGCCAACAAGATTGGAGCTCTGGCAAGGCCGGACGACATTCTCTTCAGCGCAGATCTTCCGAAAACCCGAAGCGGCAAGATCATGAGAAGGTTGTTGCGTGATATTGCGGAAGGGAGAACGCTCGGAGATACAACCACGCTCGCAGACCCTGCCGTGGTTGCGCAGTTGCGCGATATGTACGAGTCGCAGGAAGCCTGATTACTCAGCATTACGGGGCTGGATATCCGGCAGCTGATGCACAAAAGCTGCATAAAGGATGCACAAAAAAAGTTCGCTCCCCGTCGTCTGATTGATGACGCGGAGCGAACCCCGTTTATTGGCAGGACGCGCACCCTGCCGGTGCGCTGCTCTATAATTCCCGCTTACTTCCCGCTTAATTCCCGTTCTGTCCGGCGAGCGCGGTCAGTGAGTCCACGATCTGTTTGAACCGGTCTGAGCTCAGGCCGCGCGAATCATAAATCGCATTGTTGATGATGAACGTGGGAGTGCCGGTAACGCCTCGTGCGCTTCCCGAGTTCCTGTGGGCGATGACTTTGGCGAGCCCTCGCTGCGTGTCAAAGCACTGATTCCACTGCTGCATATCCAAACTCATGCCTTCGGCGTAGCGCGCAAAGACTTTCTTCGGGTTGGAAGTGGCCTGTGTGATCCAGTCATAAAAGCCGTGGAAGATTGCATCATGCATCTGCCAGAACTTCCCTTGCTCGTCTGCGCAGGATGCAGCAAGCGAGGCAGACATCGTATTGCCATGGATTTCCGTCAGCGGGAAATCGTAATAGCGGAAGCTCGCGAGCCCTTTATCGATGATCTCCCGGCGAATATCCGGCTCGATCATGGTTGCAAACTGCATGCACCCCGGGCACTCGAAGTCACCGTATTCAATGATCGTGACCGGTGCCGTCGTATCGCCAAGTACATAGCCCGTGGCCTCGGGCAACTCAAGATTCGGGTCCAGTACGATAGGCGCCGGCTTCCCGCCACCATTTACCGTGTACCAGATCAGCCCCAGTCCGGCTACAAGGACAACACCCAGCAGGGCGTAAAGGGGCGTCTTTGACTTCTGCTGAGCCACCTTCGCTTTCTTCTTAGCCACTCGTTCACCTCTTGTCTTTGACTGATCAATGTTGTGCACCATATACCCGCGTATAAACCTCCTGTGCACTTTCCAGCTATACTTTCAGCATTACAAAGTGCACTCCGAGCCCCCCTGCCGTAAGCCCACCTGGACCAATTGCCCCTCCCGGCCATGCGTCCGACCCGATAGCACAGGGTATTTGGCAGCGAATCACAACTTCATTCCCCGGCGCAGTTATCGCCAGGCGCGTTCGGGACACTAGGAACGACCGCTCGTTTCCATTAACTTCAACAGGCTGTCCGTGATTCCGTGCGGCCAGTGTAGACAGTTTCACCCAGAGGAAATGGTTAAGACCAGAACTCGTTCGCGTCGTGACGTCTCGGCACCTTCGCCTTATCAGGAAGCCCGTGACGAGTTGTTCCAGCAGATTATGCAGTGCGGTGTTGTGGGTTGTTATCCGGAGGATCAGAAAGAGTGGTTCGACAACACTCTTTTATACTTTACCGACCGGTATCCAGAACTCAGCCAGAAAGAGCTGAAAGAGCTGCGGACACTGGGCGAGCGCTTCGCTCAGCCCCCGAAGTCCGCCAAAGCGGTCTGACGAAACAACAGGAGAGGGCACACCATCAAGTGTGCCCTCTCCTGTTTTATTGCCTGCAGGAGCTGGAGGACATAAGAAGAAAAATCAGCGTACCCGCTCGTTCCAGAGCATGAGCGTGTAGTCGATAGTCGCTGCCAGTCCGAGCACAAACACCACTGACACCAGCATGCCCACCCACGTCGGTGCGAGCAGTACAGCAAGGAAAGTCACAAGCTGCATGACCGTAACTATCTTGCCGAGCGGCCGGGCCTTGAATGGAATTGCCCTGAGCCATGAGACGCTTCGGGCTACAAAGAAACCGATCACTGACATCACATCGCGGAACATTACAGCAGCCGCCTGAAGGAGGCTGAAGTGCCCGCCAAGAGTGTAACTGAACACCACTGCCAGAACAAAGAATCTGTCTGCAACCGGGTCCAGAAGCGCGCCAAAACGGCTCTGCAGCTTTGCACGGCGTGCTATCCAGCCATCCAGAAAGTCTGTCAGCGATGCAATCGCAATGAGGCCGAGCCGTATCGGTGTGGCATCAAACGCAATGAATCCGAACGCCAACGCCAGGCGCGAACCTGAAATGATATTTGGAAGCGTAAGGATAGACGACTGCACCATGACGGTAAGTTACTCCCAAACGACCCTCCGGTGCCAGACAGGCCAGAACCTCATTCACACCTGCGCACGGGTCGTGGGGTCCGGCCGAACCGCTTAGCCCCTTATACCCCGGACTATTCCTTCGGCAGGCGGCCCGCCGTTGATGCAGTCCATGGCAAAACGGAGTACATCCGAACCACTGACCTCGGAAATACTCTCTTCCCAGCTTTCCAGCTCCCCAAGTGATCCGAAGAACCACGCATCCACAATCTCAGCCAGCACTGAAGCGCCGCTCTGCCGCGCAATCTGATGACTCCCAATGAGGTAGTTCCGGGCGCGCTCCATTTCGTGCAATACAGGCGCATTGGCTGCAAGCTTTGCGAACTCTTTCAGCAGCCCGCTTCGCGCTTCTTCTTCCCGCTCCGGTGAGGTTGCAATGTACGTCGCAAAAGCGCCGGCGGAACGACGTTCAACGGGAGTAGCCAGCACCGTATACGCGAGTGACTGCTTGTCGCGGAGCTGATCAAAGAAGCGTCCACCCAGACCACTGGCTATGGCCGCCAGAAGCTGTGCTGCAAAACGCCTTGGGTCACTGCGGGGCGCACCGTTAAAGAGGAGAGCAATCGCTGTCTGCTGCCTCTCGCGTTCTTCCACCTCCACGCGACTCACAGCTGGCCAGACTGGCTCCTCCGGTACAGGCTCGCTGCGCCAGGAGAGATTGTCAAAGCCTGCGTCCAGCAGCGAGGCCGCTTCCAGTTCGTCAATATCGCCTGCAAGTGCGATAGTCGTGGAACCCGATAACACATGGCGGGCATGGAACTCCCTTACAAGGTCAAAGGGAATATCCGCAAGGGATGCTTCGGTGCCATAGGGGACGCGCGCGTACGGGTGCTGACCGTACGCCGCCCGACGCGCCAGCCGCATGGGCCAACGGTACATATCATCGCGCATGCGCCCGAGTTCGGTAACTGCGAGCCTGCGCTCAGTCTCGATTGCGTCTACAGGGAAAATTGCATGCTGGACAACATCCGCAAGAATAGTCACTGCTTCTCTGACATGCCTGAGGGGAACGGAGACCGTCCAGGAAACTGAATCCGCAGATACCGCAACACCGATGCTGCCGCCCAGCTCCTCCATTGATTCAGCTATAACTGAACCAGTGCGCTGTTCCGTCCCCTTAAGCATCGTCTGCGCCATCAGCCGCATCAGCCCCGCATGTTCAGCAGGCTCACGAGCTGAACCACCGAGTTGGAAGACACCCAGGTGAACAAGTGGCGACCCGTGCCTGCGGAAAGTCAGAATTGGTACCCCACGCGCATTTCGGAACTGGTGCACTCCTGCAATCGTGCTCTCCGGTACCAAGAGCCTTGGCAATGCAGAAGCCAGTGCAGAAGCCAATGCAGGAGCCGTAATCGCAGCAGTGGACGATGGTGTGGGCACCTCCGGCGGCGGAAGTACGCTGCTCACACTCTGATCAACGCTGTCAAGGAGACGCGCAAGACCAGCGCTGTCATCGGCGAGCGACTCCCAGGACAACGGGCGATATCCCACTATCGCGACATCCAGTGGGTTGAGCCAGCGCTGCATTGCTTCCTGGACTTCCTTCTGGCCGAGAGAAAGAAACCGATCGGCATATTCGGCGGCCAGCTGTACACCTCCTTCCGCTTCCCACGACGCAAGGAACGCTGCAATTCCTTCGGCTGACTCCAGACGACGCAGCCATCTGGCTTCAGCAATGCGTTGCGCACGCACGATCTCCCGGTTGCGGAATCCAGCTTCACGTGCTGACATGATTTCCTGCCAGGCATAAGTGAGCGCACCTCTCGCAGCACCCAACGGTGATTCCATCTGCACAGAAAACACTCCGACATCGCGCGAGGTCATATTCCACGCGGAGACACCCAACGCCAGCTGGCGTTCGCGGATGGCGCGATAGAGACGCGACGCCCTTCCCGCGCTGAGCGCAGTGGCCGCGAGATCAAGTGCAGCAGTATCAGCGTCAGTACTGCCCGGTGTCCGCCAGCCCAGCACGGTATGCTGCTGCCCGATATCGCCTTCCCATTCCCGTGAGCGGAATCCAGGGCGCCCCTGCTCGCCCTCACCCGGTTGCACCAACGGTTCACCGGGAGGCAGCGCACCGTGGAGTCGTTCCACTTCCGCAAGCGCTGTATCCGGGTCTATATCACCGACGATCGACAGGATCGTGTTCCCGGGAGTGTACCAGTTCCGGTAGAAGCCATGCACCATGGCGCGCGTAAACCCGCGCAGTGATTCTTCATCGCCTATCCGCCAGCGGCGGATCCTGTGTCTGTCGTGAAGCAGTGCATACAACGACTCCACAGCCACAGCTGAGGGGGTATCTGACTTCCGTCTGGCTTCCTGAATGATGACTTCCAGTTCGCGTGCCAGTTCCCCGCTTTCCATCAGCGAGTTGGCGAACGCATCATGCTGGATGGCAAGTCCCTCCCTGAACGAGCCGGATGGCAATACCGTGAAGTAACTGGTGTGGTCGTAAATGGTGTGCGCATTCAGGTAGCCACCGGCGAGTTTCGTTTCGCGCGCAATTTCTCCGACTCCGCGCGACGGTGTCCCTTTGAAATACATGTGCTCCACCACATGCGAGATCCCGACCTGGTCGTCCGGCTCGTCGAAATAACCGGCCTTCACATGCGTGTGAATCGCAACCACTGGTGCTGCTTCATTCCGCAACACCAGCAGTGTGAGTCCATTGGGAAGTACGGTACGTACAACCTGGCGCAGCAACGTGCTGATCACTGCACGCCGCCGCGCCCGTGCTGTTTCGCGGCCACCCGGTTACCGGATGATTCTCAGCAGACCGGCATCTGCGCTGTCGCGGATGAACGCTTCCGCCGCATGCGTTGACAGTCGCACTCCCGTGGCACCGTAGTGCAGACGCGACTGATACGCCATGTAGTCCTCCAGCGACCGTGAGTCGTCGGAAAGATCGCGAAGTGCCATAACGATCTCCTCCCAGGTACCCTGGATGGTGATGCCATCACGCCATTCGATGTAGTGCTGCACAGGAACAGGACTCTGTTCCGCGAAACCACCGCCGTCCGACTTCTGCTTCTGTGCCAGCTCCGTAAGCATCGAGCCAAGTGACTCGAGTTGCACAGCCTGTACAACACCATTATCAACAGCTTCAGTGAGTGACATGGACTGCTCAACCTCACTGAGCAATATGTCTTCAGGTGCGAAGTCCTCGGTGATCAGCACCAACTGGTACTCCCACTCATCGAAGTAACCGGGTGGGATGGAATCACCCAGCGCTTCCTTTTCGAGCTCGATATAACGGGTGATGCCCATTTCGTCCCAGTGATCCTCTGCATGCGTGGTGTGGAAATGCTTCAACGCCTCCTCACGATCACCGGCCTCATAAAGCATATTCGCCAGATAAATCTGCGCTTCAGCGTTTGCAGGATCTTCCTGGACGGCGCTCCTGAGCATGGTGATCGCCTCTGCGTTTCGCCCGATCCGGTGCAGCAGGATTCCAACCCATGCGCACGCTTCGGAAGAAGCTGAAGTCGCTACAAGGGCACGATTGAAGAAGGTCAACGCCTCTTCGGTCATGTCTTCGCGGAAAAGCGATCTGCCGATCTGGAGCATCAACTCACCATCGTCGGCATATCCCAGAGCAATGACGCGGTCGAAAAGCCGCATGGCTGCGTCGGGACGGCCGAGCCGCAGCAGAACATCACCCAGACCGGCAAGGGCGTCTTCGTGCTCCGGATCAAGGATCAGTGCTTCTTCAAAGCTCCGCCTGGCCCAGGCAAATTCCTCCTGCGCCAGCCAGGCATAGGCCAGCCCTACATGCAGCTCAACTGCACCTGGGTAGAGCGCGAGCCCTTCACTGAGCAACTCCACTGCCTTCGCATAACTGCCGTCGTTGTAGAGAGCATGGGCTCGTTCATCATATTCTTCTGAACTCAGGAACGGGTTCGTCATCGTTGTCTCAACCTCCGGAGCGAGCGGGTTACCGGATTCTACCGTACGCCTCCTGCCAGACTGCACCTCGGACCTCTCCATATTGCGACCGGTCCAGCCGTCACATCGCAACATCGGGAACGACGTGGGTGAAACCACGTTTGGTCTGATTAATCATACCCTCGTGCAGCCCTTAAAGGGCCAACATCGGTACAAATGCAATTTGTTCAGCTGCTGCCGCGCATGCTTTCCCTACATTCCTTCGGCGGCGTCCTCGAACTGGTCTGCCTTCCTGGCCTCGACGAGCTCCCAGTCGCTTGACGTAGGATCGTACATGGCCATGATCTTTACCGTTTCACCGGACCAGGCATCGAAAACCTTGCCTGTATTCTGGTAAACCTTGATTTCGTGCCCGTCCTCAAACTTGAGAATGGTCAGTGGGTACTGATTGTTCGTGTACTGCTTTCGCAGTCTTGCCGGCGGTTGACCTGAAGGGAGGTTCATAGACCTGATTTGCTGGGGTAGGTTGGTTGAAGCTTTACCAGCTTATCCTGTAAGCTGTATTTGTTTCAAGCCACACTGAAACTGATGGCATGTACGTCTCTGCGCCAGTCGGGGTTTCGGACAATGCCGGAAGACCCCGGTGAAGTGCTCAAGTCCGGCGGTCCTGTTGCCGATGAAGATAACGTGAACAAGAACCAGGCACTTCCGTTGCTCATCAGAGCTTACGACCGGGGCGTCCTCGCCTGTACTTCAGGCGATTTCGTGGCGTCCCACCGGGCTATCGGTACCCTGCGAGCCGCACTCCCGCTGGATACCGGTACATCGCGCGCCTTTGATGTGATATTTCACTGGTGCGAGCGTGCCGTGGACCGCGGTGACTACTCTGGAGCAGCCCGCTGCCTGGCAGCGTTGCGGGATGCATGGCTCAGATCCTCCGATTTTCATGTTTCAGCGGACAGCCAGCTGGAACCGTCCCGCTCCTTCCCCCCGTCTCCGGTACTGCCGGCCTGAGACACTGTGCGGGGATGACTGATTGATGTACAGCAGCCATCTTGAGTAGCCGACTGCGGTGCGCTTTCTCTCTGCACACCCCCCGGAGTAGCTCACCCGCCGGCGACTCTGATGCCATTCCGGCAGACCCCGGACGGCAAATCCCCTGACCCGTTGTTCCAACTCTGTCATGCCTGAAAGTCCTGATCCCATGCCCAGGGTCCGCCCAAGGATCGGTGTAGTCCTTGGCGGTGGTGCGCTCAAGGGACTCGCACATATAGGGGCACTCCATGCGCTGAAGGAAGCCGGAATCCAGCCACGCCTCTACGCAGGCTCAAGCATTGGCGCGCTTGTCGCGGCAGCTACGGTCTGCGGCTGGACACCGGACAGGCTGGAAGAACGGGCTATCAACTTCCGCCGGCGTGACCTGTTCAGGATCAACCACGTTGGAATGCTTATGGAGCGCATGCTCTCCCGCTCCATTTACCTGGAAGCGCCTCTCCGCGCGCTCTGCGATGAACTCATCGCCGAAGGGAACTTCGACAACCTGGGAAAGACACTCTTTGTTACGGCCGTCGATATCGAAAAGGGTGCGCCTGTTGTTTTCGGGACACCCGGGCTGCGGAAAGAGCGTGTGCGCGATGCAGTTTATGCTTCCTGTGCGCTCCCTGGCTTCTTCCCGCCGGGTGCTGTCGCCAACCGCATCTGCGTGGACGGCGGTACCACGGACAACCTTCCGGTGGCTATTGCCGGCCTTGACGTCGATGCACTGATAGCAATTGATGTCGGGATTGCAGACGTACCGCTGGCTCGTGGTGTCGCTGCTCAGGGATTCGCATCAGTGTTCATGCGGGCTGCCACACTCATGATGCACCAGCAGCAACAGCAGTCGCTCGAAAAGTGGAAAACACCCCCGATGCTGCTCGTGCGCCCCAAAGTGAGCCACATTGGATGGTTCAGCTTCGCCCACACACGCGAACTCATCGACACGGGCTATGGCGCCACAAAGGAAGCACTGAAAGAACTGGACACAGTCCTGAACACAGGGTCGGGGATCTGGCCGCGACGACCGATGCGTATAACCGTTGACCGTGACAGGTGCACCGGATGCGCCATGTGCGTAGCGCGCGCGCCAGCGGTCATGGCGCTCGACTCCAACCGGAAAGCCTATCCCATCACACCGGTGCACGACTGGAGTCCTGCGGATGGCGACTTCATGCACGTTTGCCCCTTCGAAGCCATTTCTGTTGCACCGGTTGAAACAACCGTCCGGGAAACCGATACAAACCTTTCTGCCAGTGCAAACGGAGCCGCTGCCAGCCCGGACGTGCACATCAACCCGGCAGAAACGATATATTGAATAAGCCTCGGTTTCCGTACAGAAAAACTGACGGAACTGAGTGGCTCCACCACGGAACGCGCCTGATGCACTTCTGATTCAGGCGCCGGCCCCCGAAATCATGGCACATCCCAATTCCTTTGGCGCCCGCTCCACTCTGAAAGTCGGCGAGCGCGAGTACACTTATTACAGGCTCTCCGCCCTGGAGTCACTTAAGGGCTATTCGGGAGCCACTCTCCCCTTCTCCCTCAAGGTACTCCTCGAAAACCTGCTCCGCTGCGAGGATGGCGCGTTCGTCAAGCGCGAGGACATCGAAGCCCTCGCACGCTGGAACGTGAAGAGTCACCCGGATAAGGAAATCTCCTTCCGGATGTCACGGGTCCTTCTTCAGGACTTCACAGGCGTCCCCTGCGTTGTCGACCTCGCTGCTATGCGCGACGCGATGGTCCAGCTCGGCGGTGATCCGACGCGCATCAACCCGATGCAGCCCGTAGACCTTATCATCGACCACTCCGTTCAGGTGGATGAGTACGGCTCTGAAGCCGCACTCCTGATCAACACCGAAATGGAGATCAAGCGCAATATCGAGCGCTATGAGTTCCTCAAGTGGGGACAGACAGCGCTGAGGAACTTCCGCGTCGTACCTCCCGGCACAGGCATCTGTCACCAGGTTAATCTCGAATACCTCGGACAGGTCGTCTTCACATCGAAAGAGGGTGATGAAACACTCGCTTACTGCGACTCGCTTGTAGGAACAGATTCGCATACGACAATGATCAACGGCCTTGGCGTACTGGGCTGGGGTGTCGGCGGTATCGAAGCAGAGGCCGCCATGCTCGGCCAGCCAGTAAGCATGCTTATCCCCGATGTCGTCGGGTTCAGACTTACAGGCAAGCTCCCTGCCGGGGCCACAGCCACCGATCTCGTGCTCACATGCACGGACATGCTGCGCAAGAAGAAAGTTGTGAGCAAGTTTGTTGAATACTATGGCCCGGGTCTCTCTTCACTGGCTCTTGCCGATCGCGCAACGATTGGTAACATGTCGCCCGAGTACGGCGCCACGATGGGCTTCTTCCCCGTGGATGCGGAAACACTCAAGTACCTGCGACTCAGTGGACGCAGCGAAGAGCAGATCGCGCTGGTGGAAGCCTACTGCCGCGCTCAGGGAATCTTCCGCGACGACAACACCCCCGACCCGGTCTTCTCCGACACGCTGGAGCTGGACCTTTCGACAGTCGTACCATCCATTGCAGGCCCCAAGCGTCCGCAGGATCGCATTCCGCTTACCGAAGCAAGGCAGGCGTTCCGTGAAACCCTTGCTGCGCAACTCGAGGCACAACGCGTACTCGCAACAGCCGGCGCCGGCAATGGTGCACCCGGAAGCCAGGAGCGCGCCATGGTTGCGGAAGGGAGCCCGGTCGACGACGGCGATGGCATAAAGTGCATGCACAAGGGCGAAGAGTTCACACTGCGCCATGGGCACGTCGTTATAGCTGCGATTACATCCTGTACGAACACATCGAACCCGAGCGTCATGCTGGCGGCCGCGCTGCTCGCCCGCAACGCAGTGCAGAAAGGGCTGGCGACAAAACCATGGGTAAAGACATCTCTGGCACCGGGGTCGAAAGTTGTAACCGATTATTACAACAAGTCCGGGCTTATGCCGTACCTTGAAGACCTCGGCTTCAACATCGTGGGTTACGGTTGCACCACATGCATCGGAAACTCGGGGCCGCTTCCCGCGTCGGTGAGCGATGCCATCGAAAACGGCAACCTCAACGTCGCTTCTGCACTTTCCGGAAACCGTAACTTCGAAGGCCGCATCAATCCGCAGACGCGCTTCAATTACCTCATGTCGCCGCCACTCGTGATAGCTTATGCGCTCGCTGGACGGATGGACATCGACATGAACAGCGAACCTCTTGGTATCGGAAAGGACGGACCCGTATTCCTGCGCGACATCTGGCCCTCGCCATCGGAAGTACAGGATATGATCCTGTCGTCGGTGAAGCGTGAGCAGTTCCGGAAGGAGTATGCTCAGGTCTTCACAGGCGACGAGAACTGGCAGAAGATCGAGGCACCGAAGGGAGACCTGTATTCCTGGAATGATGCGTCTACCTACGTCAAGAATCCGCCGTACTTCGAAGGAATGACGATGACACCGCCAGGTGTGCGTCCGATTACCG
>CAZDMG010000008.1:0-38819 GCA_964506655.1 uncultured Gemmatimonadaceae bacterium
TCCTGCGCGGTGCTCCTGCGCGGTGCTCCTGCGCGGTGCTCCTGCGCGGTGCTCCCGTGCGGTGCTCCCGTGCCATTTCAGAAGTGTGCACTGACCATTCTCGCAAGAGGACCAGCATGCTACGGCCAACTCTCCTGACAGCCTGCCTCGCTGCTGCACTCACAGCATGCAGCAGCACAACCGATCCTGCGCCGCGGGGAATTACCGAGCTCAGCGGCCCGCCTGCCGCTCTCAGCGTCGCCAAGGGCTTTTCGGTCAAGTCACTTATGGCTATCAGGCGGAGTGCTGACTTTGAAGAGGTTGTTAACCTCACTGCGGAGGCGCTGCCGCAGGGAATATCGGTGTCGTTCTCTCCGTCGTCGCTTACAGGCACTGCGACGTTGTCGGAAATGGCAATCAATACATTTGCTGCAGTTACTCCGGGAACGCACACTTTTACAGTGCGGGCGAGCAGCGATGGCTACGAAAGCAAGACATTCGCTGTGACCGTAAACGTAACGGTGCCGACCATCGATGTAGCTGCATCGATTACGTCGCCGGATCTTGCGCAGGGTGAATCGCTGAGCATACCGATTACCGTGACGCGCGAGGGTGGTTACACCGGAGTCGTTGGACTGACTGTAACTGGCTTGCCGGCAGGTGTTACCGCGACTTTTACACCGCCAGCAGTTGCAAGCAGTGAGAATACAAGTACACTCGAGCTCTCTGCCAGGCTGAGTGCCAACCTGAGTACAACCACAATTACTCTCAGGGCCTCTGCGCAGGGTTTGCCTGACAAAACGGCATCACTTGAGCTGGCGGTTGTACCGGCCACGACGCCCGCAATACTGATGGCTGCTGTGCCGCCATTCCTTGAGGTGGGTATCGGCAACTTCGTGGAAACGGAGCTGACGATTCAGCGTTTCGCAGGCTACAACGGCGCTGTAAATGTTACCGTAAGCGGCTTACCCGACAATCTCACGGCAACAGCTGAGCCGGTTGCAAGCGGGTCCAATACGACTACACTCAGAATAGGGACTGGCACCGCACAGATTGCGGAGAGATATGACCTGACTGTTCGTGCAACAGGCGACGGGATCAAAGAAGCGACTACAGGAATTGCAGTAACGACCGTACAGACGCCGCACTTTCTTGTCCGGTTTGTCGAATGGATTTACATCAGCGGAATTCGCTTCTCCAGTTGGCAGACGAGTATTGACGCCTCTGTTGCAAGGGGTACTGGCACAACGATGGTAATGACAGTGGGCAGGAATGCCGGTTACACAGCGCCAGTTTCGTTGAGCGTATCCGGCGTTCCCCCTGGGGTAGTGGTTACGGTACCGCCCATTGATACAGCTGTCGGAACCAGTCAGTTCGAGATCGAGGTCTCTGCCACCACCGAGGCTGCGCCCGGCGTTTACACCGTACTTATCACGGGGAACGATGGGCAAAAGAGCTCTGTGGCGACGCTTACACTGACTGTGAAGCCCTGAGGCCCGGTCCTGCCGGATGGTGTAAAGCAAAGAACATTCCTGATTGCGGCAGACAAACTGCTGCTTGCGCCTTGACATTGGGTACGGGTGCTGACAGTTTGAGTGGCTACCGATTTTCGGCCCTCAAAAGCCGGACTTCGGCCAAGCTCCAAGCCAAAACTTAACGCCCTCGCGGGAGTCGCGGTTTTCCATTGTGAAGACCGTTCCTGCGTCCGGCGCGCCAGGGGTCCCCGTCGCAGGAAATCGCGATGCACCCGGCGGCAGCGGATGGATACCGGTCCCAATGGGGATGTCATGGTCCAGCCGTTTTTTTGCTGGCAAAGGAGCCCCGATTGGGAATCCCGACAAGGAATCCTTAAAGGGGGGCCCTGAAACGGGTCCGGAGCAAACAACAGGCACAGCAACAAACGCAGTATCCAGGATTCACCAAAACAGAAACAACAGCGCCGCCCAGGCGGTTCGCTTTCAAAAAGTATATGCCACGTCACACCCCACTGGAGCATTATCGTAACATCGGCATCATGGCCCACATTGATGCCGGTAAGACGACTACGACCGAGCGCATCCTCTATTACACGGGGAAGTCGCACAAACTGGGCGAAGTCCATGATGGTGCAGCAACTATGGACTGGATGGAGCAGGAGCAGGAGCGTGGTATCACCATCACGTCTGCTGCAACAACCTGCTTCTGGCAGCGCCATGGTCAGAGCGACAAGAAAGGCGAGGGCCCGGAGTACCGCATCAACGTTATCGATACGCCAGGGCACGTTGACTTCACCGTCGAGGTGGAGCGTTCGCTCCGCGTACTCGACGGTGCCTGCACGATCCTTGACTCGGTGGCCGGTGTGGAGCCGCAGACTGAAACAGTATGGCGTCAGGCCGACCGTTACGGTGTGCCGCGGCTGGTTTTCTCGAACAAGATGGATCGCGTCGGCGCCAACTTTGAGCGCTGCGTATCCATGATCCGCGACCGTCTGACGCGCCGCGCATTTCCGATTCAGCTCCCTGTAGGCTCCGGCGAGACCTTCACGGGTCACATCGATATCATCGAGCGCAAGCAGTACATCTTCCACGAAGAAACACTGGGTCGCACCTTCTCCGTTGTGGATGTACCGGACGAATTCCGCGATCAGGTCGAGCAGATGCGGAGCGAGGCTGTTGAAGCCGCAGTCGAGTATGACGAGGATCTGATGGCGCGCTACCTGGACGGCGAAGAGCTTTCGGTAAGCGAGATCCGTGGCGCGATCCGCAAGGCCACGCTGGCCATGGGTTTTGTGCCTGTGCTGTGCGGTGCGTCTTTCAAGAACAAGGGAATCCAGGCGCTGCTGGATGCAGTAGTCGATTTCCTTCCGTCGCCACCGGATGTGCCTGCAATTCAGGGGCACCTGCCGCATCAGGACGAAACGTTTGTGGAGGCACCGGTAACCGACGAGGCACCATTCGCAGCTCTGGCATTCAAGATCGCAACGGATCCGTTCGTCGGTCGCCTGACGTTCTTCCGCGTTTATTCCGGTGTGCTCAAATCCGGTTCTTACGTGTACAACAGCACGAAGGACAAGCGCGAGCGTATCGGGCGCCTTCTGCAGATGCACTCGAACAAGCGGGAAGAGATCGAAGAAGTGCGCGCCGGAGATATTGCGGCAGCGATCGGTCTCAAGGACACGCGCACAGGCGACACGCTGTGCGATGAGGGCCATCCGCTCATTCTGGAGGCGATGAAGTTCCCTGCGCCGGTTATCGACGTGGCCATCGAGCCAAAGACGAAGGCTGACCAGGACAAGCTTGCAATCGCGCTCGGCAAGCTGGCGGAAGAGGATCCGACATTCCGCGTCCGTTCAGACAGCGAGACAGGTCAGACGATCATCGCCGGTATGGGCGAGCTGCACCTTGAGATTATCGTGGATCGTATGATGCGCGAGTTCAAGGTGGATGCCAACGTGGGTCGTCCGCAGGTTGCGTATCGTGAGACGATCCGCAATGCGGTCCAGAAGATCGAAGGCAAGTTCATCCGCCAGTCGGGTGGAAAGGGACAGTACGGACACGTCGTGATCAACCTCGAGCCTGCCGAAGCCGGTCAGGGTTTCATTTTCGAGGACAAGATCGTTGGCGGTGTCATCCCGCGTGAGTACATCGGACCGGTTGAGCAGGGCATCAAGGAGGCCCTGGAATCGGGAGTGCTTGCGGGTTATCCGGTAGTCGATGTGAAGGTTCAGCTGACCTTCGGTTCATACCACGATGTCGACTCATCGGAAATGGCGTTCAAGATTGCCGGCTCCATGGCGTTCAAGGAGGCGGCTAAGGCGGCGTCACCGATTCTTCTGGAACCGGTGATGAAGGTCGAGGTTGTTTGCCCGGAGTCATACATGGGCGACGTCCTCGGCGATCTCTCCTCGCGGCGCGGCAAGATCGGCGGCATGACGCAGCGCAGCGAGGCTCAGGTGATCTCAGCAAGTGTGCCGCTTGCCGAGATGTTCGGTTACTCGACGAGACTGCGCAGCCTTTCACAGGGCCGTGCCGTGTACTCGATGGAATTTTCCCATTACGAGGAAGTTCCGAAGTCGAAGGCCGAGGAAATCATCAACAAGGTGAAGGCGTAAGCTTCACCCACTCATTCACTACCCAACACAGAAAAGATCATGGGCAAGGCAAAGTTCGAGCGGAACAAGCCGCACGTGAACGTGGGAACCATCGGCCACGTCGACCACGGCAAGACCACCACAACAGCAGCGCTGACGAAGATTTCGGCGGACAAGGGCTACGGAACAAAGTACGTTGCCTACGACGAAGTCGCGAAGGCATCTGAATCGCAGGGGCGTCGCGACTCAACGAAGATTCTTACGATTGCGACCTCGCACGTGGAGTACGAGACGGAGAACCGTCACTACGCACACGTGGACTGCCCGGGACACGCTGATTATGTGAAGAACATGATCACCGGTGCCGCTCAGATGGACGGTGCAATCCTTGTGGTTTCAGCCGTTGATGGCCCGATGCCACAGACCCGCGAGCACATCCTGCTGGCGCGTCAGGTCAACGTGCCGTCGGTTGTGGTGTTCCTCAACAAGTGCGATCTCGTCGAAGACGAAGAGCTCCTCGATCTTGTCGAGCTTGAAGTCCGCGAGCTGCTTTCGAAGTACAACTATCCTGGCGATGATGTGCCGGTCATCCGTGGCTCCGCCATCAACGCCATCAACGGGGATCCTAAGTGGGTCGCCGAGTTCGAGAAGCTTTACGATGCTCTCGACACATATATCCCCGAGCCGGTACGTGAAATTGACAAGCCGTTCCTGCTTCCTGTCGAGGACGTATTCTCGATCACAGGTCGTGGTACGGTAGCAACGGGTCGTATCGAGCGCGGTATCGTGAAGGTTGGCGAGGAAGTCCAGCTGGTGGGCTTCAACGCAGAGAAGAAGACGGTTGTGACCGGTGTAGAGATGTTCCGCAAACTTCTTGATGAAGGGCGCGCCGGCGACAACGTTGGTCTTCTGCTCCGCGGTGTCGGCAAGGAAGAGATCGAGCGCGGAATGGTGCTCGCGAAGCCGCAGTCAATCAAGCCTCACACCAAGTTCCATGCGGAAGTTTACGTGCTCACGAAGGAAGAGGGTGGTCGTCACACTCCGTTCTTCAAGGGTTACCGTCCGCAGTTCTACTTCCGTACGACAGACGTAACGGGTACCATCGAGCTCCCCGAGGGGATGGAAATGGTTATGCCTGGCGACAACATCCAGATGACCATTGAGCTGATCATTCCGATCGCCATGGAAGAGCAGCTCCGGTTTGCTATCCGTGAAGGTGGTCGTACGGTTGGTGCCGGCGTCGTCACCAAGATCCTCGCGTAACATCACGCGGTCGGGTGGTCGCAGAAAGCTGCGACCACCCGGCTTCGGGAACCACTTCCGGAAATCAGCATGCCAGGCCGTATTCGTATCCGTCTCAAGGCGTTCGATCATGCAGTGATCGATCAGGCTTCGGCTGATATTGTGCGCACTGCCGAGAAGACAGGCGCGCAGGTATCAGGTCCGATTCCACTGCCGACGAAGACACAGAGGTGGACGGTTCTCCGTTCGCCGCACGTGGACAAGAAGTCACGTGAGCAGTTTGAACTGAAGACGCACAAGCGTCTTATCGACATCCTTGATTCGCGTCCGGGTACAGTGGATGCGCTCACGAAGCTGGATCTTCCTGCGGGTGTGGATGTGGAGATCAAAGTAGAGTAGTTGCAGGAGAGGTACCGGGGGCGTTGCAAAGGGCGGCGTTCCCTTCAGTCCAACGGCTTAAGGTGAAGCAACCGGCCGCGACTCGTACAGAGCAAAGAATTCATGATCGGAATCATAGGCAGGAAACTGGGGATGACCCAGGTATTCAACGAGCAGGGGCAGCAGGTTCCCTGCACAGTGGTGGAGGCCACTCCGAATCCGGTGACCAAGGTAACCGGGGCAGCGGAGAGTGGTTTTGCCTCGTTGGAGCTGGGTTACGGCTCACAGCGCGTTGCGCGTGAGAGCAAGAAGAATGAGCGCACCCCGAAGGGGGCTCGCGCGAGCAGGGCAGAAGTGGGCCATGCTGCAAAGGCCGGACTGGAAGCGCCACCAAAGGTGCTGCGCTCCTTCCGCATAGACGACGCACCGGCAGGCGCCGATGTGCCTGAGTACAACGTCGGTGATGTGATCACTGTCGGCATCTTCGCACCGGGTGAGAAGGTGAAAGTGACGGGCACATCAAAGGGACGCGGCTTTCAGGGTGTTGTGAAGCGTCACGGCTTTTCAGGCGGTCCGAACACGCACGGCAACACGAAGCACCGCAAGCCCGGCTCGATCGGCGCGGGCACGAATCCGTCGCGCGTCATCAAAGGCAAGAAGATGCCCGGTCAGTATGGCAACAAGCGCCACACTGCGATCGGCATCCGCGTCGAGAAGGTCGATGCGGAACGGAACCTCATTTATTTGCGCGGCAGTGTCGCCGGTCCGGTAAACGGTATCGTCATGCTGCGGAAGCAGGGCTGACAGAAATGGCCGAGAACGATACGATGAACGCGCCTGTGTACACGGCGCAGGGGAAGTCGGGCGGTACGCGCGCACTTCCACCGGAGATTTTTGACGGCGTGGTGAACGTGCCCGTTATGCACCAGGCCGTGAAGGCGTTCCTTGCGAATCAGCGCCAGGGGACAGCCAAGACGAAGACACGGAGTGAAGTAACCGGCGGTGGTTCCAAGCCCTGGAAGCAGAAGGGTACCGGACGCGCACGTCAGGGTTCAACCCGTGCACCACACTGGCCAGGCGGTGGCACAGTGTTCGGTCCGATCCCGCGGAAGTACACGCAGATTGTTCCGAAGCGGGTGCGCCAGCTCGCACGCAAGAGCGCTTTCAATGCGCGTGCGCGTGAAGAGTCAGTGATCATCATTGATTCAATCGACTACGCAGCACCGAAGACGAGTCAGTTCCTTGCACTGCTGGCTTCGCTGGGCATCGCCGACCGGAAGGTTCTGTTCCTTACGGACGGTGTGAAGCCGAATGTTTTCCTGAGCTCGCGGAACGTTCCGACTGCGCATGTCATGCCGTACAGTGATTCGAGCACGTATCACATTCTTTGGTCGGATGTGGTGGTGATCGAGGCATCAGCGCTTGGCGGTGTTGAAACACAGGAAGCTGAGAAGGCTCCGGCGCGCAAGCCGCGTAACGCCAAGGCGGCGCCAGCCGCAGGTGAGGAATAATCATGTCCAATCTGCATCGCACAATCCTGCGCCCGATCATTACGGAGCGCACCTCAGCCGCTTATCAGGACCGCGGCGAGTACACATTCGAAGTGGCGCCATCGGCGAACAAGCACACGATCAAGGATGCGATAGAGCGTCTGTTCGGCGTGAAGGTCACCGACATCTGGACCTCCAATGCGCGCGGCAAGGCCCGTCGCGTCGGACAGTCCGTGGGTCGCCGTCCACACACCAAGAAAGCGATCGTGAAGCTGCGTGACGGCGACTCAATCGCAATCTTCGAGGGCTGAGCAATATGGGAATCCGTCAATTCAAGCCAGTAACCAAGGGTACGCGGTTCCGCTCAGTATCCGACTTCAGCGAGATCACCCGTACGACAGGTGAGAAGTCGCTGATGGAGCCGCTTAAGCGGACCGGTGGGCGCGACAATCACGGCCACATTTCGATGCGTCGCATCGGTGGCGGTCACAAGCGCCGGTACCGTCGCATCGATTTCCGCCGCGACAAGGCGGGAATAAGCGGAACTGTTCTGCACATCGAGTACGATCCGAACCGCAGCTCGCGTATCGCACTCATTGAGTACAGCGATGGCGAGAAGCGCTACATCATTCACCCCAAGGGTCTCAAGCAGGGTGACACCGTGGTGTCGGGGCCCGGCAGTGATTTCCGCGTAGGCAACGCGATGCCTCTTCGCGAGGTACCGCTTGGTACGTCGGTGCACAACATCGAGCTCAAGATCGGCAAGGGTGGTCAGATTGCCCGTTCCGCCGGATCGTTTGCACAGGTGGTGGCCAAGGAAGGCGACTATGTGACGCTGCGTCTTGCGAGCACCGAGATGCGGATGGTGCACGGCAACTGCATGGCTACGATCGGTGAAGTCGGTAATTCGGAGCATGAACTGCTGTCCCACGGCAAGGCAGGCAAGAGCCGCTGGCTTGGCAAGCGTCCGAAGGTGCGCGGTGAGGTCATGAACCCCGTCGATCACCCGTTGGGTGGCCGTACCCGCGGTGGCCGCAACGTTGTGAGCCCGTGGGGCAAGAAGGAAGGCATGAAGACGCGCGATCGCAAGAAGGCATCGCAGCGTCTCATAGTGCGCGGCCGCAAGCGCGGCCGGGCGACCAAGTGATCCGCCAGGCGAACTGAGATAACGATATGTCAAGAAGCATAAGAAAAGGACCGTTTGTTGCTGATCGTCTGGAAGCAAAGGTGACAGCCATGAACTCACGGAACGAGAAGAAGGTGGTGAAGACGTGGTCGCGTGCGAGCACGATTCTTCCCGAGTTCGTGGGGCACACGTTTGCAGTTCATAACGGCAACAAGTTCATCCCGGTGTATGTCACCGAGAACATGGTGGGGCACAAGCTTGGTGAGTTTTCGCCGACGCGTCTCTTCCGTGGCCATGCCGGCAGCAAGGCTGCTGACAAGAGGGGAGGTAAGTAAGTGATGGCTAAGGCAAAGGGAACAGGGACTGAGGCGCGCGCGATCCAGCGTTCAACGCGTCAGTCGCCGTACAAGATGCGTCTTGTAATCGATCAGATCCGCGGCAAGCGGGTGAACGATGCGATGGCGATCCTGAAGTTTTCGAAGAAGCATGCCTCGCGGCAGATCGAGAAGACGCTTGCGAGTGCAGTTGCCAACGCTGAGCAGGCCGGACGTGCAGCCAATGTCCCTGTGGATGTTGACGCTCTTGTAATCACAAAGGCGATCGTGAACGAAGGGCCGAAGCTCAAGCGTTGGACACCGGCGGCGATGGGTCGTGCAACCCCCATGATCAAGCGTACCAGCCACATCGAGATCATCGTAACAGAGGCAATTCGATAATATGGGACAGAAGACAAATCCGATCGGGTTTCGCCTTGGTGTAACGAAGAACTGGCGATCGACCTGGTATGCGAAGAAGGAGATGCCGGCACTGCTGCGTGAGGATGCGCTGCTCAGGAAGTACCTCAAGGCACGTCTTGAGAACGGAGCAATCGCGGATGTCACGATCGAGCGGAAGCCCGGCAAGGTAGTGGTGACGATTCACACGGGGCGTCCCGGTGTTGTCATCGGCAAGAAGGGTGCGGAAGTTGACAAGCTTCGCGACGAGCTGGCGCAGCTTACCGGCAAGGAAGTCGGGATCAACGTGGACGAGATCAAGCGTCCCGAGATCGAAGCGCAGCTGGTTGCTGACAACATTGCGGCGCAGCTTTCGCAGCGTATTTCGTTCCGTCGCGCCATGAAGCGTGCCGTTCAGAGCGCGATGCGCAGCGGCGCGCTTGGCATCAAGGTGAAGGCAGGCGGCCGGCTTGGCGGCGCTGAAATCGCGCGCGTTGAGGGTTACCACGAAGGCCGCGTGCCACTTCATACGCTTCGTGCCGGTATCGATTACGCGACAAGCACCGCGAGGACCACGTACGGCGCCATTGGCGTCAAGGTGTGGATCTTCAAGGGTGAGATCACGAACGACCGGCGCGGCAAGACCTACTCGACTGGCGCCTGAGGAGATTTGATAGATGCTTAGTCCGAAGCGGGTAAAGTTCCGCAAGATGTTCAAGGGCCGTACAACCGGGCTCGCGTACCGTGGTTCAGAAGTGTCGTTCGGACACTTCGGGCTGCAGGCGCTGGAGCCGGGATGGATAACGAGCCGTCAGATCGAAGCCTGCCGTGTGGCGATGACACGTCATATCAAGCGTGGCGGAAAGGTGTGGATCCGGGTATTCCCGGACAAGCCGATCACCAAGAAGCCGCTTGAGACACGTATGGGTAAGGGTAAGGGTTCGCCGGAGATGTGGGTGGCAGTGGTGAAGCCTGGCCGCATGCTGTTCGAAATCGAGGGCGTGCCGCGCGAGCTGGCCCAGAAGGCAATGGCTCTTGCGAGTGCAAAACTTGGAGTCCGCACGAAGTTTGTGGTGCGTGAGGAGGTCGCGAGCAGTGAAGACTGAAGAGATGCGTGAACTGGTGGATGGCGATATCGCCAGCCGTATTTTCCAGCTGGAAGAGGAGCGTTTCCGTCTCCGTTTCCGGAGTGCCACAGAGACACTGGAAGATCCGCTCCGCCTGCGGTCGATCCGTCGCGAGATTGCGCGGCTTCATACAGTGAAGCGTGAGCGCGAGCTTGGCACGGTGCACACGGCAGGGAAGAGTCCGGCGGCTGCAAAGGGAGCCGCTGCAAAGAGCAAGGCGAAGAAGGGCTCAAAGGCCCGCAGTCGCTAACCGGAAAAGATAACGATGGCTGATATCAATAAAGCGAACGCCCAGGCGGCGTCTGACAGAACGGCCCGGAAGCAAAGGGTCGGACTCGTCATCAGCGACAAGATGGACAAGACCGTTGTGGTGCAGATCGACCGGCGTATGCCGCACCCGCAATACGGCAAGATGGTAACGCGCACCCGTAAGCTCAAAGCACACGACGAGGAGAACTCGGCGAAGCTTGGCGATACGGTGCGTATCATGGAGACCCGGCCGCTGTCGAAGGACAAGCGTTGGCGCCTGGTCGAGATTGTTGAACGCGCACGTTAAGGGGAGCCGACCATGATTCAGCAGGAATCTGTAGTAAAGGTGGCGGACAACTCGGGTGCCAAGCGCGCCCTTGTGATCCGCGTGCTTGGCGGTACGCGTCGCCGTTATGCAGGGCTCGGAGACCGCGTGATTGTAGCGGTCAAGGATGCACTTCCCAACGGCACAGTAAAGAAGTCGGATGTCGCCAAGGCAGTTGTGGTGCGCACCGTCAAAGAGACGCGTCGCAAGGATGGCAGCTACATCCGCTTCGATGAGAATGCCGTTGTTATCATCAACGACAACGGTGAGCCCAAGGCCACACGTATTTTCGGTCCGGTTGCACGCGAGCTTCGCGAGAAGCGCTACATGAAGATCGTTTCGCTGGCACCCGAGGTACTCTGATATGCGGAAGAACGTTTACTATCGTACAGATCGCGGACAGCGCCTTGGTGCGCAGCGTCATGCGGTGAAGGCCTCGCGTGAGGCGATCCATGTCACGAAGGGCGATATCGTGCGCGTTGTGCGTGGCGATGACACAGGTCGTGAAGGGAAAGTGCTGCAGGTTTACCCCAAGACCGGCCGTGTGAAGGTTGAGGGCGTGAACATTGTGAAGAAGCATCACAAGGCACGCACCGCCGATGAAACGAGCGGTATCATCGAGATGGCAGCTCCGATCCATGCATCCAATGTGATGCTGATCGATTCGAAGACAGGTGCGGTGACACGTACGCGTGTCCGCACTGATGCTGACGGCACCAAGGAACGTGTCAGCGTGAAGAGCGGCGAAGCAATCCCGCATAACCGCTGACCGGAGAAGAGAGAATGGCAAAAGCAAAAGATGGCGCCAAGGGCGGCGCAGCGAAGGGCGGAGCGAAAGCAGGCAAGGGTGCTGCACCTGCCAAGGGTGGGAGCAGCAAGGCCAGCAAGCAGCAGGGTGGTCAGAGCGGACGTCAGGCCACTGACTTCACCAAGCGTGATCACGCAGGTGCCGGCCTCGCAGCCGCTGCACCCAGGCTCAAGACGTATTACGAGCAGGTGGTGCGCGATTCACTGGCGAAGCAGTTCAACCTCGGCAACGTGAACGAGATCCCGCAGCTGAGCAAGATCGTGCTGAACTGTGGTGTCGGCGAAGCTGTGAAGCAGCCGCGGATACTGGACGTGGTTGTGGAAGAGCTCGCGCTCATCACCGGCCAGCGTCCGGTGCGCCGCAAGGCGCGCAAGTCGGTCGCCAACTTCGGACTGCGTGAAGGGCAGGATATCGGAGCATCGGTGACGCTCCGTGGCGCCCGGATGTGGGAGTTCCTTGATCGTTTCGTTACGGTTGCAGCTCCGCGTATCCGCGACTTCCGTGGTCTCGGTACCAAGTCATTTGATGGCCGCGGCAACTATTCGATCGGAATCAAGGAACAGATGATCTTCCCGGAGATCAACTACGATATGGTTGAGCAGATCCACGGAATGGATATCACCTTCGTAACGACAGCGTCGGGGGATGAGCAGGCATTTGCGCTGCTGCATCAGCTTGGCATGCCGTTCCGCGGCGACAACAAGCCAGTGACGCCGAAGGTGGCACAGGCAGCCGAAGTCGCGGCATAACGGACCAGAGAGAAGAAAAGAGATATGGCAAAGACAAGTAAACTGGCCCGGAACGAGCAGCGTCGCGAACTCGTGGCGCGTCACGCCCACAGGCGTACAGAGCTCAAGGCTATTATCCGTAACCCGAAGAGCTCCATCGAGGAGCGGGACAAGGCCTACGCAGCCCTGCGGCGTCTGCCGCGGGATTCGTCGGCGACCCGGGTGCGCAATCGTTGCTCAATGAGCGGCCGTCCGCGCGCCTACCTCAGGCACTTCGGATTGAGCAGGATCGCACTTCGCGATATGGCCCTTGAAGGGCTGATTCCCGGCGTGCGCAAGGCAAGCTGGTAAACCATTCACCTTCCTACAGGTCCAGCCGCTGGCGCGGATACCATAGGAGAACAAAGGAAGCATGAGTCTCAACGATCCAATTGCAGATATGTTGACGCGCATCCGCAACGCGTGTGCTGCGAAGCACCGTCGCGTTGATATGCCGCTGTCGAACATGAAGGTCGAGATTGCACGAACCCTGAAGGAGAATCATTTCATTCAGGATTACCGTGTTGTGGAAACGGAAGAAGGGCGGAAGCTGCTGCGCGTCATACTCAGGTATGCGCACGGCGGTCAGTCGGTTATCCGTGAAGCCAAGCGCATCTCAACTCCCGGTCTCCGGAAGTATGTCGGAGTTACGGAGATTCCGCGTGTGCGCAACGGCCTTGGAATGGCGATCCTCAGTACGTCGCGCGGCATTATGTCAGGTCGCGACGCGAAGAGTGCCAATACCGGGGGCGAACTTCTCGCCCTCATCTGGTAAGGGGGCGAGAGGAATATGTCGCGTATCGGAAAACGACCGATCCCGGTTCCAGCCGGTGTTGAAGTGAAGATTGACGGCAGCACAGTGCGTGTTAAGGGCCCCAAGGGGGAACTCTCACGCACGCTTCCGCAAGAGATGACGTTCGAGCTCGAAGGGAATGAGCTGGTAGTGAAGCGTCCTGGCGATGAGCAGCATCACCGTGCATTGCATGGTCTATCGCGCACCCTGGTTGCCAACATGGTCGAGGGTGTAACGAACGGTTACCAGAAGACCCTTGAGATATCCGGTGTTGGTTTCAAGGCAGAGGTTAAGCCCTACGGTGTACTTCTGTTTCTGGGCTTTTCGCATCAGATCGCATACAAGGCACCGGACGGTGTAAAGATCTCGGCTCCCAACCCGACGACGGTTGTGATAGACGGGATCAGCAAGGAGCTGGTAGGTCAGGTAGCCGCGGAGATCCGCAGCAAGCGGAAGCCCGAGCCATACAAGGGCAAGGGAGTTCGTTACCAGGGTGAAGTCATCCGGCGTAAGGCTGGTAAGGCAGGAGGCAAGTAATGGCAAAGAGCGCGATCCCGCGTACAACGAGCGAGCGTCGGAAGCGGCGTCATCTTCGTGTGCGCAAAGCGGTGAACGGAACTGCCGAGCGTCCGCGCCTGGTGGTATTCCGCTCGTTGAAGCACATCTACGCCCAGATCGTGGACGACACAGTTCAGCGCACGTTGATGACTGTCGGCAGCGAAGGGATGAGTGGTACGAAGTCCGAGCGTGCAGCGGCTGTAGGCAAGGCTGTCGCGGAGAAGGCGAAGGCTGCGGGCATAGAGCGCGTGGTATTCGACCGTGCCGGTTACCAATACCATGGCCGGGTGAAGGCTGTGGCAGACGGCGCCCGAGAGGGAGGCCTGGAGTTCTGATATGGCAAACGCAACTGGAAGTGGCAGCGCGCCGGGCGGCGCACGGAGTGGTGGTGGAGCAGGTCGTGGCGGTCCTGGTGGCGGCCGTGGTCGTGGTCCTGGTGGCCCTGGTGGTCGCGGACGCGGTCCTGGCGGCGGCCCCGGTGGTCGTGGTCGTGGCGGCCCGGGCGGTGACGCACCGGGTGGTCGCGATGGACGCGGTGGTCGGGATGGTCGCGGAGCATCCCCACAGGCGGAACGCGAACAGAGCGATCTCATTGAGAATGTGATCGCAATCAATCGTGTTGCGAAGGTGGTGAAAGGTGGACGTCGGTTCTCCTTCAACGCTCTCGTGGCTGTCGGCGACGGCAGCGGCAAAGTCGGCTTTGCAACAGGAAAAGCAAACGAAGTTTCTGAAGCCGTGCGGAAGGCGGTAGATGCAGCGCGTCGCAACATGGTGAGTGTCCCGCTCACGGGTTCAACGATCCCGCATGAGATCGTTGGCAAGCATGGTGCGGGCAAGGTACTGATGAAGCCAGCAGCACCCGGTGCCGGAGTTATCGCGGGCGGTGCAGTGCGCGCGGTACTTGAGTGCGCCGGTGTCAGCGACATCCTTACGAAGTCGCTCGGCTCGACGAACCCGCACAACATGGTTCTCGCTGCACTCGACGGTCTGATGAATCTTGTGACTGTGGAGCAGGCAGCAAAGGAGCGCGGTGTAGAAGTCGCGTCAATCGGTTATCGTTCAAGTGCGGAGTCACGCCGTCAGGTGGTTGACACCCGTCAGGCAGCGGTTGTTGCCGCAGGAGTCGAATAATGCCACGCACATTTGTCTGGCATCCGTCCAAAGGGCCAGCGAACTCGCCCCGGAAGGAAGCGCCAGGTACAGGTAAGGTCAGGATTACACAGATACGCAGTGAGATCGGCCATTCATGGCGTATGCGTCGCACACTCGAAGCACTCGGGTTGCGGCACTACCAGCACAGTGTTGTGCAGCAGGACTCAGCCTCGCTGCGCGGACAGATCAAGCATGTGCGTCATCTGGTGTCAGTGACGCCGGTCGAGGAATAATCCGTGTCAGAAAAGCAG
Source organism: uncultured Gemmatimonadaceae bacterium (assembly GCA_964506655.1). Taxonomy (GTDB): domain Bacteria; phylum Gemmatimonadota; class Gemmatimonadetes; order Gemmatimonadales; family Gemmatimonadaceae; genus Gemmatimonas. The sequence continues at coordinate 15,028 of CAZDMG010000008.1, forward strand.
GAAGGAGACGTGAAGGTGTCAGGGAAGCTCGGGCTGCACAATCTTGTGCCTGCGCCGGGTTCGCACCGCGCACGCCGCAGAATCGGCCGTGGCCCGGGATCCGGGACCGGTAAGACATCAGGTAAGGGGCACAAGGGCTCCCTCGCCCGCGCAGGTCATGGTGGTCCTGGTGGTGGCAAGCCCCACTTCGAGGGCGGCCAGATGCCCATCACGCGTCGTGTTCCAAAGCGTGGTTTCACCAACCCGTTCCGTGTTGAAGCACAGGTAGTTCGCCTGGATGCACTCGAACGTGTTGCGGGCGACGAGATCACGACCGATACACTGGCGGCGGCAGGTCTTATCCGTCAGGGTAAGGGCGCTGCCAAGCTGCTGGCCAACGGTGAAGTAGCCCGCGCATACACAGTGCGCGGTATCAAGGTCAGCGCATCGGCCAGGGCAAGGATCGAAGCGGCCGGCGGCCGCGTCGAGGACTAAGGACCAGAACGCATGGCGCAGCAATCCAACGCAGCGGCCCAGGCGGTCGCGAATATCTACAAGACACCCGAACTGTGGTCCAAGATCACGTTCACGTTCCTGTGTCTTCTGATCTATCGTACCGGTGCGCATATCACTGCGCCCGGAATTGATGTTCAGGCACTCACAAACTACTTCTCGCAGCAGGGGGGAGGTCTCCTCGGGCTTTACGATCTGTTTGTGGGTGGTGGCTTGTCGCGCGCAACTGTGTTTGCACTCGGCATCATGCCGTACATCTCCGCAAGCATCTTCATGCAGATCGCCGGTGCAGTCATGCCGACGGTCGACAAGATGCAGAAGGATGAAGAAGGGCGGAAGAAGATCACGCAGTACACACGCTACATGACCGTCGGACTGGCGGTTATTCAGGCGTATGGATTCGCGCTGTTCACAGCATCACTGCCGACCGCGGTCTCGCGACCGGGCGCGTGGTTCGTTGTGCAGATGATGCTCTTCCTTACCACCGGTGCACTGTTTGTCATGTGGCTTGGTGAGCAGATCACAGAGCGCGGTCTTGGCAATGGTGCGTCACTCCTCATCTTCTTCTCCATCGTTGAAGGCTTCTGGCCTGCGATCTTCGGGACACTGAACTTTGTTGTCACAGGTGCAATTGCACCGCTGGCGATAGTTGTTCTGGGTGTTGTCATGATCGCGGTGATTGCAGGAGTTGTGGCGATCACGGTTGCTGCACGTAGGGTGCTGATACAGATCCCGCAGCGGACCATGGCGCGTGGTCGGCAGAGAGAGTCGTCGCGCAACTTCATTCCGCTGCGCATCAATACGGCCGGCGTTATGCCGATCATCTTTGCGCAGTCTGTGATCGTTATCCCCGGGATGATGGCGCAGTTCAGCGGTGTACCGAAGCTCCAGGAAATCGCGGAGCTATTCGACCCGATGAGCGCCAATCCGTGGGTTTACTACGTGACATTCGGTCTGCTCACAGTTCTCTTCACGTACTTCTATACGTCGATCATCTTCAATCCGGTCGATATCGCGGAGAACCTGAAGAAGCAGGGTGGATTTGTTCCGGGCATCAAGCCCGGTGCAAAGACGGCCGAGTACATCGAAACGGTCATTGAGCGCATCACGCTCCCGGGGTCCATCTTCCTTGCAGTGATGGCACTGCTGCCGATCGTGATCCTGCGGATGGTGAACGTTCCATTCTACTTCGGTGGCACATCGCTTCTAATCGTGGTTGGTGTTGCCCTGGATACTCTTTCACAGATGCAACAGCATCTATTGCTCCGGAAGTACGACGGCTTCATGAAGAAGGGCCGTGTACGCTTCCGCGGGCGTCAGGCAACCGGTGGAAACTTCTCATAACAACGGCATGACAGTTGTATTGCTCGGACCTCCGGGTGCGGGCAAGGGAACGCAGGGAGAGCGGCTCTCAGAACGTCTTGGCATACCGCGCATCGCAACGGGTGATGTGCTGCGAAGCGCGGTACGCGAAAAGACTCCGCTCGGGCTCAGGGCAAAGGATCTCATGGATCGGGGCGAACTTGTACCCGATGAAGTAATCATGGGGATTATGAAGGAAGTCCTCGCCTCACCTGCAGCGGCCAATGGAGTAATCCTGGATGGTGTCGTGCGGACGACACCACAGGCGGAAGGGTTGAACGCAATGCTTTCCGGGCTCGGGCGCAAGGTTGATTCTGTGCTGCTCTTTGATGTGGAAGATGCAGAACTCGTGCGTCGCCTGAGTGGGCGCACCACATGCGACGCCTGCCAGAGGCCTTATTTCGGGCGGCAGCCCGGCGAGAAATGCGAAGCCGATGGCAAAACCGGAACGCTCGTACGCAGAAAGGACGACGAACCTGAAGCAGTTCAGAAGCGGCTGGAAGTTTACCGCGAACTGACCGCTCCGGTTATCGAGTGGTATAATGTGCACGGCCCCAAAGTCACCACAGTGGATGCAGTCGGCACCGTTGATGAAGTCGAAGCGCGCGCCCTTGCTGCACTTAAAGGCTGAGTAGACGCTCTGACAGGCCGAAAGAGGTACGATGTTGCTTAAATCACCACGTGAGATCGAGATCATGGCGCGCGGTGGAGAGATGCTCCACGAAACGCTGCAGGTGGCAAGTGCAGCTGTGCGCCCCGGGATAAGCACACTGGAACTTGATACTCTCATAGAAGAGTTCATCAGGTCACACGACGGCGCCACCCCCGCTTTCAAAGGGCTCTATGGTTTCCCGGGGAGTGCTTGCATCTCTGTCAATGAAGAGATCGTGCACGGCATTCCGTCGCACAAGCGCGTCCTGCAGGAAGGGGATATCGTTTCACTGGATGCCGGGATCAAGCTGGATGGTATGTATACCGATTCAGCAGTCACTGTCCCGGTAGGTGAAATCGACAGCGAGACTGCGCGGTTGCTGGAAGTAACCCAGCGCTCGCTCATGGCTGGTATAGCAGCTGCCACCGCAGACAATCATGTCGGCGATATAGGTGCAGCTATTCAGGCTGTTGCCGAGGCTGCAGGTTTTGCGATTGTCCGTGAACTGGTGGGTCATGCAGTCGGCTTTGCACTGCACGAGGAGCTGCAGATCCCGAACTACGGCAAGCCAAAGCGGGGCAAGAAACTGTCGCCGGGTCTCACCATAGCCATTGAGCCGATGCTCAATGCCGGTACGGCCAGCACGCGTACACTGAGCGACAAGTGGACAGTCGTTACCGCGGACGGGAAGCGGTCAGCACACTTCGAGCACACTGTTGCAGTAACAGATGGCGCTCCCCGCATACTGACCCTCCCGGGCGCACCCCTCTTTCAGCAGAGCTGATCGGCCTGGGCTTCAGCCTTTCTTGCAAGGGATGAGGCAAGCGAAGCACAACCGATAGCTTCACGCGAGAGCTTCTCCGCGTACTCGGCGTCGGCAGCATCGAAGCCGGCGAGATTGATCCGCACATTCCAGACTGCGCCCTTGCACGCTGCTTCTGCGAGGAGTGCTGCAACTGCTGCGTCTGTTACTGCGTTGCGATTCCCGATCTCTGCAAGAGTGGCTGCCAGTTCTGCAACTTCGACTGCCGTACGCGCGGTCTCGAGAGGTACCTCTGCTGCATTGTGCAGTGCGCTTCGCATGGCAGCGGCTTTGGCTTCGAGTGCAGGTGCATCTTCTGCTGGCATTCTGTTGGCGTTACGTAAGTCTTCGAATGCCTGAGCATCGCGCTCAACGAGCAGAGCAAGCTTGCGGCGCAACGAGCCGGCCTTGATGGAGAGATCCTTTACCTGTGCTTCAACGGCCAGGTACTTCTTTTTTCCGACGGTAAGCCCCGCCACCATCTGAGCGAGTGCTGCGCCGAGTGCGCCTGCATGTGCTGCAACCGAACCGCCACCCGGTGTTGGCGTTGCAGCTGCGACCCGCGAAACAAACGCCTCCACAGATTCGCCACCGGACACCGCATTACGCACCTTGTGTTCAAGGAGCATTTCACGGGAGAAACCGCGCAGTTGCACATGCCTGACACCGGCTTCGAAAAGAACGCGTTCCGGTACAAGCCCGACTATTTCGCTCCATGTGGGGGAAACACCGTGCGCTTCAGCTTCCATGCGCACCATTTCAAACGCCCGATGCAACGGTGTGCGTTCGGTATCAACGAGGTTCATGGAAACCTGTGCCTGTCCGTCTACTTCCATGCCGAGCCCTTTCACGTAGCGCAGCCCGCCTGATGATCCGCGTATGGCTTTCGCCACTTCCTTTGCAACAGGCAGGTTGGATTTGTCACCCAGATAGACGTTGTATGCCACGAGGAAGGGGCGTGCACCGATGGCTGTGGCACCGGCGGTAGCGTGCACGCGGCGCTCGCCGAAATCGGGAGTGCGCGCTGCGTTAACAAGAATATCCTCGCGCAGCCCTTCGAATTCACCACGGCGTACGTCGGCAAGATTTTCGCGGTCGGGGCGTGTTGCAGCACGCTCGTAGAGGTAAACCGGAATACCGAGTTCACCGGCTACACGCTCGCCAAGTTCACGCGCGAGTGCGATGCAGTCGTCCATGGTGGTGCCTTCAAGTGGTATGAAGGGGACCACATCGGTGGCACCTATGCGCGGGTGCTCGCCCTCGTGGTGATTCAGATCTATAAGCTCAGCTGCGACTTTCATCGCGGCAAATGCGGCATCCACAGCGGCGCCCGGCGTGGCGACGAAAGTCACCACTGTGCGGTTGTGCGAACTGTCGCTCGATACATCCAGCACATGCGTTCCGTTGACTGCTGTAATCGCGTCCCGGATGGCATCTATGGTCTTGGGGTTACGACCTTCAGAAAAATTCGGGACACATTCTACGAGTGCCATGTTGTGCTTTGGTTGAGGTTGTCAGGGGTTTGCAGCTGGCTCGAGCTGGTGCAACAGCCATTTATGCAGCAGTGAATTGGATGCAACGACCGGGCCTGCCAGGAGTTTCTTTGTGGAGCCATCGGGGTTGGTGACCGTACCACCCGCTTCACGTACAAGTAAGATACCTGCCGCGAAGTCCCAGGGGTGCAGGAACTGTTCCCAGAAGCCATCGAAGCGGCCACTTGCAACGTCGCACAGATCGAGTGCAGCGGAGCCGGCGCGCCGCACGCCGGAAATAAGAGGCATGAGACGTCGCAACTGCACCAGATATTCGTCGGCGCGGCTGGTGTCACGGAAAGGGATTCCGGTGCCGAGCAGCACCCGGTCGGGGTCGGTAATGCTGGAGACTGAAAGGCGCACGCCATCCAGGAACGCGCCCTGTCCGGCTACAGCGGAATAAACGCCACCGCGTGCGACATCGTGCACCACCCCGACGACAGGTTCGCCGTTTACTGCAATGCAGATTGAAACACAGTACGCAGGGAAACCGTGCAGGAAGTTGGTTGTGCCGTCGAGCGGGTCGATGATAGCAACCAGGCCGTTGTCTGTGCGGCTGTCCGGCGACATTTCTTCGCCCGTGAAGTTGATACCCGGTACCAGCTCTGCGAGGCGGGCACGGATTCGCGATTCGGCACCCCTGTCAACTTCGCTTACAAAGTCTGTGCGACTCTTTGATTCCCATCGGATGCTGTCGCGGTGCGTCGCGCGCTCCCCTATATACGAAGCCGCGTCTCCGGCAGCGCTCATAGCTGCCTGGAGCCACAACTGCGTGTCCTGTTCTGATGTCATTGCTTTATGAGCTACCGGCGAACGTGTACCGTACGTTTATTAAAAGGATGGCACGCATTTTCAGTGGAATACAGCCATCCGGTGAACTCCATATTGGAAACTACCTCGGCGCTATCCAGAACTGGGTCAGGCTGCAGGATGAGTATCCGGGTTCACTCTTCTGTATAGTCGATTATCACGCAATAACAGGCAACTACGACCCGGAGATACTGATCCAGCGTCGGTTTGCCATGGCGCGTTCACTCGTTGCGGCAGGAATTGATCCTGCGCGCGCGACGCTTTTCATCCAGAGCGAAGTGCCGGAACATACGGAGCTGAGCTGGATTTTCACCACGCTGACTCCGCTGGGTGAACTGGAGCGTCAGACGCAGTTCAAGGACAAGTCGTCGAAGTACGAAAGCATTCCTGCCGGGCTCCTGATGTACCCGGTGCTTCAGGCAGCGGATATTCTGCTGTACAAGGCGGACCTTGTACCGGTGGGTGAGGATCAGGTTCAGCATCTGGAGCTTTCGCGCGATACTGCCCGTAAATGGAACACCCGTTTCGGTGCGGAGTTTTTCCCGGAGCCCAGGCCGCTGCTTACGCCAACGCGTCGCGTGATGGGGCTGGACGGCCACGCCAAGATGTCCAAGAGCCTTAATAACACAGTTGGGTTGCTGGAGACAGATGACGAGCTGTGGGCCAAGCTGCGGCCAGCAGCGACCGATCCGCAGCGCGTCAGACGTACGGACCCGGGTCGCCCCGAGATGTGCAACATTTTCCATCTGCACAAAGGGTTCAGTTCCGCAGAGACAGTCGCGCATGTGGATGCGCAGTGTCGTTCGGCGGGGTGGGGGTGCATCGACTGCAAGAAAGTGCTGCATGAAAGCATATCACGGGAGCTTACGCCAATTCGTAACAGAGCCGCCGAGCTGGACCAGAAGCCAGAACTGCTGCTGGACGCGCTCGCGACCGGAGCGTCGAACGCCCGTGCGATTGCCAGGGAGACTATTGGTGAAGTCCGCGACCGGATGGGGCTGGGGTTACTCCGCAGCGTACCTGCCGGTGTGGGAACCGTTAACAGCAGCAGCGCTTAATCGGCAACGTCTAATCAGCAACGCTTGTGTGAGCCGGTAAGGCAGAGCAACGGCGCCTGAACAACCTGAGAATCGGACTATGAGTACACAGCGACGTCTGGTCGTGGACCTCCAGAGCATGTCTCCGCACATGCGACTCCCAGAGGACGGAGTGGAGCGTCTGCGCGATGGAGCTCCGGAAGGTTGGGAGCTCGTGTTGATCAAATCACCGACGGATTCGGCAGGAGACGGTGCCAGCGGTGTCAGCCAGGAGGTGCTGGACGCTATCGGCAGCGCGGAGGCGTATTTCGGATTTGGTGTGCCGGCTGAGTTGGTGCGTGCGGCACCGCATCTCAAGTGGGCCCACAGCGCGTCCGCCGGAGTTGGTGCGTCGATAACGCCAGCGCTCAAGGAAAGCGGCGTGGTGCTGACTAACAGTGCCGGGGTTTACGGCGAACCGATGGCAGACAATGTGCTGGCGGGGGTGATGTATTTTGTGCGCGGGCTGGACTACGCGGTTGGGCTTAAGCAGGAGCGTCGCTGGGATCAGACGCCCTTTGTGACTGGTGTGGCGCAGATGCGCGAGGTAGGGAGTCTTGCGGTGCTGGTGGTGGGAGCCGGCGGGATCGGTGGTGCGGTTGCGCGCCGGTTCGCAGCGCTGGGCTCAAGTTGCACGGGGATCCGTCGTCGGCCGCAACTGGGGGTGCCAGGTGGCTTCGACAGGGTCTATGGCACCGACCATCTGGACGCTGAACTCCCCGGTGCAGATGTGCTGGTCATTTCTGCGCCATCGACGGGTGCGAGCAAAATGCTGATCAGCCGGGAGCGGCTGGAACAGTTGCCGAAGGGTGCCATAGTGGTAAACGTGGCCCGTGGTGCGCTTCTGGACTACGATGCGCTCCTGTCAGGGCTCGATTCCGGGCATCTTCGGGGGGCCGTGCTGGATGTGTTTCCCAGGGAGCCTCTGGACGCTGCAAGCCCATTGTGGGAGCACCCGAAGGTGTTGATGACGCCGCACGTTTCCGGAGTGTCACCCCACCACTGGGAGCGGGCGCTGGCGCTGTTCCTTGGCAACTGGCGCCGCTGGAGCCAGGGCGAGCCACTCCGGAACCAGGTCGATCTGGACGCGGGGTACTGAGCCTCCTGAGTTGCTCATGCAGGGTGAAATCGTCGTGAAAGTGTAGTCTTACACCTGCCTGACAGCTGGCTGGCACAGGGCTGTCAGCTGTCAGGCGCTGGGTCGACGGTTTTGGCATGTCGGCCCTTAATCAATCCTACACTACCCCTCAACCGCGATTTACTGCGGCTTGCGGGCGAGCAACACGGAACGAATACCAGTGGCCATTGAGCGGATCATCAAGGCGGCAGTTGATCGCGGCGCATCTGACGTGCATATCAAAGCGTCCGATGTGGTACGCGCACGCATCAACGGACGCCTTGTTGCGCTTACGAAACAGGCATTGACCGCGGAGCAGACGCGTGCGGTCGCGTTGCGCCTGATGGAGAATGACGCGGCGCGTGCCTCGATCGATAATCTCAGGGATCACGACTGCTCCTGGTCGGCCGAAGGGGTCGGTCGATTCCGTGTGAACATCATGCGGCAGCGCGCAACGTTTTCGATCGTAATGCGCGTGATACCGGAGAATGTGCCTACGTTTGCATCTCTGGGGTTGCCCGATGTGCTCAACCGGATTGCGTCGTGCGAACGGGGGATGGTGCTCGTTACAGGTGTCACAGGCTCGGGCAAAAGCAGTACAATGGCGGCACTGGTCAATGCAGTGAATGCAACTCATGAGAAGCACATTGTAACACTTGAAAACCCTATTGAGTTTCTGCACACCGACATCAGGAGTTCAGTAACGCAGCGGGAAGTGGGTATCGATACAGAGAGTTTCCGTATGGGGCTTCGTGCAGCACTCCGTCAGGATCCGGATGTGATCATGATCGGTGAAATGCGCGATGCTGAAACGATTGATACCGCAATGAAGGCAGCGGAGACGGGTCATTTTCTGATTTCGACGCTGCACACGCCGGATGCACAGAGCACGATCATGCGCATTGTTGCGATGTTCCCGCCGGAGGAGCAGACTGTGGTGCGCATGCGGCTTGCAGAGTCGCTGCATGCTGTAGTGTCGCAGCGCTTGCTGCCGCGTGCGGACGGGCAGGGGCGCGTGGTTGCTGCCGAAGTGATGATTGTTACGCCGACGATCCGCGACCTGATCATCGACAACCGGGTGGACGAGATCCGTGATTACATCGCGGATGGTTCACAGTACGGAATGCGCACCTTCGATCAGCATCTTATGGATCTGGTGGGGAACAACGTGGTCAGCTACGAAGTTGCAGTGGCAGCTGCATCGCGTCCGTCAGATTTCGAGCTGAATGTGACGACGCTCAAAAAGGGAGTGCGCGCGCCGTCAGGTCTGGGTGCGTCCCGCAGAACCGCCACGAGAGGGAATGTTGCTGTGCCGGACGAGTACGGACTCGGCCCGAACCCACTGGGTGCCGGTGCGACATTGCCACCGATGCCGACATCGCCACGTGGTTCGCACGCTGTAACGAGCCCGAATCCGTTCGGAGAGGACTCGGTGTACAGCAGCGGGTTTGAGAGCATTTTCAGCCAGTCCTGAACACTGCGGTCCCGCTGCGGCGTGAAATTCGTGTGGGCCGCGGGTGCTGCTGGAGCCGCCGGGTGCTGCTGGAATCGCGGGCGCTGCTGGAATCGTGACCGCGGTGAGAGCCGTGGGTGCCGTGTGAGCCGCCGGAACCGCACGGGGATGCGCGCACCCGTATTCACCTGGCCGGGCTGGCTGAATCACCGGTGTCGCCTGTAACGTAGTACAGGTATGGACATGACATTCCTCTCTGGCTCTCTGTTCGGGGTGTTGCTGGCGCTCATAATGCTGGCCGCCCTCTTCATGATTCCGCTTGGCCTCCCCGGTTTGTGGCTGATGCTGCTGACCGGTCTGTTGCACTCGGTGCTGGTACCGACGAGCGGGATCGGTCTGTTCACAATGATCGGGTGCACGGCGCTCGTGGTTGTAGCCGAGATCCTGGAGTACCTGATGTCTGCCAGGTACACGCAGCGTTATGGCGGCTCGAAGCGAGCTTCGTGGGGCGCCATTCTGGGTGGTCTGGTTGGAGCGTTTGTGGGTGTACCGGTGCCTGTTATCGGGCCTTTGATAGGCGCGTTCGCCGGCGCATTTGCGGGTGCGTTCGTGGGTGAGCTGACGGTGGAGCGCGAGGAGCGAGGCAGCCCACAGATGGCAGGTAAGGGTGCGTTGATCGGCCGGGCCGTGGGAGCGGCGATCAAGACAGCAGTGGGGGTGGTTGTCGCGGCCTGGTTCCTTGTGCGCGCGTTCGCGTAGTCTGCTTTGTCCTGATAGCCGTCCGTCCTGTGGGGAGCGTCAGCGTAGCCCGGTTGATGCGGTTCTACCTCACCAGCCGATTGAATGCGGCCGTATAGCCGGCACATGGTTGCCCGCGCTGCCACTTCGGCCTAGATTATGAACACGCCCCACGCTTCTGCGCGGGGCGTTTTTTGTGCCGGAGCTGGCCAACTCTTTTTCGCGAGTTCACTGCTGGTTCTGCTTGTACCGCATCTGGCGGAAAGCTCATGTTTGATTCGAAGACGCGTACGGTTGTTATAGTCGGCGCACAGTGGGGCGATGAAGGGAAAGGCAAGCTCGTGGATGTTCTCGCCGAGCAGGCCGATTGGGTGGTACGCTACCAGGGAGGCGCCAACGCCGGACACACTGTACACATCGGTGACGTCTCCTTTGTATTGCACCAGATCCCGAGCGGTATACTGCACAGCGGAGTGCACTGCGCAATTGGCAACGGTGTGGTCCTCGATCCGGAAACGCTCTTTGAGGAAGTCGATGAGTTGATCCGCGATGGGATCAGCGTTGAAGGTCGTCTCTTTGTAAGTGAGCGTGCACATCTCGTAATGCCGTACCACAAGCTGGTGGACCGTGTGAGTGCCGAAAGCAAGGCGATCGGTACAACAGGTCGCGGCATCGGTCAGGCTTATGAAGACAAGGTGGCGCGCCGCGGGATACGCGTACTTGATCTGCGTTGGCCCGAAAGGTTGCGCAAGCTGGTGGAAGCCGGTGTTGAGCGCGCAAATGCGCAGCTCGAGCGCGGTGGCAGCAGTGAACGCGCTTCGGTGGAAAAGAACCTTGAGCTGCTTGAGCAGTTGGCACCGCGATTGTTGGCAGTTGCAGATGATGTCGGGCTCCGTGTCCATAATGCACAGCTGAATGGAGCAGCGGTGCTGCTTGAAGGCGCACAGGGTTCGCTGCTGGATGTGGATCACGGTACCTATCCGTATGTGACGTCCAGTAATACAACTGTAGGTGGTGCAGCAACCGGTGTTGGTATCTCACCGCTGTCGATCAAGGGCGCGCTGGGTGTTGTGAAGGCATATACGACGCGTGTCGGCAATGGCCCGCTCCCGACAGAACTGGATGAACCATTGCAGAGCGAAGTGCGGAAGCTGGGGAATGAGTTCGGTGCAACTACAGGGCGTGCGCGCCGCTGTGGCTGGTTCGATGGCGTTGTTGTACGATACGCTGCGCGTGTGAATGGTCTCACCGGTCTTGCAATCACCAAGCTGGATGTCCTGGATACACTCGACCGGATTGCAGTGTGCACGGGTTACCGCGTAAACGGTGAGCACTTCAATGACTTCCCGGCAGATCTGGACCTGCTCGAAAACGCGATACCGGAGTACGAGTGGTTTGATGGCTGGAAGAGTGGTACGCACAATGCGCGCACTCTTGAAGAATTGCCGCGCAATGCGCGAGCGTATCTGGATCGCATAGAGGAGCTGTGCGAAACCCCGGTTTCGTTCGTGAGCGTGGGAACCCGACGCGATCAGATAATCGGGGTGCACGACCGGCTCTGATGTCGGTGCCGGTGTGGGACCTCAACCCTCCGCAGGGTGATGCGGTAGATGTGGCTATTGTAGGTGCGGGTCCATGTGGCCTTGCAGCGGCAATCGCAGCCACGCAGAGGGGGCTTAGGGCGCGCGTCTTCGACCGGGGCCCTGTAGTGGGTGGTATTGCGTCCTACCCGACGTACATGACCTTCTTTTCGACCTGCGACCGGCTGAGCATAGGTGAAGTTCCCTTCATACTGCCGACTGCGCGGCCGACGAGGCGGGAGGCGTTGGCGTATTACCGCGGCGTGGCCGATCACTACGGCTTGGACGTGCGGCAGTATCAGCGGGTGGACGCGGTGCTGCCGCAGTCGTCGAGACGGTCGGTGGAGCTGGCGTCGGGGCTTAAGACCCGATGGAATGTTGGGAGCTGGGACCGGTTTGGCGCCTCGTCGGTTACGCAGGCGCACGCTGTAATCGTGGCGACCGGTTATTTCGGGCGCCCGAACCGGCTGGGTATTCCCGGCGGCGACCTGCCGCACGTGCGGCACGGCTACACAGACGGGCACTTTGCCTGGCGTCAGGACGTGCTGATAATCGGCGGCGGGAATTCGGCTGTCGATGCGGCACTTGCCATGCACTCAGCGGGCGCCCGGGTGACGCTGGTGCACTTCCGGGAGGAACTGGATCCGGGGGTCAAGCCATGGGTGCGTCCGGAAATCAATGCACGTATTGCGGACGGAAGCATAAAGGCGTATTTCAACAGCAGGGTTGTGAGTATTGAGCCTGGGTGGGCCGTGCTGTCTGTATCAGACGCAGGCAGCGAGCAGCAGACAACCCGTATCCGTGCTACACAGGTGCATGAGATGACTGGCTTTCTCCCTGAGATTGGCCTGCTTGAGGCGCTTGGTGTTCCCGTGGACAGTGAAACAGGTATTCCTGAGCACGAAGCTTCGTCGATGGCGACGCGGCTGCCGGGGATCTACCTTGCGGGTGTGATCGCGTCGGGGAATAACGCCAACCGTATCTTCATTGAGAACGGACGCGATCACGGAACGGCGATCATTGCCGATATCTTACACCGGTAGTTTGTACCAACATCCGGCTCTCACCGTATGGCCGGCCGACTGAACCAGTAACAGGACCTTTATACAAGTATGTCATCCTATCCCGATGTGATGGACAAGTTGGTGTCGCTCTGCAAGCGACGCGGTTTCATTTTCCAGTCATCCGAGATCTATGGTGGCACCGGTTCAGTGTGGGACTACGGGCCGCTGGGTGTTGAGCTCAAGCGCAACATCAAGGATCGCTGGTGGAAGGCGATGACGCGCGGGCGCGACGACGTCGAGGGGCTGGATGCTGCAATCCTTATGCATCCGCGCACGTGGGAAGCGAGTGGTCACGTGGCCGGCTTCGTGGACCCACTCGTTGATTGTCGTACCTGCAAAGGACGTTTCCGTGCAGACAAACTCCAGGATGCGCACTGCCACAGGAAGCCATCCAAACGCCCCGGTGAGTTCGAAGCATGCGAACTGACAGAGCCACGTCAGTTCAATCTTATGTTCCGCACCTTTATGGGTGCAGTCGAAGACACTGCCAGCGTTGTCTATCTGCGCCCTGAAACGGCACAGGGGATTTTTGTGAACTTCCTCAATGTGCAGCAGAGCACGCGTCAGAAAGTGCCGTTTGGTATTGCGCAGGTGGGGAAGGCTTTCCGCAACGAGATCACGCCCGGGAACTTCATTTTCCGCACGCGTGAGTTCGAGCAGATGGAGATGCAGTTCTTTGTCGAGCCCGGCACCGATATGCAGTGGTTCGAGCACTGGAAAGCCGAGCGGATGAAGTGGCTTGCAGAGCTCGGTCTTGAAGCCGACAGGTTGCATTTCCATGAGCATGGCCCGGGCGAACTTGCGCACTACGCCAAGGCTGCATTCGATGTGGAGTTCGACTTCGGCGGCACACTCGGCTTCCAGGAAATCGAAGGGATACACAACCGCGGCAACTTCGATCTTACGCAGCATCAGGAGTACTCCGGCAAGAAGATGGAGTACTTCGATCAGCAGAACAACAGGCGCTACATACCGTGGGTGATTGAGACATCCATCGGGGCAGACCGTGTCACGCTTGCAGCGCTGGTTAATGGTTATCGCGAAGAATCTGTGGAGGGGGAAGAGGAAGGGCGTGTTGTGCTTCGTCTTCACCCCGCGCTGGCGCCGATAAAGGCTGCGATCTTCCCGCTTACGCGCAAGAATGGCCAGCCGGAGATGGCGCGCGAGATCATAAAGGAGCTGCGCGAAACCATGACCGTGGACTACGACGACACCGGTTCAATCGGGAAGCGTTATCGCCGTCATGATGAAGTGGGTACGCCCTATTGCATCACGGTTGACAACGAAAGCACTGTCGATGGTTCGGTTACTGTACGTGATCGCGACACACTTGCGCAGGTGCGCATCAATGCGTCGCAGCTTGCGATGTACCTTACGGACAACATGAAGCAGCGGGGCGCATAGCAGTTTCATGACCGGCACCCGTTCAAAAAACGATCTCCTTCACGAGGAGCTGCTTGCGATCCGCGAGGTCGCGCATGCGTTGATCGTTTCAGACAGGCCGGAGGATGTATATCAGTTTGCGCTGGACCGTGTCACGCCACTGCTCGGTGCGCAGTTCTCGCTTGTACTGACGCTTGGTGCAGATGGTACGCTGCTGCGGCCTGTGGCGCAGCATCAGTGGCCAGAGCCGCACAGCGACTGGATCAGTGCACTGCGCGTCAGGGTGGGGAACGGGCCGAGTGGTCTGGCAGTTCAGGAACGCCGGATAATCTGGGTGCCGGACCTCTTTGCGCGTGGTGATCTGAGCGACTGGTACGAGGTGGCTACGGAGCTCGGCTTCCGTTCGATTCTGGCTTTGCCTCTTATTGGATCACGGGGGCCTATCGGTGCGGTTTCGTTTTACTTCGTGGGTGAAACGGGGCTTCTTCCGGAGCACAAGTCGCTGGCGCGGAGTATCGCCAACCAACTGGCTGCGACTGCGGAGAAGGCTGCGCTTATTTCAGAGCTGAGGCGGAGCAATGCTGCGCTTGCTGAAGCGAATGAGCAGCTCGAACAGATCGCCAACGACGCGGCGGCAAGGCAGATCCTGCGTGATCGCTTTTCTGCCGACGCGCTACGGCAGGTGTCGTTGCTGATCAAGGAAGGGACAGATGCATCACTCGCGCGTGCGGCGCTTATTTCAGCGGGCGCAGCGGGTGCACTGAAAGGTGACGTGGGGCGGTTGCCAGCTGGCGAAATGCCGGTGGCAGAGCACGATGCACGCACACCGTTGCTGGCAGTGGTTGCGCGATGCCGGACAGCTGCCCCGACGGTGCCGATACATCTGGAGGAACCAACGGTTACGCTGCCATTGATTGAAGCTGGTATTGATCATGTGGAGGATGTGCTCGAGCTTATCCTGGCAGCTGCGACCGACGAAGCCAGAGCGCATTCAGGGAGTGTCAACGCTGCGATCGGACTGGAGCGGGGGTTTATAGCGTGGCGCATCTCGTGGCCAGGTGTTCAGGCGGGGAGCGATGCTCCTGTGGAGATCCGCCTGGCTCAACAGATGGCGCAATTGCTGGGTGGTGCAGTGCACGTCAGTGCAGAAGTGCCTGGGGATCTGGAGAGCCCCATTGGTCAGGAGGCGGTGTTCGTTTTGCCCACTGAAGTTCAACATTGAAAGAGGAGAGGTTCTGAGGTGCATAATCAGACATCCAGGAAGGTGCAGGAGCGTGCTACGACATTGAGTGTGAAGGATGCACTTGATGCAGCGGAGCGTTTTTTTTCGGACGGTGGTGTCTATGCTGCGTATCATGAGAAACGCAGCGCTGGACATGTAGCGATGCGTGGTCAGGGTGGCGAAGAGGTGGTCGTGGCAGCTCGCGCGTTCGAGGGTGGCGGCGGCTCGGTTGTTACAGCATCCACCATGCTTTACGACCAGCAGGTTGCGCGCTTTCTCGCGTCACTGCCTTATGCGGAGGTCCCGCGAGTGGCTGTGGTTGATGCAGGAGATGAGGCTTCTGCGAATGGCGGTGCGGAGGGAGCCAAGTGAGTACGGATTTTGTAACCGGGCTGAGGGCACGCCCCGGGGTAGTGCGACTCTCGGCCGAAGGTGCTGCGGACACGCTTTCAATCCGCGCGCAGGTGGCAGAAGCCTGGGAAGCGATCCGACTTGAAGTCTCACCGGAAACAACAGCTGGTGCCGTAAGGCAGGCAGCGCTTGAGCAGCTGCTGCCGGGTGGCGCTGACGCAAGCGCTTTTGATATCAAGTATCTGGGTGCGCTGGTGGATGGCAAAACCACGATGGCAGATGCAGGCGCTGTAAACGGTTCGATGTTTCTGATTATCCATCACAGACGTCGTCCGGTCCGCTGACTCATGCAAATGGTTGCGTCGACTGTAAGGGAGCAGATTCACTGATGTCGGGTGTCGCGTTCATTTCCAATTCGGATTGCGGGATGCACGATACCGGGTGGAACCACTCCGAGCATGTCGGACGTCTACGTGCTGTGACGCGCGCGCTACGGAACGATCCTGAACTGTTCGCGGCAGTTCAGCATCATGAAGGGCGGCATGCAACCGAAGAGGAGCTCTCGCTCTGCCACGACCTGGGCTACATCAGCGCGGTAAAGGCGCTGGTGGAGGCGGGTGGTGCAAACCTGGACCCCGACACCACTGTGAGCACGGGCTCATGGGATGCTGCAACGGCAGCTGTCGGTTCTGTTCTGGATGCAGTTGATATGGCGTTCAGCGGTGAAGCGACGCGGAGTTTCTGCGCTGTCAGGCCGCCCGGTCACCATGCATTGCGTGATCGCGCGATGGGGTTCTGCATATTCGGTAACGTCGCGATTGCTGCCCGGTATGCTCTTGAGCGGGGCGGGTGTGAGCGTGTGCTGATTGTGGATTGGGATGTACATCATGGCAACGGTACGCAGGCGCTCGTCGAAGCAGACCCGCGCATTCACTTTGTATCATTGCACCAGTGGCCCTGGTATCCGGGAACGGGCGCAGCAGCAGACCGGGGCCCGCATGAAACGATCTGGAACGTTCCAATGGCGGCGTCGCTTGATCCCTCTCTTTACGTCAACGCTTTGCTGAATGCAGTGGACAAGGCCACTGCCGGCTGGACACCGGATCTGGTGCTGCTGAGTGCCGGCTTCGACTGCCTTGCAGGCGACCCGCTGGGAGCGTTCACTCTGACAAACAGCGAGATTGACCTGCTGACGCGCGAACTGGCTTCACGGAGTGTGAGCTGGTGTTCAGGGAGACTGGTAAGCGCCCTTGAGGGCGGCTATGCTCCGGAACAGGTGGCCAACGCGTGCATGGTGCACCTGCGTGCCCTCCTTGGGTAGTTTATGGGTAGTTTATCGGTAGTGTGTACGTATCCTGCTGACTGGCCGTACCCGTGTTCATCGCGCGGTCAGTCGGTATGTATCACGCGGTGAAGCTGGACCCGTGCCCCTCGTCGTCGATCGCTCTCTATGTTCTGTCCTGATTGCGGTACCTGGAATCGCTCTGCCGCGGCGCGCTGCACCCGATGCGGCATTCCGTTGCCGGAGGTGGCTGCACCTCCTGCCGATATACCAGACGAGGAGCTGCGTGATCTGAGGCGTATGACAGGTAATCGCTACACTGTCGTCAAGCGACTCGGCTCCGGTGGTATGGCCAACGTTTACTTCGCGCGGCATGCGCATCTGGGGAGCCCGCTGGTAATCAAGGTGCTGCATACTTCGCTTGCACGTGAGCCCGAGATGCGTGAACGGTTCCGGCGTGAGGCTGAAGCAGCAGCGCGACTGAGTCACCCCTTTATCTGCGGAATCCTGGATCTGGGTGAGTCGGGTGATCTTGTGTATCTGGTGATGCCGTACTGTGCAGGCGGTTCACTTGCCGACCAGTTGGCAAGACATAAGACAAGACCGCCTGTTGCTGCAGCATCAACGGCAGTGCAGGTGGCCTGTGCACTGGATTACGCGCACAGACATGGAGTTGTGCACCGCGATATCAAGCCGGACAACATTCTGTTCGATGAAGACGGCAACGCACTGCTGACAGACTTCGGGATTGCGACTGCCAGATTCCATGGCCGTCTGACAGCGGCCGGTCGTGCGATGGGGACGCCACACTATATGTCTCCTGAGCAGGCGATGGGAAAACTTGTGGATGGCAGGAGCGATCTATATGCGGTTGGACTGTTGCTTTACGAGATGCTTATAGGACAACCGCCGTTCGACGGCGACGACGCCTACGCTGTAGGTTACAAGCATGTGCACGACGTGCCTACTCCTCCGGACACGATAGATCCGCGTGTGCCTGCATCGCTTAACAGCATCGTCATGCGTTGTCTGTCGAAGCAACCTGCGGATCGCTATGACAGAGGATTCGATCTGGCAGACGCGCTTCTGACATTTCTCAACAGCTCCGGAGCTGCTGCCGCCATGAGAGTGGCGGGGAGCGCGCGCAATACCGGTGCTACTCCGCGCTGAAGCACTGGCGCAGCAGATACTTCAGGTACAAGTGCCACACAACCGAGGCTGACGAAGACAAATGCAACTGCTGGCAGAAGTCCTCACTGTACACACGAAGCACCCGTTTATTATCGCCCGTGGCGGATCCAGTGACCACAGGACGGTGTGGGTTCGCCTGCTCGACAAGGACGGATTGGAAGGTTGGGGCGAGGCGGCGCCGAGTGCGTTTTATGGCGAGACAACGGACACAGTCCTTGCGGCACTGGAGCAATTCCGCCCTGTCATTGAGGCTTCGGATGGTTGGTCAGTTGAAGCCATCGAAGCCGCGCTGGTAAAGACTCTCAGGTGGAATGCTGCTGCGCGTGCGGCGGTGAGTGGTGCGTTGCACGACCTGCTTGGGAAGCGGGCCGGGCTTCCGTTGTGGAAGCTATGGGGGCTGAGCCCTGCCGATGCACCGCTTTCCAGCTTCACGATTGCGATTGCACCCGATGAAGAAACGCTTGCGCAACGTGTGCGTGAAGCTGCGGGCTACCCGCTGCTGAAGATCAAGCTGGGTGGAAGCCGCGACAGGGAAACGCTACGGATCGTACGCGAAAATGCGCCGCACGCCAGATTGCGAGTGGACGCAAACGCTGCATGGACTGTTCACGAAGCGCTTGCGATGCTCCCGGTGCTGGTGGATGCCGGTGTTGAGATGCTTGAACAGCCGTTGCCACCGCACGATCTGGCTGGGCTTAAGTTTGTGCGCGAGCGTTCACCGATGCCTGTGATGGCCGATGAATCCTGCATTGTTGCGACGGACATTCCGCGTCTGGCCGGTGTTGTGGATGGCATCAATATCAAACTGGCCAAGTGCGGCTCGCTTAGGGAAGCGCTCCGCATGATTGCCACCGCGCGCGCATCGGGGCTGCGCGTTATGTGCGGCTGCATGATTGAAACGACTCTGGGTATCGCAGCGACGGCGCAGTTCGCACCACTGCTGGACGATGCAGACCTGGATGGCGCGGCACTGCTGTCCGACGACCCGTTTGCAGGAACCGGTATTGCAGCCAACGGCACTGTCAATCTTGTAAACGAAGCCGGGCTTGGCGTCACACACAGATAGCGTGGCGTAATGGCGTATGTGGAAGTAGCACTCCCGGTTCCACTGTTCCGTACCTTCACCTACAAAGTACCGGATGAGATCGCGGCTCCAATAGCACCTGGGAGCCGCGTTGTAGTGCCATTCACCAACCGGCGCGAGATCGGGATCGTACTCGGCGATACAGAAGCGCCGGAAGGAGTGAAGCTCCGCAACATTATTGCGGTGGCCGACAGTGTGGCGTCTCTTACTGCGCCGCTCATTGATACTGCTGAATGGATCGCCCGGTGGTACGCGGCGCCGATTGGTGTTGTGCTGCGTTCGATGTTGCCGGCGATGCTGGCGACAGTTTCCAGACCGGCGCCCACAGCGCAGACAAGGAAATCGGTGCGGATCAAAGGTGAGCTGCCATCGCTGCTGATGCGTGAGAAGCTGTTCAAACGTGCGCCACAGCAACGGAAGGTATATGAGTTGCTGGAAGCGCACGGTGGCGCCGCGGGTCTCACGGAATTGCTGGAACAGGCCGGTTGTACCCGTGGTGTCATCACAGCCATGAGTGCACGGGGAATTGTGGAGCTTGCCGATGAGCCGGTTATGCGGGACCCATTTTCATCACGGGCAGTCAGTGCACCTCCGGAAAGGGCTACGGAAGCGCAGCGGAGTGTGGTTGATTCAATTCTCAAAGGGAAAAGCGGAGACGCATTTCTGCTTCACGGCATCACAGGCAGCGGCAAGACGTTTGTGTATATCGAAGTGCTGCGGGAGATAGTGCAGCGGCGCGGGCGGAGTGCGATTGTACTGGTGCCGGAAATTGCGCTTACTCCGCAGACGGTGGATCGTTTTCGCGGTGCATTTGGCGATGATGTAGCGGTGTTGCATTCAGGGCTGAGCGATGGCGAGCGGCTGGACGCGTGGCGCACACTCAGGAGTGGTGAGCGGCGTATTGCGGTGGGTGCCCGATCGGCGTTGTTCGCTCCGTTGGAAAATGTGGGTGTGGTGATTGTTGATGAAGAACACGATGCGTCTTACAAGCAATCGGAGACGCCGCGCTATCATGCCCGCGAAACGGCAGTAATGCGTGCCCGGCACGAGGGCGCCATTGTGGTCCTTGGGTCGGCTACACCGGCGCTCGAGAGTATGCATCGGGCAATGCAGGGAGCGATGACGTTGCTCAGGCTTCCGGATCGGATTGCAGGCGCGAGTCTGCCGCCGGTGTACGCGATTGATATGCGCAGCAGGGAGAACGGCGGTGCGCATGTCAGTGACGCCGACCGGTTCGTTCTCTCGCAACGTCTCGCCGATGCAATCGATACGCGCCTTGCGAAGCAGGAACAAACGCTGCTGCTTCTCAACCGCCGCGGTTTTTCAGCGTTTGTGCAGTGCACTGCATGCGGGTCGCCTGTAACGTGTCCCAACTGCAGTATATCACTCACCTATCACCGGGTCCCCGATGTACTGATTTGCCATTACTGCCGCTATCAGTCGGAGGTGCCGGAACGGTGTCAACAGTGTGGCAGTGCATCGCTCAGGCGCGTCGGACTTGGAACACAGCGGGTCGAGAAAGTTGTCGGGGAATTGTTCCCGGGTGCGCGTATCGCCCGAATGGATGTGGATACCACAAGCGGCAAGTGGGCGCACGCCACCATCCTCGACAAGGTTGCGAATGGTGAGGTGGACATACTGCTTGGCACGCAGATGGTGTCCAAGGGGCTGGATTTTCCGAACGTTACACTGGTGGGTGTGATTGACGCCGACATAGGGCTCAACATGCCGGATTTCCGGGCATCGGAGCGCACCTTTCAGTTACTGAGTCAGGTAGCGGGGCGGGCAGGGCGTGGTCCGCGGGGTGGCGAGGTCCTGATACAGACACGCATGCCCGAGCACCATGCGGTGCGGTTTGCGCTGGGGCACGATTACGATGGCTTTGTTGAGTATGAACTGAAGGGGCGGACGGAGCCGCAATACCCACCCTTTGTGTCTATCGCCAACGTTGTAGTGAGCGGTGAGGACGCGAATGCGGTAGCCGCCGGGTGTATCGAGGCGGCAGACTGGACCCGGGGTCTTATCGAAGCAGCAGGTGAGGGCGGTGTCATGTTGCTGGGGCCATCACCCTGTGCGGTTGGCCGCATAAAGAGGCGCTATCGGTGGCACTTCCTGCTCAAAGCAGACCGGGCTTCCATGCTGAGCCGCATGGCATGCTACGTAGCGGAGCGGTGCCCGGTTGCAAAGGCACCGGGGCTACGCCTTACCGTCGACAGAGACCCTGTATCGCTGCTGTGACACCATCGGGCGAGCGGAATACCCGCGCAATCGCATGGCAGCCTTGTTAGCATTCAGGGATACCGATCCAACAGAGGAAATCGATGTCGTCGTATCTGGAAGCAATCCCGAAATACGTATTTGCGGAGCTCGATTCGCGTAAAGAGGCGCACCGCGCGCGCGGACGGAAGCTGGTTGACCTGGGGATCGGGAGTCCGGATCAGCCGATCCCGACCCCCGTCCTGGAAGCTGTGGCCGAAGCGGCAAGGAGCGCGCCCATGAGCGGCTATCCTCCCTTTCGGATTCACCCTGCATTCGGCGCTGCGGCCGCCAATTACATGATGGATCGCTTTGGTGTGAGCGGTGAGCCCGCGCGCGACTATCTGGCGCTTGCGGGTTCCAAGGAAGGGCTGGCGCAGGTGGTGATGGCGCTTTGTGATCCTGGCGATACGGTGCTCATACCGGAAGTGCATTACCCCGTGTATTCGCGCGCACCATTGCTGATCGGAGCAAAGCCGGTAAATGTGCCGTTCACGAATGACGGAAGCGGACTTCTGGATCTGGAAGCAATCAGCAAGAGTGACGCAGAGAAGGCACGCATCCTCATCATCAATTATCCCGCCAACCCGACGACTGCGATAGCATCGACCGATTCCCTTGCGGACACTGTTGAGTTCTGCGAGAAGCACGACATCGTGCTTGTGAGTGACCTGGCCTACAGCGAACTGGCGTACGACAATTTCACGGTGCCGAGTGTGTTGCAGGTACATGGGGCAGACCGTGTGGCTGTGGAATTCCATTCCTGTTCCAAGAGTTTCAATATGGCCGGCATGCGCTCAGCATTTGTAACAGGGCGCAGGGATATTCTGGCAAAGGTGGAGTCGTATCGTTCCAATATCGGTTACGGTGTCGCCACTGTTTCGCAGCTTGCAGGTGCAGCTGCATTCAAGGGTCATCGCGCGTTTGTACCGCCGATTCTGAACGAATACGCCCGGAGGCGCTCAGCACTGGCAAAGGGTTTTGCTGACGGTGGCTGGGAAGTGACTTTGCCCAAAGCCACGCTCTACTTCTGGATCGATGTGCCGGAAGGTTTCGACGACTGGGGGTGGGTCGAAACGCTTATGGAGCACGAAGGAGTGGTAGTGACGCCCGGCATTGCTTTTGGTGAAGCCGGCCGCGGGAAGTTCCGTATCTCTCTTGTGCAGCCAGCAGATGTGCTTGAGAAAATGGGCAAAGCAATTGCCGGCATGCGCACCGCATCCGTGCGGTAAACCCAATGGCACGCGCATGTGGTAAACCCTTAATGAGTGCTATTCCGGATATCTGTGAACACATTCCATCCACCTGACTTCCTTGCGGAGCCACTGGCCTCGGCGCCGGATGCGGTCTTTGTACCTGCACCGGCGGATGGAGTGCTGCCAAAGGATTTCTTCACAACCACCAATATGCCGACGTATGTGCGGACAGGTGGTGAGTGGAGATTACCGGCAGAGCCAAGGATGGACGCAGCGGTTGTGCGTCTGGCAGATGGATCACTGACAGCACTGGAAGGGCGGCGTGTCCGTAAGGGTGACCTTGTGGCAGTTGGGCGTGCAGAAGACGGGTCGGAAGGGATCTTTGTGCACCTGCATGCCTTTGTAGAGCCCGAGGAAGAGAGCGGCTTTCATTTCATGACGAGCGACGTTTCGCGTGAGAAGCCAATCGATTATTCGCGGATGGCGAAGCTGTTGCTCCACGAGCGGGCGAACGGCGGATATGTAATCTGGGTTACCGGTCCGGCGTTGGTGCATTCGCGTGCACGCGCAGACATGGTCTGGTTTATCAGGAACGGTTTTGTGCAGGCGCTTCTGGCCGGTAATGCCGTTGCTGTTCACGACATCGAAGCTTCCATGTTCGGCACAACGCTTGGTATGACCGGCACCGGGCAGACCAGTGTCGGTGGACACGGACTCCACATGCGGGCCATCAACGCTGTGCGCGGCGCCGGATCAATTGCGCGTGCGGTGGAGCAGGGGATAGTCACGAACGGGATTATGCATGCCTGCGTGTTACACGATGTACCGTTTGTGCTTTGCGGTTCGATCCGCGACGACGGTCCGCTCCCGGAAGTGGTCACCGACGTTATACAGGCGCAGGACGCCATGCGCGCTCACACAAAGAAGGCGACAATGGCTGTGCTGGTAGCGACTGCGCTGCATGCGATAGCTACAGGGAACATGCTGCCGTCGTTTGTGGATACAGGCAATGGTGTGCTCAGGGAGCTGCCAACCATCTGCGTTGACTCATCGGAGTTCGTGGTGAGCAAGCTGCGCGACCGCGGTACCCGTCAGGCATTTGGTGTAGTCACAAACGCCCAGGATTTTCTGCATATACTGCGTCTTTTT
>CAZDMG010000009.1:0-38717 GCA_964506655.1 uncultured Gemmatimonadaceae bacterium
GGCTATTCAGGGCGCCTCTTCCAGCGGCAGCTCGCAGACTCGCGCGATCTCCAAGGCCGAGGTGGACCAGTTACTTTCGGCCGCGGTTGAACTGGGGAATACCCGTTTTGCTGGTGAGTATCTTTTCGGCGGCACAAGAGCAAATGAACGCCCGTTTGGTGTTCCGGTGGCGGTGGGCGACCCGTTCTCCATCCTTACAGACACCGGCGGTGACCCGGTTACACCGCAGGGTTCGATCCAGGTCGAGATCGCTGATGGTCGCTACATAACGCCGAATCACAACGGGACTCAGGTCTTCCTGGATACCAAGGCGTTCAAGGCACTGCAGGACCTCTCAACGGCACTCGGCAGCGACGATGTTGCCGCGATCAACGATGCCCTTGGCACGCTGCAGGGTGCGTTCGACAGCGTTCAGTCGCTGATCGGCACGCAGGGTGCGCGTTCCTTGGAACTTATCAACGCCAGCGATACACTGGACTCGCTGCAGATCTCACTCGAAGATTTCAGAAGTGATCTGCGCGATGTCGAAGTGGAGAAGGCGATGATTGAACTCGTTGGAAAACAAACTCTTTATCAGGCGGCTATGGCAGCCACCACAAGAGTGCTGGGATTAAGCCTGGCAAATTACCTGTGACAAGACCCGATCAGATGACAGCAAGCGCGGCACACACGGCTGACAGCAACTGCGTAACCATTGATTCACTTGTATTCGGTACCATAGAAGTACCGGAAGCGTCGATCATTACTTTCGACGACGGACTGCGTGGATTTGAAGCACACAAGCATTTCGCACTTCTTCCGGCAGCACGCGAAGGTGCTTTCTGGTTGCAGTCGCTCGCTCATCAGGATGTGGCGTTCCTGCTTGTAGATCCATTTGTAACGGGCGACGGTTACGAAGTGGATATTGAAGTCGGCGACCGGCTTGCACTTGAGCTCTCGTCTCCCGAAGAAGTGCTGATTCTGGCGATCGTTACCATAGGCAATTCGCCGGACGCAACGGCTACAGCAAATTTCCGCGGGCCACTCGTCTTGAACATGGCGACCCGTCGTGGCCGCCAGATCGTGACCTCCAATGAGGCGCACGATGTGAAGACCCCGATAGACCTGCTGGCGCTACCAGCGTTGTAGCGGCATGTAGCGGCATGTAGCGGCCGGCAGTCGGAGCACATCAGGTGCCGGCAGAGATTGCCGGGTGGCTGGAGATCCTCATTTTATTGCACGCTAGTGCCGCATGTATCTCGTTGCATGGTAAGGGTTTAGAGTGCCATGAGCGTAGCCGCGCCGTTGGCACGAAGTCTGCTTTGAGGAGAGGCATGACAAAACGTGTGCCCCTGAGTGAATGGGACTGGCAGGCTGTGCTTGAGGCTGTCGGCGACCGTGACCTGATAATTGCCGCGGTTGAAGACGATGTAATCGAAGCTGCACTCAAGCTTCGCCGCCAATGCGAGGCTGCGGCAACCGCCTGCCGCGTCCGGATTGTCGATGCGACGCGCGCGGCCGCGCCTAGTCAACCCAGAGCCGATTCGCGTGGGGTCGAACGACTCCTGATGGACCCGGCCGTGCCCATAATTGCCGAAGCACCACTCCGGGCTTCTGCACTCCTCGCAGAATGGCTGGCCGCCAATGTTGCGGACGACAGTGAATCACTGTTGCTCCTTCCAGCCGATGCCGGTGTCGCACACTTCGCAGTTGCACAAAGAGCACAGCAGATTGCCACCTCGCGGGCGCGCATCGCTTCGTATCTCCGTACGCTGCCGCCGATCGCGGCTGTCGGTCGCGATCAGATGCTTAAGGACATACAGCTGCTTGAGCTTGCAACAACAACACAGCGCTCTGTTGAGCGATCAGATGTACTGGTTCTTGCGCCGGATGTATCGGCTGCGGCTCTTCGCGATATGCAGTGGGAGTTAAGGGATGTGATCAGTGCGGATGTCCGGACAGTGGAGGGTCTTGCGAGGGTCTTTTCAACACTGGCGGCAACGGTTGACGCAACGGTTGACGCAACGGTTGACGCAATAAGTGATGCAATAAGTGATGCAATAAGTGATGCAATAAGTGATGCAACGGCTGACGTAACAACAGAGACCGGTCAACTGCCGTTTGTCTCTGTCTGTGTTACGCACCACGACCGGCCGCACCTTCTGCTGCAGACGCTTGCATCAGTTGAACGCCAGAAGTACGGCGCATACGAAGTCATACTCGTGGACGACGGCAGCAAGACCGCAGCGGCACATGCGATCCTGGATGAACTGGAACCCGTGTTTGAACAGCACGGCTGGACGATAATACGTCAGGCGAACAGGTATCTGGGAGCAGCACGGAATGCCGCCGCCCGTGCCGCACGTGGCGACTGGCTCCTCTTCATCGACGACGATGACTGCATGCGCGATGATTACATACATACATTCGTGCGTGCAGCTGTCTCCAGTGGTGCTGATATCGCCACCTGCTTCCTGGAGTATTTCGAAGGGAACGCGGAGCCAACAGTCTCAACCCGCGTGCATCATCGGTGGGTTATGCCAGGCCCGATCGGTGCTGGATCCCTCGTCGAAAACAGCTATGGTGGCGCCAATGCCATCGTCAGGAAGGAGCTGTTCCACCAACTCGGCGGATACACCGAAGATCACGGCATCGGTTATGAAGACTGGGAGTTCTACAACCGTGCATTCACACATGACGCCCGCTTTGAAGTAATCCCGCGTCCGCTGCTGTGGTGCAGGTGGGGGATAGGTGGGATGCAGGCGAGCGCAACCAGGCACGCAGCACAACAAGCCCGAGCCGCGCGTCCGGTGCGCGACGCGCTCCCACATGCATGGCAACTGCTGCCTGATCTTGTGCAGGGCCTTGCCGCGCGGAATCGCGACTTGGTAGCTCACATAGTAAGACTCGAATCCGAAAGGCAGAAGCAACCAGTCGCCGATCCGCGTGACATGCCTGACGAAGTTGGAACTACAGTCGCGCACGATCCGCGTGACATGCCTTCACCGATTGACCCGGACAGTGTCCCACGAAGCCGCGCCTATGTATGGCACACAGATGGACTCGGCCTTTCAGGGATCCTTTCGTGGATGTGGCGGCTGCGCGATCAGTTCGCACCCCTCATGAACATGGATGTCCGGCTCGTTGATCTGGCTGCACTGCCATATGACTTTGCACAGGCGGGAACCGATCCGTCAGTATTCTATGACGAGCGGATCACAACGTCAGACGGGTTCATCGCATTCCTGAAGAGAACTCCTGAAGATGTGCACATTGTCAATCATGCCTTCGATTATCTGAATGCGCTACGCGAGCAACTCAGTGATGCCGTACTTGCCCGGTACCGCTTTGTTGGAATCTGCCACACGGACGATGATTTCTACTACAGGAATCTGGCAAGGCTGGCGCCGATACTGTGTCGGATAGTGGCAGTGAGCACTGTCTGCGCCGAAACGCTTGCTAAGCGCATCCCCGGGCATGCACACAAAATAGTAACTCTGCCGGCCTGGGCTGTGGGAATCCCTGGAACGGTAGCTCCACTTCCTGTGCCGGGAGAACCACTGCGGCTTCTCTATACCGGTCGCGTAGTGCAGTACCAAAAGCGGGTCTTTGATCTTGTGGAACTTGCAGGGCATCTGCAACGTCGCAAGGTAAATGCGACGCTCACAATAGCTGGTGATGGACCAGACCTGAATGATCTGAAGGAGCAGTTCAGACGACGATCCGGAAAGTCGATCCCGGTGCACTTTGAAGCCGTGCGACCGCCGTGGGAAATGTCAGATATCCTTGGATCCCACCACCTCTTTGTTCAGGTCTCCGGTTTTGAAGGCTCGAGTGTGAGCATGATGGAAGCGCTTTCCTTTGGGCTCGTGCCCGCTGTGACGGCCACGCGGAGCGGGCACGACCTGCTGCGCGACGGCGAGAACGCAGTTATAGCACCGGAGCGCAATATAGATGCGCTGGCAGCACGGATTGCCACGTTGGCTGCGGACCCGGAACGTCATGCACAGGCTGCGCGCGCGGCACGCGCAACAGCCGAGCAGTATCTGGCAGAATTGTCATACCCCGAAAGATTCGCATCGCTGATTCATTCGATAGCAGAGAGGGAGCTCGCACTGTGCGCGTCCTGATTGCAGCATTTGTCAATACCGACCACCCAGGCGTGCTGCGCAAAGTGCATGAGCAGACGGTTGCACTCCGCGAGTATGTGCCTGAAACGATCGGCCTCGCCATCGGCGACAACAGCCGCAAGGCGGATGTCGACGGCCTTGCCTGCAGTTACGTGGATGTCCCAGGTGGCGCCTATAATACGCTTACCCGTGCGGCTTGCTTTCATGTCCTCTGGGAGGCTGTTCAGAAACTGCAGCCGGATATCGTTTACTTTCGCTATCCGATGTACGACTCGCACACCCTGCGCTTCGTGCGCGACGTGCCCGCCACCGTATTCGAGATTCAGACCAAAGCTGAATCGGAATTCCTACCACAGGTCGCTGCAGCGGATAATGAGTATGCACGCCGGGTGCTTCCGCTTGCGCGTGGGGTAGTGGCGGTCACAGCTGAGATACTCGACTACGAACTTGCGCGTGGTGGTGCTTCGCGCGCGGGCCACGTAATGTCCAACGGGATGAACGCGGAATCTGTTCCATTTACCCCTGCCGCGCACACCACAGGCGCATCTGGGATCGTGGAGATGATATGCGCCGCACAGTTTGCCCACTGGCATGGAATTGACCGCATCCTTGCAGGCATGGCACTCACAGATCCGGGGCAGCGGAACCGCATGCTGTTGCATCTTGCGGGCGAAGGCGATGTAGTTCCGGCGTACAGAGACTTCGTGCGCGAGTTCGGGCTTGGTGACCAGGTGAACTTTCACGGCCGTCTCAGCCGGGACGAACTGACACCACTTTTCGCGCGGAGCCGGATCGCCATCGGGTCGCTTGCACTGCACCGCATTGGGCTCAGCCAACTGGCTGTGCTCAAGAATCGTGAATACTGCCTGCGGGGGATACCTTTTGTTTTCGCCGGCGAAGATGTGGATTTTGATTCCTCGCTCCCGTTTGTGCGGACTTTCGCGCAGTCGGACGATCCGATCCTGCCGTCCGATCTGCTCCAGTTCGCGGAAGAAGCAGGAAAGAGCGGTGGGACGCGTGCCGGGATCAGGAAGTACGGGGAAGAACGGCTCTCCTGGCGCACGAAAATGCGCGGGCTCGCGGAGTTCCTTTCGACGCTCGCCTGAGCCTCAGTTCAAAGAGTTGCCGAACTCAGTAATGAGAGCGACTGCGCGCGCTACAGCACCGGGCTCGCCATAGTAAGGCAGCTGCTCCTGCGGTCTGACGGCACTTGCCAGCGCAGCTGCAATACGCCCCTGGTCGGCCCCGGCCAGCTGGTTCCAGCCACTGGAAACGGTCTCTACCCACTCCGTGCTATCCCTGAGAGTGATGCAAGGAACCCGGAGCCAATACGCCTCCTTCTGAAGCCCACCGGAATCCGTCAGCACAACATGCGCGCCTCCAAGGGCCCGGGCCATCGCCACATAGGAGAGAGGCTCAACGGCGTGTACGTTTGCGGGAAGTGAAATACCTTCGCGTTTCAGCGCGTTGCGCGTGCGGGGGTGCACAGGGAACAATACCGGATACGGTACCTCTCCAAGTGCGCGCACAATACCACTGAGCCGGGCCGGGTCATCTGTGTTCTCTGCACGGTGTATTGTGGCTATCGCATAAGTATCCGGAACAACAGACTCACCCCACACGCTCACACCTTCATCGCTCCGCCCGGCTGCTTCAATCAGCGCGTCCAGCATGACGTCTCCGATTGCATGGACACCCGAGCTGATCCCTTCATTCAGCAGGTTGGAGACAGCTACTTCACCAGGACACAGCAACAGCGAACTCACCCGGTCGGTAATTACCCGATTGATCTCTTCCGGCATATGCATATCGAAACTCCGGAGGCCAGCCTCAACATGCATCACAGGTACACCGAGCTTCACCGCTGCCAGTGCGCCGGCCAATGTTGAGTTGGTGTCACCGTACACCAGTACTGCATCGGGTTTTTCAAGGAGGAGTATCTTCTCTACCCCGTCCAGCATTATTGCAGTCTGCACACCATGCGTAGCTGACCCGACGCCCAGGCAGTACGCTGGCGACGGGATTCGCAGTTCACGGAAGAACGACTCAGACATGTTCTCGTCGTAGTGCTGACCCGTATGCACAAATATCTCGTCATGCTCTTCACGCAATGCGCGTGACATGGCGGCTGCTTTGATGAACTGTGGGCGTGCACCTGCAACAGTCACAATCCGCATCGTCAGAACCGGAGCCCCGCGCGTTCACCCTTTGCTACCCCACTCTTGTACCACTCCGCCGGCGATACCAGT
The DNA here is from genome assembly GCA_964506655.1 of uncultured Gemmatimonadaceae bacterium. GTDB lineage: Bacteria > Gemmatimonadota > Gemmatimonadetes > Gemmatimonadales > Gemmatimonadaceae > Gemmatimonas. The sequence continues at coordinate 6,359 of CAZDMG010000009.1, forward strand.
TCGTTTGTCGCGTTGTAAACGGGCAGCAGCTCTTCTTCCGGCGTAAAGCTGTTCCGGAAAAACTCTGGTATAAAGTCCGGCTCCGAATCTCCTGCCAGTACATCCAGGATCTTTCTGCACGCCCGTGCTGGGTCGTGGTAATGCGCGACGAAGGGGCGTCCACGTGCAGCAATGGCCCTGCGCTCTGCCGCTCCCGGAAGAATCCGCCTGAGGACATTTCGCAACTGATCGGGGGTATGCGCCGGTACCGCAGGAAAATCTTCAGGCAGGCGCTGAGGATACATGCCGGCAGAGATCCCGCCAACCACCACCCGTCCCTGTGCCAGCAATTCCCTGTCCTGCCGCCCCAGCGTCACGCCGTAGAGCTGGCCTACAAGTACGTCTGCGTTCCGGTAGCGCTCCATCGCTGCAGCATGCGGCAGATTCTCGATGAGCTCAAGATCAAAGTCGATACCTTCACGGTGCAGCTCCTCAAGGACTCCAAGAATCTCGGTTGTTCCCTTTTTGTCGCGCGATGATGGAGCATGCACCACCACCGGCCGCTCCCGTTGCTCTCTACCCTCTTCAATGCGTGCAACATTTAAAGGGTAGGGTAGCGCATCATAATACGGACGCAGTGCCAATCCAGCCTGACTCGGCGTGTTGAACACAGCATCAGAGAGCAGTTCGGCCCATCGCAGCCTCAGGAGGCGCTGTGTAAGAGCGTCGGCTGTAAGCGGGTATGCATAGCGGAGTGGGGCAAGACCATAGTGCCGCATTTCTTCATCGAAGGCCCCGCGCCACCGCGAATCCTCGCCAAGGAACCACCATACTATCCGCTTCCCCAGCTGCCTCAGTTCAAGCAGGTCCCTGAAGTCCGGGGTGAACGAATTCCAGAGGAAGAGGAACGTATCGCACTCACTCATAGCCCTGTTCCAGGCAAACTGCGTCAGCTCGTTACGTACAATGGCGCGCACCTGATCACCAGTTGTCGCGTCACTGAACCATTCCGCGCGCGGCAGTGAAGCACCGACGTTGATATCAACTGCGCTCCCCTGGATCACGGATTGTTGGTGCACCACAGTGAAAGTCTCTATGCCAAGTGCTGCAAAGCCAGTGCGGAATTCCTGAATCAGCGACGCAATGTCGGTGCAACCAATGAAGACTTTGCGGACGGACGTATCTCCTGAATGATTCATCGGCCGATCATTGGAGTACGACTTCATCCCAGTACCTTACAAGCCTGACCGGCGATGGGGGCGGTATCGAGGACTCAATTTGTCCGTGCAGAAGCAGCTCCACAGCCAGTGCCGGGATGTTTACACCGGCTCTCGTTGCTGCGATTATGGTGCCTGGTACACGCGGGTTGATTTCGAGCAACCGAAGCTTGCCTTCACTATCGCAGCGAAAGGCAATATTGTGTACAAAGGACAGTCCAAGGGATGCTGCGATCTGTACCGCCGCTGCTTTTGCCAGGGTGTTCTCATGCACCTGAGCATCGGTGGCCATACCACCGAACATGGAATGGCTTTCCCTGGTCACTGCCGTCAAAACCTTTCCTTCCATAGCCAGGATGTCGACATCCCATTCGGCGCCAGGGAGGTATTCGGTGACAAGCATTTCCGGGAACACACCATCGCATGCGAATACCGGGCGCAAGTCCTCCCAGAGGACCCTTTGCTGGAGTGATAATCTGCGAAAGTATTCGCGACGGCGTTCGAGGGCCGGATCCAGGATCCGGAACCCCTGTGATCCAGCCCCCCGTGCGGGCTTGATCACCACCGGCACCGATGGATAACCAAGTGCTGCAACTGCTGCATCAAGTGTCCGGATATCGGTTGCGACCTTAAAAGGTGCGATGACATCGATATCGTGCGAACCGAGGTGCCGATACAGTCGTACTTTGTCGTTGGCAACGGAGATGGATTCCAGAGAGCCGATCATGACGCGACAGCCGGTTTCACACTCTATTTCTGCACATGCGGCAGCAAACATCTCCAGCTCGTCGGTCGGGATGGGCCAGAGGACATCACACGAATGGTCTTTCAAAAGCGCGACAACGAATGGTATGTAGCCTGGCGAGCTCCGGAGCGGCGGCACCACGAACTCGTCTGTAAAACGCCGGTGTGCGGTTACTGCGTTTGTGTCCAGCCCGATGATGAAGACATCCGGCCAGGCCTCACGCAAACTTCTTATGACGCCGAGTGCGCCTTCAGAGCCCACACCGGTAATGAGAACCTTGATCATTCAGAGCGCCGGCTGAGGAATGCGATCTGTCGTGGCACGCCGTCAATGGCTGCGAAATCAATACTGTCGAGAAGCCGTGCGGCCTCCTGCGGATTGAACTCCTTCTCCTGCAACAGTCCTCCCGCCAACAGGCTCGGGAAGATCCCGATATTTCTTTCGTACAGTACTTCCAGCTCTGCAGCGCTATACATCCATTCGCGGAGCTGCACTGTGGTAAACACGGTGTAGCGTACCTCTTTGTCATGCCACATGGCAGCGCGCGAGCCGGTCCTGTACGTACGGACGAACTCGGCCGTATTTCCGCGGGCGATTGTGTAGAGGAGTACGCTTTCGAGTGTCGGCTCAGCCGTGATAAGTGTGCCACCCACGGCCGTATATCGGGTCAAGTCGGCAAGTGCACGCGGGAAGTCCGGGAGGCATGTCAGAAGCCCCCAGGCGATTATCAGGTCGAACGTGCCTTCCGGAAACAGGCCGTCTCCGGAGAACGGCGCACAGATGGCATCGCAGTCGTACCGTCTGCTGAGCCGCTCTACGTTTTCGTAATCGATATCCAGCGCGATGATGTTCCTGAAGCCGTATTCTTCTTTGAGCAACGCTGTGATGCGTCCGTCACCCGCGCCGATATCAGCGATCAACGCATCTTCCGGAAGTGGGTTCAGGCGCAGGAAATCATCCAGTATGCGCCGCACATCGGCGAATTCATACCAGCTTGTCGTACGCGGCTCCGCAGCGCGGGAGGCGTAATCAATTGCGTGGAATATCCGGTCCTGCAATCCGGTGTCGTGCGCCCGGACGCGCCCATGGGATGGGAACCGGGTCTCGAGGTGTGCATACAGCTTTGCCTTTCTATCCTCGCGGGAGCGCGTTAGCGAGGTGGAATCAACTGACATCAGGCGACCTCCCTGAGGAACGGGGAAGCTGCATGCCTGGAAAGGATGGACTCCGGAAATTCCTGACAGAGGGGGTTAAGAAGTGCGATCTCCCGTGCACGCGTGGCATTGCCACCAGCGGCCTTCCAGGCGCGCGCGGAAATTTCGCCGACTTTGAGGCCAGCGCCGTGGAGTTCGAGCACGGGGCGCACGCCAAGGTGTGCAGTTGTAATGCTCATCCGGCGTGCGGTCGTCGCTATCTGGCCAGGAGTAACATGGAGACCGGCGTGCCGACACGCATCGGCATCGATCAGCCCGCTTATGTGTGCAATTGCAATCGACGGATTGAGCGCATGGAGTTCGCCAGCACGCAGGCACCCATTGGCCCCGATGTGCTGCACTGAAGTTGTGTAGTCCGCGAACACCAGAAGATCGGCAAGCCTGATCAGATCGACCGCTTCGGCTGCTGCGATATCCGGGGCGATCCAGCACTCCGGGGAGTCGTGAGACTCATTGGTTGGGGAGACGACGCTTACCTCCGCACCGTTGGCCCGTAGCGCAGCAACCACAGCGGAGCCAAAGACACCGCCGCCCACCACCACGACGCGCGATCGAAACAGCTCGACTCCGGCATCCAGACCGAGCCTGACTGCAAGCAGCCCGACGTATCGCATGAAGTCAAGCGCCGGGTGATGCTCATTTGTACCAAGCACAATTATGTCGTTCTCAAATGCAGCTGCAAGGTCGAGATCGCCTTCGCGGTATTCCCATGCTTCACACATGAGAGGTACTGCAGTACCACGCTTCATACGCTGCATGTGGCTTTCGTTCAATGGACGCAACGCACCCAGGTTGGTGATGATTTCAGCATCAGCGATTGCATCCAGGCTCTCTGTTGTCTCAAGCCTGCCAGCCAGGCCAGTGTGTTCAGCAAGTTCGGTGACTGCGTTGCACGCTTCAGTTGCCGAACCGTATCGTGAATCACGGGCGACTGCCGTTACGTAACCCGCACCGGCGAGGAGGGCCAGCGGGGCGGTCCAGCGGAAGTGACCAGTAGCTGCTTCTGTCACTACGTGCATCCCACGCAGGTCTATTGAAAAGCGCGTAATGATGCTTTGCGCTATCCTGACCTCCCGTTGAAGCCGGTTGTTATCGCGAAGACGTGTCATCGCGGCAGGCTTAAGCCGCGTGTCGCATGGAAGCCAGCGACAGTACGCGCACAATGGCATCGCGTACGCGGCCCACATCCTGTTCCGTCATACCGGCACTCAACGGGAGCGCAATCGAACACCGTTCTGCGATCCATGCGTTGGGGAAATCTTCCGGCGCGATACCGTATTTGTCTGAGTAATACTCCAGATGAGCCGGCGCATGAGTGCCGGCCCGGCTTCCGATTCCCTGCTCCTCCAGCCCGGCAATCAGCTGATTGCGTAGATGCCATGCAGCCGTGATGTTGTTGATGTTGAGCGTCTCCGGCTGGATCAGACAGACATACGCCTGCCACCCGTGTTTTTCGTTTGCATGCCGCGGAGGCGGGCGCAGTACGTCAATCCCTGACAGCGCCTCATCATACCACGCGGCAACCATGCGACGTTGCGCCATGATCCAGTCGGCTTTGGCCAGCTGCGTGCATCCAAGTGCGCCCTGCAGATCTGTCATGCGGTAGTTGTACCCTAGCTGCTGAACATGACCAAGACTCCCCGCACTCGCGAACGTCTCCGCGGCCACACCGTGTGAACGGAGTGTGCGCGCGGCCTGAGCCAGACCAGCGCGATTCGTGACCAGCATGCCACCCTCACCGGTAGTGAGCACTTTGCGCGGATGAAATGAGAAGCAACCTATCTCACCATGCGTGCCAGCTGCTTTTCCATTCCAGGTCGCATCGAATGCACATGCGGCATCCTCCACCATCCAGAGAGAGTTGCGATCAGCGATCAGGCGCAGTGCGTCACAGTTGGCTGTAAGCCCGAACAGGTGCACCGGTACCATCCCGACGGTCCGCTCGGTAATAACATCCTCAACGGCGGCTGCATCAATATTGAATGTCTCCAGATCAATATCCACGAAAACCGGATGCGCGCCTTCATACTCAACACAGTTGGCCGTGGAGACCCATGTAAAGGCTGGCACAATGATTTCATCGCCGCCCCGCACACCCAGAGTTCTCACTGCCGTGTGCAATGCCGTCGTGCACGAGGAAAACGCAACGGCATGCTCTGTCCCGAGGCGTTCTGAGAAGCCACGTTCAAACTCTTCAACCAGAGGGCCCTGCATCACCCAGCCGCTCCGAATGGGTTCAGCGAGCCGGGCCAGATCCTGTTGGTCCAGATGCGGCCGGCCGATGGGGAGGAACGGCTCTATAGCGGGAATAATATCTGTCATGATCAGGCCACCCGGACGGAAGGCCTGCGGCCGTTATTGCGGTACGATTCAGCTGTAAGCCGGATCCCTTCCTCAAGGTCAATACGCGCCTCAAAGCCTATCAACTCGCGAGCCTTGCGCACCTCCGGGATCCGCAACTCAACGTCCACATAATCCTTGCGGGTGAACTGAATGGGAGAAGTGGAGCCAAGCACAGACACAACTGTAGTTGCAAGGCCATAAATCGTTGTCACCGCTCGCTGATTACCGATATTGAACGATTCGCCAACAGCACGTGGATGAGTCAGTGCACGCACCACACCCTCAACCATGTCATCGACGTAACACCATGCCCGGATCTGCGTACCGTCTCCGTGAATGCTGATAGGCTCATTGCGGATCGCTGCCTGTATGAAGTGGCGCAGTGCACCTTCTCCCACCTGACCGGGGCCGTAAACATTGAATGGGCGCACCACAGCAACCGGTAGCCACCGCTCCTTGAAGTACGCAATTGCGAGATGCTCTTCAGCGACCTTGCTGACCGCATATGTCCAGCGTGCTTCACCGACTTCACCCATCACTGTCGCATCGCTTTCGCTGGACCGGAATGCCTTTGTTCCGAAAACCTCACTCGTTGAGAAACAGACGACCCGCTCAATGCGTTTGAGCCGCGACGCAGCCTCAAGAAGATTCGCTGAGCCAATCATGTTTACACGCATGGTATCGATCGGACTCTTCACAACTGTATCAATCCCTGCTATCGCAGCACAGTGCACGATGTAATCCGCTCCCTGCATGGACTCTTCGAGATGTGCTGCATCAAGCACATCGCCGTTGATCATGGTCAGGTTCGGGTGCGATGCAACCGGTCGGCTCGCAATGGAATTGCGGAAGAAGTTGTCGTAAATAATTACTTCGTTATGGTCGATCAGCCGCTCGGCCAGGGTCGAGCCGATGAAACCGGCACCGCCGGTTATGAAGATCTTACGGTCGCGAATCACGATGTCTTAAGTGGTTAGTCCGACTGACGGCATGTCAGTGGTAACCGCCTCAAATGCACTCCCTGTGCCATGAGGCAAAGTCATTATGAATTAACGACTTACGTGGATTTGAGGTGCAACTGATTCCGGCAGGTGATGCCTGTTCGTGAAGTCGCAGCGGCAAATTGTGCCGCCCAGGCCGCTACTCCGCCAGCTGAAGCAGGTCCCGGGGGAAGGAGCTCAGTGCGCCGCCATGGAACGTTTGGGATACGCCCTGCACCACATGCTTCCAGTCACCTGCCACCGGCTGACGAACGAGGCGCACGCTGTCGTACCAGTAACTGTCATTCCGGGCCAGTTGCCAACGCCAGTCAGGTACGAAAGGCAGCATCACAACTGTCGGCACCCCCAGTGCACCGCTCAGGTGCGCCACCGATGTATCCACCGTAACGAGCGCATCGCAGGCGAGCAGCAGTTGAGCTGTGTCATGGAAGTCACTGATCGCAGCACCGCCATCTGTAACACGACTGCGGAGCCCGGGCGAAAGATTGTTGATTTCATGACGACGCTCGCCGAGCTGCAGCGACAACCAGTTTGCATTGATGCTGTCAAGCAATTTCTCCAGCCACTCAAACGGCATTGAGCGGTTGATATCATTCCCATGCTTCAGAGACCCTGCCCATACCACGCCAAGTAGCGGCGTCCGGGCCCCGGAATCCGGCCTGATCTGTGAAACCACCCGCTGTACCTGATCGGATGCTGGCCCCGGTGCCGCGATGTAAGGTCGGCCGTTTATTACTCCGCCTTTTTCACCGCCAAGCAGGTAAGGGACGCTGAGCATAGGCACATGCAGATCATACGCAGCGGCGTCAGCGGCCCGCGCGCAAACATCATCGACACCGGCTACACCCCGGAAGAGACTCTCAAGCGGTTCTTTTGTACGCACCGTGACGTGCGCACCGGCATCGGACAGTGACTTCGCAAACCTGACGCCCATTATGTGGTCGCCCAGCCCTTGCTCTCCCCACAGCAACACACGCTTCCCGTTAATCGAACCGCTTCCGGGTTCGATCCAGGGTGCTATGCCACCTGGAGTCGCACTCTGCATGAACGGCAGCGAGCGTCGACTTTCATGATCGTGCCAACCACGTGTACTGTCTCCAGTCAGCAGATGAAGCAGCCCGCGGTACCATCGGGCTGCTGCGTGGTTCGGCTCCAGTTCAAGGACCCGGTCGTATGTACGGATTGCCTCAGCGTGCGAGCCGGTATCCGAAAGGAGACGCGCCCGATTCATTAACACCGCGGTATGAGATGGCCAGCGCAAAAATGCCCGGTGCAACACTGCCGCTGCGTCGGTTGTATTGCCCATGCGGTGATGGAGCGCGCCGAGGCTTGCATGAAGTGCAGGGTCACCGGGTGTTGTGTCCAGCAACTTCGACACGGCAGTTATAGCAGTATTGTTCTCTCCCAGCGCAATCGCTGCATCCGCAAGCTCGCGCAGCTCTGCACTGCTGAGTGCGTGAATGTCAGGAACGGCAGCAAGTGTTGCACGCGCAGCTGCCGCTTCATCTGCTGCACCCTGCGCGTATGCGTACATGAGCCGCATTCCCAGGTTATCGGGCAAGGCGTTCACGGCAGACGCGAACAACCGGAGCGACTCTTCAACCCTCCCCGTTTTCTGCGCTTCCAGCGCAGAGATGCAAGTGCTTATAGCCGTTTCTGGAATTGCCGCACCCGGGATCGCCGTATCGGGGGCGGTTGCATTGTGATCCATACCGACCACTGAATTCACGCAGCTGTACCTGTAACCTGCCTGATCCCTGAGTACGATGAGTTCCGTGAGCTCGCGAGCTCCCTTACCCCGCGGCGGACAGCTTCAATTACAGACTGCCAGTCGCCAATGGTATGCTGCCGAAACAAACGGACGGACGGATACCAGGGGCTGTCGCTGCGCTTCAGTTGCCAGCGCCAATCGGGGTTGAACGGAATCATGATCCAACAAGGTACACCCATCGCGCCCGCAAGGTGCGCAACGGCAGTGTCTACAGTTATCACGAGATCCAGTCGCGAGAGTGCATGCGCTGTGTCAATGAAACTACTGAGCTCCGGCCCGAGTGGCAGCACGACTTCCTGACCTGCAGCTTGCCGATCCAGGTTCAGCACGGTAAGGTCCGCCTCAGCTATATCACCCTTCTGCACAGAAACCCACTCTATGCCGTCTTCGTTGAAAAGGTCTGCCATAACACCAAGAGCTATAGAGCGGTTGCGGTCGTTCTGATGTCTGGGCTGACCGGCCCATACAACGCCCACACGCTGCCTGTCGCCATCAGGCGGGAGCAGCTCACCGAGCCGTTCCGGTATTTCACCAGGCGCGCTTATATAGTGCACCCGCGCGGCGCCTATGTTATCACCGATACCCAATACAAAGGGCAAACTCATCAACGGGATCTGCAGATCGCACTGCTCGTATGGCGTGTCCACAACGACGACTTCGTCTGCGCATGGTACAACTGCCTGAAACAGGTCACGCAGTGGTGCAGCACACATGAGAACCACTGTGCCACCCAGAGCCTTTACCTGCGGGATGAAGCGGACGAACTGGAGTTGATCACCGAGTCCCTGCTCAGGCCAGACCAGAAGCCGTTTGCCATCGAAGCGCTGGCCGTTCCAGCGCGGTTCAGGGAAAGAACGGAGTGCACCCATCTTGCTGAGCTGAACAGAACGGGCTTCATGCCCTTTCCACCCTTCTTCAAAATCGCCATAGAGGAGATCCAGAATAGCTTTATTCCAGCGTGCGGCCTCATAGTCAGGCTTCACTTCCACAGCCAGCCTGAGGCAGTCGCGCGCGAGTTCGAATTCCCCGATATCGCTGAACGACAGCCCACTGTTGTTGAGTGCAATGGGGTGCTGTGGGTCGATCTCCAGTGCCTTGCCAAGCACGCCGAGTGCCGTGGTCGGATTGCCCGTCTGTTGATGCAGTGCGCCCGCATTGGCCCACGCAGTTGCGTTGCCGGGCTCGAGTTCTGCCGCGCGCTGATATTCTGCCAGTGCGAGCTCGATTGCCCCCGATGTGTAAAATGCATCGGCCAGCCCGATCCGGTATTTCGCACTGGTGGGTTCCAGTACGCAAGCCTGACGTATCGCGGCAACCGCACCTTCAAGCCTGTTGAGCCGCGCACAGGTCTCTCCAAGCGCGAACCACAGTTGCGAAGAGGTGGGTGATGACCTTACTGCACCCATGAGGAGGTTGACAGCGGCATCGCCATTCCCGTTCGCCAGCGCACGTTGGGCTTTGGCGAGGACGGAGTCTCCTGCTGGTGGTATCTGGTGCCTGATTTTCCGTGGTCTGGCTGACATTGCTGGGTTGTGGATTTCCTGTGAGTCCCGGACATGAAAAGGACGCACATGGCACTATCAGTGTCACGGAATCTTCTGTCACATACAGTGTCACATACAGCCCCCGACTGTCACGCTCTTTACCGCCTGCATCACCTGCATGGCAGGATTGCAGGCGGCGCTAAAGTCCCGTCCGGCAATGTCGATAACTGAATACACAACGGGAGGACATAGCTTCCCGGCAGGAGAACGGAAGCTCCTGGAAACGTCTAGGGAGAAAAGACTCAAATGCGTATCAACACCAACGTCGGCGCACTCGACGCCTCACGTAACCTGTTCCTCGTTCAGCGTGACCTCCAGGCTTCCATGGGACGCCTGTCATCCGGCCTCCGCATCAACAGAGCATCGGACGACGCAGCTGGACTCGCAATCGCCAACCGTCTCCGCACGTCAACCCGCGCGCTGACACAGGCCTCCAACAACGCCGAGCAGGCCAACGCCATGCTCTCAATTGCTGAAGGCTCGGCAACCACCATTCAGCGCATCCTTGAGCGCCAGAAGGAACTCTACATGCAGGCTGAGTCGGCGCAGAACGCTGATCAGACCGGCAAGCTCAACGACGAGTTCTCGAAGCTCTCGGAAGAAGCCGCACGTATCCTGGATTCCACAAACTTCCAGGGGACAGAGCTCTTCGGCAAGAGCCTGACCTTCAAGGTTTCCGACGCAAGCGCCGGTTCCACAATCGCTATCAGCATTTCGCTGGCCAAAGCAGACATCTCGCTGGGTGCCACGACCACGGATGTCACATCAGCACTCGATAAGGTCAACGATGCAATCGCATCGATCGGTGCCGCACAGTCACGTCTTCAGTACACTGTTGCGAACATCAAGACCGCAATCGTGAACCAGTCTGCGGCTGAATCAACGATCCGCGACGTGGACATGGCAGCTGAAATGTCCATCTTCTCGAAGAACAGTATCCTGTCACAAGCGGGTACTGCGATACTTGCCCAGGCAAATCAGAGCGGACAGTCAATTCTCGCCCTTCTGCGGTAATTGGCTGAAACGGATCATCCCGTTCAGAACCCCGGAGTCGCTTCATGCGGCTCCGGGGCGACGGGCTATTAGGGAGTAAACATCCATGTCAAACCCGGTTGCCAGTTTCAGCGGCCTGGCCAGCGGAATAGAGTGGCGCGATATCGTCGACCAGCTCGTTGCCGTTGAGCGGTCCCGTTCAGTTGCGCCAATCGAACAACAGATCGATCAGCGCCAGGCTCAGCGCGATGCCTGGACGAAACTCAGCTCGCTTCTTGAAACAATGAATGACGCCGCCCGTGCATTACGGGCCGGCGGTATTGGTGGTTTTACAGCTTCAGTGGCCGCCAGCGCCACAACCTCCCGGACGCTGCTCACAGCCACGGCCGGTACCGGTGCGGCACCGGGAAGTTATAAAGTGGAAGTAATGCAGCTGGCCCAGGCTGCGAAAATCAGTGGGAATGCAATCGGCGACACTTCGGCTCCTTTGGGTGTCGGAGGTGACCTGACTGTTGGCGGCGCCACTATCAGTGTCGATGCGGGTGACTCGCTTGCAGCAATCAGGGACAAGATCAATGCCGCCAACAGCGGCACGAATCCGACAGGAGTAGCAGCAACCATAATCTCCGAAGGCGGAACCGCAGGCCGGCTTGTACTCACCCGGACCACCACTGGTGCTCAGGGGATCGATATCGCAGAAGACGGTTCCGGGATTGCACGCGAACTGGGTTTCCTGGATACCAGATCACGCCATGTACCATCCATGGTTGCCAACATCGCCAGCGCACTCGGCATACAGGTGTCTCCGCCACCGGCCTCCATCCGTATTGATGGTAAGCTCATAACGGTCGATCTGGAGAATGAATCGCTTGCAAGTATTGCAGAAAAGATCAACGCCGCAGGTGGTCAGGCGAAGGTGGTTGAAGAAGTATACGGCGATGAGACCAGGTACCGCCTTCAGATTCAGGGGAATGTGCAGGCTGTGCAGGGTGATGCAGACAGCGAAGCTGTTGTCGCGGCACTGGGCTTCGCAGCCGGTGGAATGAGCGCGGTACAGCAGACAGTTTCAACCGCTGCATTTACTGGCAGCGGTGATGAGACTGCAACGCTGGGTACTGCACTTGCAGGTATCAGGACAGGTGGTGTCTCAGCCGGTCTTGCAGCTGGTGATGCCATCAATATCCGCGGCACACGCGGTGACGGTACAGCAGTGACCATAGGGTTTGTTGTGCAGCCCGGTGATACAATGCAGACACTGATCGACCGCATCAACGACCCGGCTACCGGCTTCGGCGCCGGCGCCAGGAGTGCGACTGCCACGCTCGGCAGTGATGGTGTAATTCGTCTGACCGACGAAACAGGTGGAGAGTCCAGGCTGTCGCTTTCCATAGGAATAGCCCGTGAGGACGGGTCGTCGGGAAGCCTTGCCGTTGCGACCACCACGACACAGGGGCGCACACGTGAACTGGCCGCTGGCCAGGATGCGATGGTAGCAGTTGATGGGGTCGTGGTGACACGTTCATCGAACACAATGTCCGGTATCATACCGGGGGTGTCGCTTTCACTGCTCTCTGCAGAACCTGGGAGTTCCGTCGATCTGACCGTGGGGCATGATACGGAAGCCGGTGTCACTGCGGTCAAGGCCTTCGCTGATGCATATAACGGTATTGTGAAGTTCTTTGATGAACAGCGTGCCACTGGTCAGCCGCTCTCCGGCAACTCCACGCTGCGAGGTATCGTCTCAGGGTTGACAGACGGGCTGCGTACCGAGGTAGCGTCCAATGCAACCTACAGCAGGCTTACGCTGATGGGCCTCTCGCTGGATCGCACCGGGCTTCTTATGATGGACAGCTCAGCGGTACGCAAGGCACTGAGCGAAAATCCCGACGAAGTTGAAGCACTGTTTGGCTTTGATGGTGCAGGTCAGGCACTGGTTACTGCCACTGATAACGCAACGCGCTTTGGCACAGGGTCGGTATCACTGCAGCTTCGCAGCATAGATGACGGGAAAATCAGGCTTGAGTCGAAGAAGGCTGAGGCTGAACGTCGGCTGGAAATACGTAAAGCAGCACTGATAGACCAGTATGTCCGGATGGAGACTGCGCTCAGTGCTTTGACTTCACAGGGTAGTTTCCTCACCCAGCAGATCAATTCGTTCCAGTCACAACGTTAAGATGACGGACATCCTGCCTGTCATCCGGATTCTCAATACATGTCAACAATGACCTACTCAGCCCGATCGGCAAGCTACCGTGAGATGGAGATCCTTTCCGCTTCACCCGGAAGGCTGGTGGTAATGATGTTTGACCATCTCATGGTGCAGTTCGAGCGTGCACGTATCGCCATCGATCGTGGGGACATTGAACTGCAAACCGTGTCGCTTGGCAAAGCCCGGGCAATTGTGAGTGAGCTGCTGGCCACCCTGGATTTCGAGAAGGGCGGCGAAATAGCAGCTCAGCTGTCGGCGTTGTACACCTTCATGCTCAGCGAAATGGTGGATATCGGATTCCGTCGCGACAGCAAAGCGGTGTCGCGACTGGCCTTCATGGCAGCAGAGTTGCGGGATGGTTTCAGTGGCGCTGTAGCACAGGAAGCCCAGGCCAGGCGGAGCGCATGATAACGGCCGCCAGTCTGCTGAGTCAGCACAGGGCTGAGAGTTCACACCGTTTGTACAGTCGCAAGCAAGCTGCGGGTCGCGTACTTGAGATCTGTGCAGAGGCAGACGGACTTGCAGACGCAGCACAGGCTTCGCTGGATGCCGGCGATGACCGTCTCTTTCAGCTCATTGAGCAGCGGGATGCGGTCCTGCAGGAGCTCGCAGAATGCATTGTGATTCTGCAGCAAGGTCAGCCAGCGGCTGACAGTTCACTGGTGGCAATAAGCGAACGAATTGCAGACGATGGCGATAAGCTCATCCAACGGGTACGGAGCGCACTCGATACCTCGCGGGAGAGAACCAATGTGCTCGTGTCACGTGTGGCAGAGCGTGTATCCGAGTTGCGTGAAGAGCTGAACCGCGTGCATAAGGCTGGTTCAGCGCTACTGGCGTATGCACCGCACTCAGGTGCAGTACGCGTCGACAGTTTCCGCTGACCGGTACACCCAGATGACCGGGAATTTCGGCGAGCTGCTGAACGAGCTGTGCGATGAGTTCACACGGTGTGAAGCCGAACAGGCTGCGCTCGCCAACGACCCGATCGAGCACCTCAAAGCCGATGCTGTGAAGACGCTGTCCTCTGAATCCGGTGAAACAGTCACTTGGCACTCCAGCGGCAGCTACGAGCAGGGGAAATCGGTCAAAATGACCGAACCACAGAAGCTGGATCTGCGGTTTTGAGATGTCCACGGTGCGCTGTTAAGCCGGACGGCTCAGCTGCCGAAGCTAAACGAAGGAGACTACTACCATGAAAATCAATACCAATTATCCGGATCCGATCCGGTCGGGGAATACTGGCGGAGCTCAGAGACCGGCATCTTCCACCACCGACGTACCTGCAAGGGCCGTCGATCCGGTGGCACCCGTCTCCCGGCGCACAGACTCCGTTGAGATATCGGCCTACGGTAAATCCCTGTCGGAAGCTGCATCGATCGATCCGGAGCGCATTACTGAGATCCGCCGAAAGGTTTTTGAAGGTGCTTATGATTCGCTCGATCTGGTAGATCAGGTGGCGCGAAGGATTCTTCTCCGCGGCGACCTCTGAGGGAGAATGACATGAGCTCAGAACGCGCAAAAGAGATCCTTTATGAATCCCATGCGGCACTCCGTCTGGTTGACAATGAGTTGAATCAACTGCTGGACGATGATCCATCGGATGTGATGGACGTCGGAATGGTTGGCTATCCTCAGTTGATGGAAGACGCCAGTGGACAGTTGCAGGCGGTCATCGAGAAGATCCGCGAACGCAGAGCTGCGGCTGCTTCTTCTGAGACGCAGTTGCATCAGGCTCTCATGGAAGTGGAATCACGACTTCTCGAAGTGGCCGACCTTTTCAACAGCAACCAGAGCAGTGGTTTCGACCACACCGTGCAGGGACGGGGGCACGAACTCGTTATCTGACTTGTCCAAAGTCGGCATGAGTCCTCCAGACGATATGGTACTGCCACCCGTCGCTCAAAAGACGCCGCTCTCCTCCTCTGAATACATCCTCACCGGAGACGATGCAACCGAAATTGCCCGCATGCTGTATGAGCACGCGGGCGTTCGTTTACGTGGCGACAGAGTCAGCTTCCTGCGTTCCCGGCTTTCAAGAAGAATGCGCTTTCATGGGCTCACCAGCTTTGCTTCGTACCTCGAGCTGATCCGCAACAGCACGGAACCGGAAGAGTTCGTGGAAATGGTTGACGCACTCACAACCAACAAAACCGATTTCTTCCGCGAACCCGGTCACTTTGATTTCCTCCGTGAGGAAGTACTCAGTGCGACACTGGAGGACTTGCGGGTCTGGAGTGCCGGTTGCGCCACGGGTGAAGAAGCGTACTCGCTTGCGATGACCTGTCGCACAGTACTGCCACGGCCAGTGGCGGATAATGTGAGCATCCTCGCTACTGACTTAAGCACGCGCGCGATCCGTCACGCCATTTCCGGTCGCTATGATGCAGAGGCCGTGCAGGCCATACCGGGCGACTATCGCGCCAGGTGGTGGAGTGCCTCATCTGGCACATCCGGCACATACGATGCGGCCGCCGAGTTAAGAGAACTGATCAGTTTCCGTCAGCTGAACCTGATGGCATCGTGGCCCATGCGCGGCGGATTCGATCTGATCCTTTGTCGCAATGTCATGATTTATTTCGACAAAAAGACTCAGCAGCAACTGATAGACCGCTTCTGGGCGATGCTTCGCCCCGGTGGATATCTCTTTGTCGGACACAGCGAAAGCCTTTCAGGGCTGACGCACCACTTCCGGTATCTACAACCAGCTATATACCGGAAACAGCAGCCGTCGACACTGGACTGACTGCGGTAGCTGTTCAGGCGCATTCAGGCGCGTTCGGTGCGTTCAGGTACATCCGGGTAAATTCAGACACGCTCCGGTGCATCCCGCACGCAGCATCCTCACATGCTTAAACGCCGGACACTGCGGTTTTCAGCGCCTGAACATACCGATGGCAACTTCACGAAAGACTTCGCCCCGTTCCCCGTCCCGGCCTTCTGCACCCCGTGCGCGACGGGTGGACAAAGAACCGACACCCACTGTGCACCGACCTCTCAGTCGGAAAAGCCTCGCAATCGCGGTGGCCCAACTCTCAGATGCCGACCCTCTGCTCGGTTCATGGATCGAACGCTCCGGCCCGTGCATCCTCCTTCCCGAAACCGAAGGCACTCACTTTGATGCGCTTGCAAGAAGCATCATCCACCAGCAACTCGCGGGGAAAGCTGCACGCGCCATTCACGATCGTTTCAACGAACGTATCGGCCGCAAGGGCATCCTCCCCGACGTACACGACATACTGAGTACCCGGGATGAAGAGCTGAGGAGTTGCGGCCTGTCAGGCGCCAAAGCTGCGGCACTCAGGGATCTCGCCGAACGCATCAGCGACGGCACACTCCCGGTCGAAACCCTCGATTCACTCCCCGACGACAAAATCATCGACTTGCTTACACAGGTTCGCGGAATCGGACCATGGACAGCACAGATGTTTCTGATGTTCCGGCTCGGACGACCGGATGTACTCCCTGTACTGGACTTAGGCGTACGCAAAGGCGCACAGAAGATTTATCGCATGCGAAATCTTCCGGATGCCAAGCGGCTGGAGAAAACCGCACGCGCCTGGCAGCCGTGGCGATCGGTGGCCAGCTGGTACTGCTGGCGTGTACTTGAGCTGTAGTTGAGACAACGGTGACTGCCGAGCGCTTTATACAATCGGTGACAGCACCGGTCGATGTCGGCGAACTCTTCGCATGGCACGAACGACCCGGCGCATTGCAACGCCTTTCACCACCGTGGAGCCCTCTGCGTGTGATCTCGCAGGAAGCCGGCATTCAGGACGGCTCAAGAGTGCAACTGTCGATGCGGACCGGCCCCTTCCGGAGCCGATGGCTCGTGGAACACCAGGGCTATATACACAACGAACAGTTTCAGGATGTTCTGCTTCGTGGCCCCTTCGCTATGTACACGCATACGCATGCCTTCACTCCGGACGGACCCGGTTCCAGCACTCTCACGGATTCCATCGAATACGCTCTGCCTTTGGGCGCGTCAGGTACCGCAGTGGCTGGCCGGTACGCCAGGAACACATTCAGTCGCGTATTCCAATACAGACACGCACTGATGATCGGTGATCTGGTGCGACACGCACAGTACCGATCGCACAAGCGGCTACGCATAGCGATTACAGGTTCCACCGGCGGAATAGGTTCTCAACTCGCTGCATTCCTGAGCACCGGCGGGCACACAGTCGTACGGATTGTCCGCACCACTCCTATTGCGGGAAGCACCGATATACAATGGGCCCCCATGGCCGGAGTACTCAACGCGGATGCACTCGAGGGCTTCGATGCCATCATTCATCTCGCAGGTGCGCCGATAGCAACGCGCTGGAGCGAAGCACACAAACGTTCAATTCGCGAAAGCAGGGTCAGGAGTACGGCGCTCCTCGCCAACACGATTTCGCGCCTCTCAAAAAAACCCTCCGTGTTGCTGAACGCATCTGCCGTCGGGATTTATGGCAACAGAGGCGATGCGACGCTCAATGAAAAGCACGGAAGCGGCAGCGACTGGCTTGCACAGGTTGCCACCGACTGGGAGGGTGCAACGCGTGCAGCAGAACAGGCCGGAGTGCGCGTTGTCCACCTGCGCACCGGTATCGTACTCAACGCTTCAAGCGGTATGCTCGGCAAAGTTGCACCAGTTTTCCGTATGGGCGCCGGCGGACCGCTGGGTAGTGGCGCGCAGTGGCTCAGCCCCATTTCACTCAATGATACCATTGGTGCCATTCACCATTGCCTGATGAACGAAGGGATTAATGGCGCGGTTAATCTCACAGCTCCTGAGCAACTTACGAATCGTGAATTCACACGCCTGCTGGCACGTGTCCTGAGGCGGCCCGCCATTGCACCTGTGCCGGCGTGGGCACTCCGCACACTGTTCGGCGAAATGGCAGACGCTACAGTGCTGACCAGCCAGCGTGCTGTCCCGGAAGTATTACTCGACTCAGGCTTCACTTTTCAGCAGCCGACAGTCAAAGAGATGCTCCGGTTCGAGCTGGGGCTGATGTAGCGTATGCCGGGGTGCTGAATGCTGCTGGCGCCATGGATACATAGATACTCAGCTGCTCCCTTCTGGCACTATCGGTACACAGATGTTCAGCCGCTCCCGGCAGAACCTACCTCAACGCTGATCGTGCAGGCTTCTTGTGCAGCAACTGCTGCAAACGTTCGCCCGCTGCACGCAACGTTTCATCCCGCTTGGCAAAGTGGAAACGCAGCAGGTTATGCACAGGTTCACGGAAAAAGCTTGAACCTGGCACCCCCGCCACACCGATTTCACGAATCAGCCATTCACTGGCGTCGGCATCGTTGGTAAACCCCAGGTCGCCTATATCCACCATCACGTAATACGCGCCCTCAGGTTTCGTGTAGCTGAGCCCGGCCTGGTCCAGATACGACAGAAAGAGCGATCGCTTGGCAGTGTACATGTCAAGAATGCCTGCGTAATAGCTGTCCGGCAGTTCGAGTGCTGTGACTGCGGCCTCCTGCAGCGGCGCTGCGGCACCGATAGTCAGGAAATCGTGAACCTTGCGCGCCTGATCAATAACGGCACGTGGCGCCTGTACGTAGCCAAGCCGCCATCCGGTAATGGAATACGTCTTGGACAGGGAGTTGCATGTAATCGTGCGCTCAAACGCACCGGGGAGCGATGCAAAATAGATATGCTCACCTGGCGCATACACTATGTGCTCGTATGGCTCGTCCGTGATGACCCAGCAGTCGTACTCCTCCGCGAGCGCCAGTATCTGCATCAGTTCGTCACGGCGGAAGACCTTCCCCGATGGGTTGGACGGGTTGCAAAGGATTATCGCGGCGGGACGCTGTGCAAATGCTGCTGTAAGCGCCTCCACGTCAATTTCGAAGTCCGGCGGCGTGAGCGGTACATAGACAGGATTTGCACCGGCAAGGATTGCGTCTGCAGCGTAGTTCTCATAAAAAGGGGAGAACACCACGACAGAATCACCCGGGTTACAGACAGTCATCATTGCAACCATCATGGCCTCAGTGCTCCCACAGGTCACCACGAGGTGTTCCTCCGGGTCCACCGGGATCTTCATGAAGCGCTCGTTCTTTCGCGCCAGTGCCTCCCTGAATCGAGGGGCTCCCCACGTAACGGCGTACTGATGGAACGGACCGCGGGCAGCCCGCTCAAGTGCGTCCAGCAGTTCGCCCGGTGGGTCAAAATCCGGGAACCCCTGGGCAAGGTTTATAGCATTGTACTGCTGTGCAATGCGGGTAGTCCCGCGAATCACAGACTCAGAAAAGGCTGAAAGACGTTTGGCGGTAGTTGGCATGATCCCTGAGAATGCACGCCAATGGGGTGAATACGCAAGCAGCGTTTACGTCACTACGGCGTTACCCGCGTTACTGGCACCGTTCACGCAGCGTTCATATCAGTGCTGCATTACCGGCGTTATCTGCGCCATTCATCCAGATGGGCAGCTACGAAGTCGTCGTCAGCCAGCCACGGGTACACGCTCTGGATATTTCTGATTGCATCACTCTGCCCCGGGGACAGTTGTTCGTTTACGTCCAGTGTCCAGGTGCCCTGCACGAGCCCCTGCCGTCGCAATACTTCAAGTATTCCCGGCAGACAGCCCCTGAATTGATTTACCGCGTCAAAGATTTCCTTGTTAGCGGCAGTCAGTGCTGTGCCGTTCATAAGCCATCGGGTGGGCACGGCATCTGCTCCGCCTTCACGCCACTCGCGGATTTTATCGAGCCACCGGACTGCGTTGCTGGTCCAGACCGCCCACTGGCCGAGTAGCCCACCGGTAATCCAGCGCGGAGTGTGTATTGGGTTTGCGGCGTAGCTGCTGGCTCCGTGTACACTGCTGTATATGCTGGCGCTATCGTTGCGGCCACGGCTGTTGTCTCCGTAACCGCTGTCATTGATATCGTTACCGCTGCCGTTAATGTTGTTCACAGCAAACGGGGTAGTCAGGTCCGCAATTATTGAATCGTCGTTACCGGTATAGAGTGCTATGTCATCGCGGCCGGCGTCTGCCACGGCACGAACGACGTCTATTGTTGCGTAACGGTTGAATGGCGCGATTTTGATCGCCACCACCTGCGGGATCTCTGCGAAAGAGCGCCAGAAGTTGTAATCCAGCTGCATGCCGCCCACCGCCGGCTGCAGGTAAAACCCGAAGAGCGGGATGACCTCAGCCACATGGCGGCAGTGTGCAAGGATTTCTGCGTTGGACGCGCCACGCAGCGCACCAGGTGACAGGAGGCCGCAGTCGTAGCCCAGCTCCCTGGCGATGGTTGCTTCGCGTCTCGCCTGCGCGGTATGACCAACGAGGCCGGCAACACGGATAAAGGCTTGCGCAGTACTTCGCCGCGACAAGGCTTCGCGCGCAGTCTCAGCTGCCAGTTCAAGTACCGGCCGGTAGAGCCCGGTTGCTTCGTTGTGGATCTGAAAGCCGGTAGTGTGTACACCGACCGCGATACCGCCAGCGCCTGCTGCCACATAATAGCGTGTGAGTGCGCGCTGGCTTTGCTCATCGACAGAGCGTGCTGCGGTTAGCGCCAACGGATGCGCAGGAATAACCGTTCCGCGCAACAGTAAATTCCGCGCATCAGCGAGCATCAATGACGATTCAGTATCTGCCATCGCGCTGCTCATAACCCGTGGGTTTGTTCAACAGACGCCTGCCGCTTGCAACCCACTCTGCGGTCCAGTCCAGGAGTGTTTCCAGCGGAAGAAATTCGGTTGGCAGCGTTCTCCGTAACGCAGTGATATCTGCGGTCAGTGCGCTATTCTGTGGTTCACCGGTGAAGTGCGCCACCTTTCCCAGCCTTGCTGCCAATGCTTCCGCGAGCTCTTTTACGGGCACTGCAGCGCCTGTGATGTTGAGGACAGTTGCCGGTGTACCCGCCTCTTCAATTGCGCGGAGTGCCAACCTGTTGGCGTCGCCCTGCCAGATGACATTGACCCATGATGTGTCAAGCGGGATTGCGTCGCCACGGTGCACCTTGAGCGCCAGGTCAGTGAGCACGCCGTAGCGCAGGTCGCAGGCATAAAAAAGACGGAAAATGAACAGCGGTGAAGCTGTCCTGAGCGAGATCGCCTGAAAGACACGCTCGCGCCCAATGCAGGATGCAGCGTATTCGCCGTCCGGCTTTAATGCATCGCTCTCGCGTGACCCGCCGTTGTCGACAGGCGACGGCCCATACACGTTTCCGGTTGAGAAGCATACAATACGCGAGCCGGCGTACCGTTCTGCGGTATACGAAGGTGCAAGGACATTGCTGGCCCACGTACCAACAGGGTTCGCACTGCTTCCGAATTTCTGTCCGGCCATCCACAACACATTGGCGGCGTCCGGCAGTCGCCTGGTTGCGCCCCAGTCCAGCAGGTCGGCAGTGACAGTGCGTATGCCGTATGACTCAAGTGTGTCAGCCTTGCTCCGGTCGGAGAAACGCGAGACAGCAATAACTGCCCTGTCGTGTGCGCCGGCTGCATCAAAGGCGCGCCTCGCCATGCGGGCGACGGTTGGCCCCATCTTACCCCCGGCACCCAGAACAATCAGGTCACCTTCACCCTTCGCCAATGAGCTTACAGTTGCTTCGTCAGGACGCGACAGCAATTCCTCAAGCGCGTTTTCATCGGATGAGTTCATGCTTCTGTGATACCCAGTTCGCGTCGCAGCGTTTGCCTCCCTTCTTCAATACGGGCGCGTGCAATCTCTTTTAGTCGAGGTATATCAGCGAGGCTCATGCTCTCGGTCGGGATCGGCTCAAGTATCATGGCAACTGCTGTCGAACGCTGAAAAGTAAATGTCCCCTTGGCCATGGCGTTGCGGGTACCAGCGACTGCAATGGGGAGCAGTGGTACACCAGCTTCAATGGCAAGGCGGAACGCACCGTCCTTGAAAGGGAGCATCTCCGATGTACGCGATCTCGTGCCTTCCGGAAAGATCATGATGCTCACGCGCTTCCCCAGTCGATCCTGGCACTGCTGAATGGCACGGGCTGCCGATTGGCGGTTACCGCGTTCAACCCGTATATCGCCAGCCATATGCATCATCCAACCCATAAGAGGTATCCGGAAAACTGTCTCCTTACTGAGCCATTTCATTTCCCACGGGAAGCAGCTGATGAGGAAAATGTCGGCATAGCTCTCGTGATTTGCGATGGCGACATAAGGGCGCCTGGGGTCGCTCAGCCGCCCACGTGTACTGAACTTCCACAACGGGTTGAGCTTGACCGCTGCAACCCCGACAAGCCTGAAGCTCCGACCTGCTACGTAGCGCCCTGGGTCAAAGGGCGCCGTTACCGCCCAGAGGAGTGCGACTATCGGCGTGCCGACTATCACACACATCACCGCCGATGCCCATGCCCACAGGTTAAGAGCTGCCTTCATACGATTCCGGTTTTTATGGTCTGTGTACTATGGTCTGTCGCTGATACTGTTTAACCGCCGCACCATGGATATTATCAGTAGACGCAGGTCAAGCCGGCAATTCCACCGTTATGGGGTATTAATCTGCCGGCTGACCTGCTGAAACCTGCCTTGAGAGCACCTGATATGCTTATTCGCCGACCGAACGACATACCTTCCTCTGAAATCACACCGGAGGAGACATACCTCAACCGCCGCTCATTCATTGAGAAGGCGGGTGCGATTGCCGCAGCGGCTGCTGTGCCAATGGCAGTGCCTCGCGCGCTGCATGCCATCTCCCCGGTCAGCACTCAGGACAAAGGTGATAAACTCACGGATTACAAAAGCATCACGACCTACAACAACTACTACGAGTTCGGTACCGACAAAGGTGATCCATCTGCCAACGCTGGTGAATTTCGCTCTTCACCGTGGAGTGTCAAAGTCGACGGCCTTGTGAAGTCACCGAAGACCTGGGCGCTTGAGGATCTGCTGCGCGGGATCTCAGTCCAGGAACACATCTACCGTATGCGCTGCGTCGAAGCATGGTCGATGGTAATTCCGTGGCAGGGGGTGCAGTTGCGCGACATAATAGCCCGCTGCGATCCGCTTCCGTCGGCGAAGTACGTCGAGATGACAACGCTTCTGGACCCGCAGCAGATGCCCGGTCAGCGCCGCCGGATCCTCAACTGGCCCTACAGGGAAGGGCTCCGTATGGACGAAGCAATGCACCCGCTTACGCTTCTCGCAACCGGTATATACGGCAAGGATCTGCTGAATCAGAATGGTGCTCCACTCCGGCTCGTTGTCCCATGGAAGTACGGCTTCAAAGGCGTCAAAGCCATCGTTAAACTCCACTTCACCGACAAGATGCCACTCACCACCTGGGCGGAGTGGGCGCCTGATGAGTACGGCTTCTATGCAAATGTGAATCCCACAGTGAACCACCCGCGGTGGAGTCAGGCGCGCGAACGGCGCGTCGGCGAATTCTTCCGCATCGATACGAAGATGTTCAACGGATACGCGGGCCAGGTGGCGTCCATGTATGCCGGGATGGATCTGCGAAAGAACTTCTGATGGCAGCTCCCAGGGCTATGAAGCCACTCCTCTGGTTTCTGGCAATCACGCCTGCACTCTGGATGATCTTCGCGCTCTTCACGGGCGGTCTGGGCGCTGAACCGGTTGAAGGGCTCGAACACTTCACCGGAAGGTGGACACTCAGGTACCTGGTGCTTACCCTCGCCGTAACCCCGGTCATCCGTATCACTGGACGTGGCTGGCTCGTTGCAGCACGCAGGTTCCTGGGTCTCACTGCTTTCTTCTGGTGCGCAACCCACCTCTTGATCTATATCGGCATTGACAAGTTCTTTGATGCCGGTGATATCATCGAGGACATCACGCAGCATCGCTACGTAACACTCGGCATGCTGGCTTTCCTCCTGCTTCTGCCGCTTGCGCTTACTTCGACCAAACGCTCGGTGCGACGTCTGGGCTCCAGGAACTGGGTGCGCCTTCACAGGCTCATTTATCCCGCCGTTATAGCCGCCTGCATCCACTTCCTGTGGGCGGTAAAAAGCGACTATCGTGAGCCGCTGATCTACACCGCCATTTTTGTACTCCTGCTTGGATTCCGGCTCATCCCACGCAGGGTATTGCCAGCTATGGAACGGCAAGCGCCAGTCCGGTAACATATTCCGCGTGACAGCGTGACGAGTCTGTGACGGTAACCGTCATCCTGGAGACACGTGCCGATGATTGGCCGATATTCTCCACGCCGGAACTCCGGCACTACTTGTTCCGCTCTGCGGATGCCCCTCCTGTTCAAAGTCGATTCAGAGCCTCAGCACAATGGCGTGGATGCATTGCGTTCGCGTCCTACACTGTCGCAGAAAGTCTTTGCCATCGCTGAGCCAGTCAGTGGCTGGACGCGAAAGGTCATCTTCTGGGCCATCCCCTGTGCCGTAGCTGGCGCTGCTGTTGCCGCAACCCTGATAAAGAACGGCTCGGGTCCCGATCCGGTATTTACATGGTCGCTCATAGTTGCAGTCCACCTGATTGCACTCTTTCAGATTGCACACGCGGCCAGGTCAGAGCACGTCGCTCCGGACTGGCGTACGATGTGGAAATTCCACGGTGCTGCGATCGCAAGCGCAATGTTCATCGGTCTTGGGCTCGTTGTGGCGCAGGCCAATGGAGAATTCGGTCCAGGTGCACAGCAGTCGTTTACCCCGCTCCTGCCACAGCTCCTCGTCATCGCAGGGCTTCTATCGCTTCGGGTTGCCCCACGAGGCGGCATCGAAGCAGGGAAGCTCATTCTGGATGCAGCGACAGTCATAGCAGGGGCCGCTGTCGTCGCGTGGTTCGATCTCTCGACGATGAGCCCCAGTGGAGCAGCGCAGTGGTACAACACGATCTTCATGCATGCGTCGCTGTCGCTGTCATTCGTGATCGTACTCATTGCCTCTTTTCTTTCGCGTCGCCTGCAGTCCGCACGTGAATCCGCAATTCTTACAGCACTTGCCGCCGCGCCTCTGGTACACGCTATAAGCGTAGCGCTTCTCCTGATTGAACGCCATCTGAATGGAAGCATTTCAGGGTTCGTACAATACAGCGGTCCTGTTGCCGGCACGCTCGTTGCTGTCGCCGCGTGGATCCAACTGCACGGGTCGCCCGGTTCAGTACGTAACGCACGACTGATCCAGCGTACAGTCGCCACCGCGTCAAGGCTTCTCCCATATGTTGCGGTTGTACCGGCCTTCGCATTGTTGCTCCACATGGCCGGTGAAGAGAGCATCAGGCCACTGGGAGGTGTTATATATGGTGGGGTCGTAATCGCCATTCTCACACTCCTGCGGCGCGTTGTGCTTTCGCGCGAAATGGTCCAGCTCGGTGCTGAGTCGGCCGCAAGGCAGGGAGAGGCCAGGTTCCGTGCGCTCATCCAGCACTCCAGCGACGTCATTACCATCGTCGACGAAGATTTTACGATCCGGTTTGTCAGCCCTTCATTTGAATCGGTATTCGGACACCCTGCTGATAAACTTGAAGGCACAAGTCTCATTGACCTGCTTCACCCGGATGACGTTATCGCTGCGGCGGAATTCACACGCGAGCTCCTCGCACCCGGTACGGCCGATGGGCAGGCCACGGGTGCGCCGCCAACTGTCAAGCGTGAATGGCGCATCCGGCATGCCAATGGCTCATGGCATAACGCCGACAACATTGGTACCAACCTCCTCGATGAGCCCGTTATCAATGGCTTTGTAATCAATACGCGTGATGTTACTGAACAAAGTGTTATCCGCGAGCAGTACATGCACCAGGCGTTCCACGATCCGCTTACCGATCTGGCAAATCGTTCGCTCTTTCTTTATCAGGTTGGACACGCACTCGCGCGTACACAGCGCCAGGGTCACTCAGTAAGCGTTCTCTTTCTTGATCTCGACAACTTCAAGAACGTAAATGACTCACTCGGCCATGCCGCAGGAGACCGCCTCCTCGTCGAAGCCGCAAGGCGCCTGGCTACCTGCGTACGTGACACCGATGTGATCGCACGGCTCGGCGGCGATGAATTCGCAGTGCTCCTTGAAGATTCATCACCGGTCTCGGATGAGATCGGGAAAGTTGCCGAACGCATCGGGGCCGCGCTTTCCACTCCCTTCAGCCTCAGCGGGAAAGAAGTCTTTGTAAGCGCAAGTATCGGGATCGCACGGACATCCGCAGGTGAAAGCTCGGAAGAGCTGGTTCGTAACGCTGACGTCGCAATGTACGTGGCGAAGACAAACGGCAAAGGGAAGCACGTCTTCTTCGAGCCGGAGATGCACACAGCTGCACTTGAACGGCTTGTTGTCGAAGCCGATCTGCGACGCGCCATAGAACGCGAAGAATTCATCCTGCAGTTCCAGCCCATAGTGGTTCTCCAGACCGGTGAGGTCTACGGTGCTGAAGCACTTGTGCGGTGGCAGTGCAGGGAACGTGGAACAGTACCTCCCGGCGTGTTCATCCCGATTACCGAGGAGACAGGCCTCGTGGTGCCTCTGGGCAGAATGGTCCTCCGTAACGCCTGCAAAGCCGCTTCCCGGTGGGAGCGCGACCACGGTCGCCCGCTGCGGGTCACGGTAAACCTCTCGGGCCGTCAGCTGCAGGAAGAGATAATCATAGATCACGTCAGGGAAGCCCTCGCTGAATCCGGGCTGCCACCCGAAAGACTGGTCCTTGAGATTACTGAAAGCATGCTCATGCAGCACACTGAAGTCTCCATGGCACGCCTGATTGCACTCAAGTCACTCGGCGTCTCACTTGCCATTGACGATTTCGGTACGGGCTACAGTTCGCTCAGTTATCTTCAGAGATACCCTATCGATATCCTCAAAATCGATAAGGGCTTTGTTGATGACATCGATAAAGGAGAAGACGGGCCGGTGCTGGCAAGTGCCATCGTCGCACTTGGTGAAACTCTGCGGATGCGCACAGTCGCGGAAGGGATAGAGACCGAAGCTCAGCGCGGCCAGTTATTGCAACTTGGCTGCGAGCTGGGACAGGGATTCCTCTTCGCTCCACCACTGGGCGCAGAGGAGTTCGAAAGCCTTGTTGTGGCACGTGGTATGCGTTCACCCCTGAGATTGCACCGGCGCGACAGCGCCAATGAACGGGCAGCTTAAGAGTCACTTCACAAAAGGCATCTTTGCAGGGAATACCCTGGATGCCTTCGCGGTAGCTGCACCCGGACTCTCCGCGCTCCTGGCGCGGGAGCTGGATCAGCTCGGTATTACTCACTCCGGGACCGAAGCCGGAGGCGTGCAATTCAGAGCGACGGCAGAAGAGGTATTTGCTGTCAACCTGCATTCACGCATCGCCAGCCGGGTAATCATCAGACTCGCAACGTTTCCGGCACACGATTTCGCAATTCTGGAGCGCAAAGCCGGCAAAGTGCCGTGGCAGCTGGTAACAGCGCACAACAGGAAAGTGAGGCTTCGGGTTACCTGTCGCAAGTCACGGCTTTATCACTCCGACGCCGTTGCTGAACGGATAGGCAGAGCGATCACGGCAGCCACCGGAGCGGAAGTTCTTGCGCACAGCACGGACGACAAAGAAGACGAAAGCAGTGAAGCGATACAGGCGGCGGCGCAGCCATTGGTACATCAACCTGTGCACGAACATGTGCAGCAATCGGCACAGGAACCCGCGCAGTTGATACTCGTGCGCATGGAACACGACGTCTGCACCATCAGTGCCGACAGTTCTGGTGAATTGCTCCACCGGCGCGGGTGGAGACAGGCAGTTGCCAAAGCTCCGCTAAGGGAAACACTCGCAGCGGCGATGCTCATGGCGTGTGAGTGGACTGGAGAAACCCCACTGGTGGACCCATTCTGCGGGTCCGGGACAATCGGTATTGAAGCGGCACTGATGGCCCGCCGTATGGCAGCCGGCAAGGGGCGCAACGTCGCCATCGAAAAGTGGCCCGGAGCGCCGCGTGCGCACTTTCAGAAGATACGCGAAGCGGCTACAGCCATGGAACGCCATCAGCTGCAGGTACCGATCGTTATTTCAGATCGCGATTCGGGTGCCTGCGATGCAGCACTCGCAAACGCAGAGCGGGCCGGTGTGGCAGACAACATTCAGATCGTGCATCAGAGTCTTTCCGATGTCGCGCTGCATCGTTTCGGAGCGTCAGGGTTGGTGCTGGCCAACCCGCCATACGGGCTCCGCATCAGTGACAACAGTTCACTGCGAAGACTCTACTCGCGGCTGGGAGACGTAGTTCGCGACGGCGGCCCAGGGTGGCGCCTGGCGTTCCTCGCGCCGGAGCAACGGTCGGGGATACCCCTTGGAATGTCAGTCAGGACTCTTTTCCGCACATCAAATGGCGGGATCGCAGTATCAATGCAGATGGCCACACAGAAAACATCAGCTGCGCAGCTGCGCCAGCAGTGATGTGATCTCCGCGGCCGCGCGTTCTGTGCGCGTTGCATAATCACCAGCGATTTCAACCACTGGCATCCCAAGCTCCATCAGTCTGGTGGTAAACAGTTTGTGCATCTCAGAGCGCCGATCGCCACGATCACGGACACCGTCTGCAATCCACGGCACATCCGGTGAAAGAAGGAGGTACAGCGCCCCCCGCCGCTCCACTGCAGTGTCGATAATGAACTGCGGACAGCGACCGAAATAGTGCTCGCAGTACACCACAGTGCTCACCAGGTCAGTATCCTGTAACAGCAGCCCTGGTGCACGCGCCGCAGCTTCGTTTTCCAGCGCTATCTGACCACGGGCAATTGTACCGTGGTCACGGAAGTCTATCGGTGCACCCCTGGAAAGCGCGAACTCACGTACAAACTCAGGGACATATATGGTGTGAAACCGGGCGGCGAGTGTGCGGGCAAGGGTCGTCTTCCCCGTTGATTCGGAACCGGTTATTACGACGCGCGTGAGGTCCGGGCGAAAGATCGGGTCCAATCGAAGTGCCCCTTGATTGCGAGTAAGGTGAAGATTCCGTAAAGCACCGCTGTGAGCGCCAACCCCTTCCACAGGAACATCGCTACGTACACAATGTCTGTCACTATCCACACCGTCCAGCATTCCCTGAACTTGCGCGTCATCATGAACTGAGCTGCAAGACTCGAAGCAACAAGTGCGGCGTCGAGTGGAGCAAGCGATGCCGAAGGGATCAGGCTGGTTATCCGCCAGAGCACGAGCCAGGCTACGATTGCCGATAGCGCTATCCATATGCCGCGGCGCGCTCCGGTTGCCGACACTGTCAGCGGCGTATGAGACGGACCACCCCGCAGCCAGGAATACCAACCGTAAATGGAGATAGAGAGGTACACCACCTGCAAACCCGTGTCAGAATACAGCCCCTCGCCTGCAAAGACAAAGATGTACATTGTTGCATTGATGATCCCCGCAGGCCAGCTCCACACATTCTCGCGCGTGGCAAGCCAGACGTTGATCACGCCGAAAATGAATCCCGTCAGCTCCAGACAGCTGCTGCCATGCGCGCTGATCCACTGGCAAACCGTCATCGGGGGCAGGATTGAGAAAATGGCTGCATATGTGCTAATATTCTAAAACAGACCGGGGTGTCGTACCAACACAACCGTTGTACGGCTGAGAGAGTCCCGCTGAACCTGATCCGGATCATACCGGCGTAGGGAGTCCTTATGTCCAAAGAAGTATCGGGCGTGAATTTTGTGCGCCTTCAGTTATGCCGCAGGGCGGGTGTCACGCATACCGTAATGGCGGTTTCAACGCTCGCTTCCATGCTGGCAGTTGCCATCACCCTCCTCGCACCGACAAGCGCCCGTGCGCAACAGCGCGACAGTACAGTCCGCGACAGCACTGCACGGACGCAACAGGCGCAGAATATCGAAGGCGTTACTGTGCGCGCCATCAGATCCACCGACCAGCCTCCAATAGCAGAAAAGACACTTGATCGTGCCATGCTTATGGAGCGGAACTTCGGGCAGGATGTGCCACTTCTCCTGCAGAGCGCATCACCGTCACTCTCGGTTCATACGGAAACCGGGACAAACTGGGGGTACAGTCATCTCCGGCTCCGCGGGATGGACCAGACTCGCATCAATATCACACTCGACGGCGTACCACTGAACGACCCGGAAGACCAGGTCCTCTATTTCGCCAACTTCACCGACCTGCTGGCGAATGTGCGATCGGTACAGGTTCAGCGCGGAGTTGGCACCAGCACAAACGGCACTGCAGCGTTTGCGGGCTCGCTCAACTTTGAGACCATGCCGATCGCGCGCCGCAATGCCAGCGGCAGCGTTGAAGTACAGGCAGGTTCATATGGTGCACAGCGCGTAAGCGGCTCTTTCAATTCCGGGCTCCATAATCGCCTCGCGTTCTACGGACGCGCAGGCGCAGTCCGAACCAACGGTTACAGGGATCACAGTGGCGTTGAAGGAAAATCCGGTTTTGCAGGCGTAGGATACTTCGGCGACCGGAATATCATCAAGCTTTCCGCACTCGCCGGACTCCTCATGGATACCCTCGCTTACGAGGGTGCAACACTGGATGAGCTCGCAGTCAACCGACGATATAACCCACTGGCACCGGATGAACGCGATCGTTTCGGTCAGCAGATGCTCGCCCTTTCATGGACACGCATCGTAAGCGAAAACAGTTCCATCAACACCACAGTCTACAGGAACTCGGCAAGCGGTGAATACGATTTCTTCTGGGACCAGGACCGATACAGCTACGGCCTGTCGCACATCTGGTACGGCGCCACCGTTGCGCTGAACCGCACTGCAGCCGGTGGGCGCGCACGGATAAACGCAGGCGCGAACGTCAATGACTATGAGCGCACTCACCGCGCGTGGCTCCGCCCCGATCCGGCGTATCTCTACTCCAATACCGGACACAAAAACGACGCCAGTGCGTTCGTGAAACTCTCGTACGATGCCACACCAGCGGTAAGGCTCTTCGGTGACCTGCAAACGCGGTACGCCTACTTCAGGTATGAGCCGGATGCGAACGCCGGCATCGATGAACGCGACATTCACTGGACGTTCCTGAATCCGCGCGGTGGTATCACCTGGCAGCTCGCACCTGCATGGTCGCTGTTCGCGTCTTTCGGAAGTACGGGGCGCGAACCTGCACGCAGCGATCTCTTCGCCGGAGAGGACGACCTCAACGAATACAACGTGGCAGAGATCGGCGATCTGAGCCGCATAAAACCGGAACGCGTTTATGACACCGAAGCCGGTATCGCATTCCGGAACAGCCGGTCGGAGGTGAATGCAAATCTGTACTACATGGCATTCCCGGATATGATTGCGCCCATTGGGACACCCATGGCTTCCGGGTCCATTCCACGCAAGAGCGTCGGTGCGAGTGTGCGGAGCGGCGTTGAGAGTGACGTAACCATTCATGCCACCGAACAACTCACTTTAAGTGGCACGCTTGCCTGGAACTACAGTCGCATCAACCGCTTTATCGATTCGAGCGGTGATGTGCCGCAGGTATTCAACAACGTGCAGCCCATGCTCTCGCCGGAGCTTATTACCACGCACCGGGTCGACTACCAGCCGCGTACAGGTTTCGCTCTGATCGCCGAAGGGCGATATCAGTCAAAGGCATATCTGGATAACACTGGCAACAGCGCGCATGTACTTCCCGATATGTATGTGCTCGACCTGGCGACCCGTGCCAACTGGTCCCGCTATACGCTCACTCTTCGGGCCGCCAATGTGGGGGACACACAAAAGTTCGGCAGCGGGAGCGTTTCGTACGGTGTCGCACGCTATTTCGTATTGCCGCCCAGGAGTTTCTACCTGACCCTTTCAACGGACTTCTGAGCGGCGGGTGACACCCGCACTTGACTACCGGCGCAGGTACTCAAGCATGGCACGCACGGGCCGGTGGTCCGATGCCATGCGTTCGTCAACTACACTCGTCGCACCGATTCGCCACCGTGATTCCGGTGCGACAAAGATGTAGTCGATCTCGGTGTCCGGGTTGTCGCTCGGGAAACTATTCGACGCTCCTGCCGGCTTCTTCGCTTCAACCGCACGCGATGTAAACAGTGCGAGGGTGCGGGAAGCCGGCACGTCGTTGAAATCACCCAGCAGGACATACGGTGTTGTCATCGTATCCAGCGCGGCAGCCACCACACTCGCCTGCACAAAGCGGAAAGAATCGTTCTCCACCCAGTCGAAGTGCACAACAACCACCGCAATAGTGTCGCCGGCGGCCGTTGTCGTGTACGCGAAGAGCGCCACCCGCGGCTCATTGCCATCGGGGAGCCGCAGTGAGTGCGAACTGATCACCGGATGTCTGGACAGCATAGCCAGCCCGTACTTCCCGCCCTGATAATCAAAAAAGGCACCGAATGCTGCGTGCATCCCCAGCAGTTTCGCGAGCGAATCGGGCTCGTCGATGCGGTTGCTCCGCTCTACCAGTGAATCGACCTCCTCGAGCCCTATTATATCAGCACCCAGAC
>CAZDMG010000010.1:0-38506 GCA_964506655.1 uncultured Gemmatimonadaceae bacterium
TTCCTTCCCTTCCCGCTCGATATGCAGGATGCCTTCCGCGTCTATATGCACCGTCAGCCTCCCTTTCATCAGGCCGACAAACCGGGTCTCCTGATCATCCAGGCCGCCTCCGCAGTACATGCGCGTAAGCAATCCGTCTTCCACCTCGATCACGTTGCCGTTTGCCTGATACGGCAGAGCATAGCGGTTGCAGGAGGCATTACCCACGATGCGGGATTCGTCTGCGAACTGCATGGTTATGCGCGAGCCGTCAATGAGCGGGCCGCCCTCAAGGGATGTAACAGACCACTCGCCGCCGTCGATGAGTGGCGACGACTTACCACCGCAGCCATTCAGTTTGCGCTCACCAATGGTTAGCTCCACTGTCGACGGGTAGTCCCGATCGCTCATGGTGTCACCGCAAGTTGTATCGCGGACGACAATCGTGAACTGTGTACCGTCGTGCGTGAACGCGTAGCGCGTCACCCCGTCTTCCAGCTGGGCTTGAGGGACGGGCACCGTAACCCGGTGTTCATCGTAATCCCAGCGCACCACGAGCGAATCGTCGATGGTGATAACCCACCCGGGCTCCTGCCCGAGCGCACGGAAAATGGTGTGTGTCGGAGGCGGCCCGTTATCGATCGCAGCCATTACGGCACTCCCGTTTTCATCGGGAGTACCGCTGTCGCGAGTGCCGCACGCGGTTGTGACACCCAGCAGCAATGCAGCAGAAATCGGCGCAAGCGCCCGGAAGTTGTGTAAGAAGCTCATGCGGCAATTTGCCCCCGGAGCCCGCAACTGTTCAACCCACACTCCCGAAATGGCAGCGCCGGCGCCCGCTACTGCCCACCATTGATCGCTTCCTTCGCCCTACCGGCGGCCCACTGCCGTCGCCTTATTCAGCGTCGTCCAGATTACGAATATGAAGATGTAGCAGCCTGCGGCAGTAATGATCCCACCTGCTGCCATCAGCGCCGTCGCATACGGCACACGCGCTCCCCGCAACGCGAACCCAAGCACCAGCAGCGCGAGTCCGGCGTTCCCGATATACAAGTGGTACCCCGCCCCCTTTCGCCACTGCAGAGGTACGCCGGTAAACCGTGGGATGACATGATACGCCACCCCGAAAATCATCATTGAAACAAATCCAACAAGATTGATGTGCAGATGCGCCACCCGGTACACGGTAAACTGCGGCCACAAGTCCATCACAAGACCCAGCGTGATACCGATCGCAAGCCACGTCACACTTGAACGGATAAAACCACGAACAAACCAGTCCATCAGTACTCCGGAAATTGATGTTGCCTTCCGGACAGCAGTCGCAATACCTCGTCAATCCGGATGGCTGAAATCAATGGCCCGGACAGTTTTGTAACAAGTAGGAACAGCACTGCGCAGCTCACATACAGCTGCGCAGTACTGCGCAGTACTGCACTACAAGCCTCTGCCTATTGCCGGAATCCGGCTCTCAGCTGCAGATACAGCAACTGCTGAGTCTTTCCGGAGGCTGCAAGCCCGACTGATGCCGCGTCGTTGCCGGCACGGAATGCAGCGTAACCCAGCTCTATGCGGGTATCCTGATCAATGGCGAACGGGAGTGCAAAGTCTGCTTCCCAGCCGTAATCACGATTCTCACCCGTCGCGAGCATCATCTTGTGGATTTGCGTCTGAAAACGGAGCCTGTTGGTCAGGCGCACATCGCCCTGTACAAAGAAATCCTGCAGGCCGCGATCACGTGTCCCCGACGCCGGGTCAGAAAAAAAGTCCAGCAGACCGTAGTAGGTATGATTGCTTCCATTGAGGATGTTGAAAGCGGAATACTTGTTGTCCTGCGGTGTCTCATCACCCGACAGCAGGTCCGCGCCAAACGTTACAGTCAACGGACTGTTCTTCTTCACTGCATTCCCCACCCGCACTCCGATAAGCGAAGCATTGATATCCTGTGCCAGCACGTCGCCGGCAATTGCTGCATCCTGCTTGCCGAGTTGCAAGGCACCTTCAAGTTCGAAACGGAGGCCGTTCATATCTGCCTGACTCAGTCGCACGTCCAGTGTGTAACGGTGTGCATCGCTGTAGCTGCGGAACGCCGCGCCCGCATCTGCAAGAGCTGTGACATCCAGTCTGGTGTTGCTGTTCCCGGCAGGTGTCAGGGAAAGAAACGCGCCGCCGATGCTTTGGTCCCTGCGTGGCGAGGAACGGTCAGTGCCGTATTTCCTGCCTCGCTCTTCCATCGTGGCAGCAAAGAGATCGAGCGACCACAGAGGGCCGCTGACGGTGGGGGTAATCGTTGTGCGAAGCCCATCGTAGGCCTTCCCGAAGTTGGACCAGTCTCCTACTTCAATCAGTCGGCTGTTCCCGAACGACAGCTCCTGCCGTCCGGCTCTCAGATCCACGTTGTGGCTCCCGGTGTTATGCGAAAGCTGCACGTACCCCTGATGCAAGTCGAATGTCTGCCGCGCGGTGCCGGTGCCATCACCGAAGACTCTGCTGTCCTGCCCCTGAAGAAAGATCGTTACAGTGGCGGACGGCTGAACTTTGAGAGCCAGTCTTGTGCGCATGAGGGTGAACAAATCAGAAGGCGCCCCGGACATGGGTTTATCCCACTCGGAGCGCGTTCTCTGTTCGCCTGATACGGCAATGGATGTCTTTTGTGCCTGATCCTTTATGGAATCAGCAGGAACCGGACGCGTACTGTCCGGCACCGCCGCAGTTGCCAGAACTGCGGCGGTAAAAAAGGTTGTAGTGAACATGTGGTTCTTTGGCGCCTCAGCGCCGTGTATGTATTGTCTTCAGGGCGTCATCGACATCCTGGTAGCCGGGCTGATGATGAATCACACGCCCTTCACCGTCGATGATGGTAAATCCGTTTGTATGCGCTATCTCACCGTTTTCCAGAATCTGATAGCGTGCATCAAGTGTAACAGCAAGCTCCCTGAGAGTGGCATTGTCTCCCACAAGGAGCCTCCACCGGGATTCGTCAAGACCGGTGCCACGCGCCCATTCTGAAAGACGCCCCGGTGTGTCCCTGTCCGGATCTATCGACACCAGCAGAAAGCGGGTATCACGGAGCTCATCCGCACTCAGCTCCGCTTCAATCCGCTTGAGTGCACCAACAATAAGCGGACAGGTGGCTGTACAATTTGTATAGATGAATGCAATAACGCTTTGCTTCCCTGCAACATCGCGCAGGTCAACCTTTACACCGTCCTGATCGGTGAAAGCACTGTTGAGGTCGAAAACAGAATATGACGATGCACCTGTTGCATCAGCAGACACGGCATTGTCACCCGATTCAACAACAGCAGCGGCTTCTCCACCTTTGGGAGAGCACCCTGACGCGAACAGTGCGGCTGCGGCGAAGGCCATCAGCAGTGCACTGCCTCTGATCCCGGATTTATGCAGCACAGCGGAACCCCAGATTCTGAATTGTTGAGCGCCCCGAAAGACCGGAGCGAAGCGCGTAGCGCAGGAATGCCGGATAGTTTGACGGGTCGAGTGCACCGATGGCAGCACTGGCGCAGTAGAGATCGTGATCGCGTGCTCCGACGCCGCGCGAATCATCCGACACGAGGACACTGTTGAAGTCCTCCACCCACTCTGCAACGCGGTCGTGCAACCCGCGGACACCGTAGAAGTTCATTCCAGCGGTACCTACAGGACGGGCCTCCTGACCTCTCCAGAGATACATCTCAAGCACCGACTGAATAAACGCCGGGCTGCGTGCTGCGTCCCGCATTGTAGCGCTCGCCGCAGCCACATACTCCCACTCAGCAACTGTTGGCAACCGCTTCCCCTGGGCTTCGCAGTATTCGCGGGCAGCAAACCACGACACATTGGTGACAGGCGCATCAAGTGGCGCACGTTCACCCGGGTTGAGACCGTCGCTCCAGTCGGAGAGATAGTTCGCGTCCGCACGGACTGCTGGAACATTGCCGCGCTGCCATTCGGGGCGCGCTTTCACAAATTCCAGATACTCGCGGCGTGTAACCGCATCGCGGTCTATCCGGAATGAGGCGACCTCGGCTCGCCCTGTGCCGCCGGCCCCGTAGAGCGGCTCGTAGGAGCCTGCGGGAACCCGGATCATCTCTGAGCGCCGGTTCACCGCGACTGCTGCACCCGCCTCAGTGCTCAGCAGCATCAACATCGCGGCAAATGCCAATTTCGATGTTATGCCCGGGCGGTTCATGATCTTAGTCCTTTGTTTGTTGTTTTACTCTTCCGGCAGTGTGATACGCTGCTGTCGGCGTATCACACTGAACGGAGAGCTGTCCTTTGTTATTCCTTGATTATTCCTTCTTGGCGTAGATCGCCTTGTTGTCGTCGCCTACCACGTTGATCATGCCGAGTGCACCCTTGTTGAAGGCGCGGAAGATGGCGTGGTCAACCAGTACCAGGCTGCCGGCTTTCTCAGCGCGGAACTCAACTATCGCTGAGCCACCCGCCGGTACCATTGTGGTCTGTACGTTCTTCTGTGTCACCATGGTGCCGCCTTCGCCATACACGTTGTCGAAGACTTCACCGATAACGTGGAACGAGCTGCTCAGGTTCGGGCCGCCGTTGCCGACGAAGAGGCGGACTGCATCGCCAACGTTGACCTGCGGTGCGTTGTCACCTGTCATCGAGCCAACCGAGCCGTTGAA
Organism: uncultured Gemmatimonadaceae bacterium; assembly: GCA_964506655.1. Lineage (GTDB taxonomy): Bacteria > Gemmatimonadota > Gemmatimonadetes > Gemmatimonadales > Gemmatimonadaceae > Gemmatimonas. The sequence goes on from CAZDMG010000010.1 coordinate 4,623, forward strand.
CACCACGTGTGTCGGCTGCTCAGCTGCACCCTTCTCCATATCAAGGATGTACGGGAGCCCCTTACCCGCTGACTTCGCGTAGAACTCGCTCTGCATCACGTAGAACTCCTTGTCAACCTTCGGAAGTCCTTCCTTCGGCTCGACGAGGATAAGACCGTACATACCGTTGGCGATGTGCATCGGGACCGGTGACACTGCGCAGTGGTAAACGTAGAGACCGGGGTTCAGTGCGCGGAACTCGAAGGTCGCATGCTTGCCAGGTACTGCAAGTGTCGCGGCCGCACCGCCACCAGGCCCGGTGACAGCATGCAGATCGATGTTGTGCGGTACTGTGCTGGTCGGATGGTTCTTGAGTGTGAACTCCACCAGATCGCCTTCACGGACACGCATGAAGGTTCCCGGAACGCTGCCACCGAATGTCCACATCACGTAGTCAACACCATCCGCAAGACGCATCGGCTTTTCGATTGTCTCGAGCTCGACGATGACCTTGGTGGCGTGTGTACGGGTGATGGCCGGTGGAACGTATGGAGCTTCTGTCATAACTGCATGCTCTTCACCGATGATCTCGGGGAGAACATGTGTCGGGACTACTGCCTTCGCTGTCTCGGCTGCGTCAGCACTGACCGGTGAGCATGCAGAGAAGACACCGCTCAGAAGCAACGCTGCAAGTGCGAGCAGCAGCGCCAGGCCGAAGCGACGGGCATGTATTGCAAGAGGTTCGTTAATCGGTGACAGCATGATCGGATTCCTTTGAGTTGATCTTGTTGACATCATCCGGCCCGGCAGTCATGAGCTGGGCAAGCGATGTTCTTGTGAGTGGCTCCCGGATCGCCATCTGGAGTGCGTTCCAGTTCTGATATGCCACACAGGGTGACGGGGATTCGCATGGTGTATCGTCCGGATGACTGTGGAGATACACCTCCTGGCGCGGCTCATCGAAACAGTCGATGACGTCTGCAAGTGCGATCTCTTCCGGCGAACGTGCCAGTTGAAAACCACCATGAGGGCCGCGTGCACTGGATGCGATACCCGCTTTCACCAGTGCGTTAAGAGTCTTGGCGAGATAGTTTCGCGGAGCTCCGATGGAATCAGCTACCTCGTCCGCACGGACAGGTCGAATACCATACTCGCCCGCCAGGACCACCACGGCGCGAATCGCGTATTCAGAAGTTGCTGAAAGCATGCTTTGTCTCCTTGAAGGTTTTGTTTCTCATCCTGATATGAGAATCGCCTTCTGGAGACCAATAACCCAGACAGAGAAAACCGGAACTTTTGTGCGAATTTCCGGATATTTTTGTAGGGGAAAACCTCACACCGGCCGGCGGAGCGAGGCCCCCATCACATTATGCTGCAATCTGTTACGTATTTATACCGAAATAGCGGGTAGCCAGGCGTTTTTCATCCACTGGCAAAGTACTTCCACCTGGCTTCCGCCCCGCCTCTCTCTTACAACGTCAACCGCGCCGCTCCATCGCGTCCCGGATGTCCAGCAGGATCTCGAAGTACAGCTGTTCACGCCTGTACGAAAAATCGAGCGCGGTCATCTGGTTCGGGTCTTCGGAAGCCTTGGCTCTTTCAAAGGCCTCCTTGTACATCTCATCGAGGTTATTCAGGATTCGGTCACGTGAGCGGGACATACGCAGGGCCTGTAGTGCGGTTGCAGTTAAACGCGGAGGCAGATCATCGGCAGTCTCAATGGCCTCGTCGCTTTCTACAAAGCGGACGAGCCGATCGAACAGCTGCCGACGGGATCTGTCAGGAATATTCACGGAGATAGTGCTTTGAAACGAACTGAAATTTTCGCGCGCGACGACTGGACCTGCGTGTACTGCGGGCTGGCCGGCTCGGCGGAGTCACTCAGTATAGACCACGTGCAGCCCCGGACCCGGGGCGGCGATGACTCAGGCGGCAACGTAGTTACCGCCTGCCTCCAGTGCAATGCACTAAAGGGGTCCAGAAGCTTAACCGATTTTCTGGTAGATTTCCCGGATGCGAGACGGAACTTCCTTTCCCGGGCACGGTATGTATGGCCAAGACATTTGCAGGCGGTGGCAGAGGAGCTTGTGCGCCGAGGTGTTGCCTTGACGGGGCCGGATTTCGTGGAGGGGGTCCGGGGGCTGCACGGCTCCGATGCCACCGCCAGCGTGTCTCCGGGACCCACAGCCGATTGAAAACAGACTGTAACCCAGGAATAACGGAGCCCCAATGCTCTTGAATAATACGAAAGTTTTTGTCCTGATGGCCGGCCTGACCGCGCTTGTCGTCGCCATCGGACAAGTAGTCGGTGGCAGCAGTGGCGCCATCCTGGCGCTCGGCATTTCAGCCGCGATGAATCTTTTCATGTACTGGAGCTCCGCAGGTATGGTGCTCCGGTCCTATGGCGCGCGCGTCGTTACCGAAGCCGATGCACCCGAGCTCTACGCCACCATCGACAGACTCCGCCAGAAGGCCGGTCTCCCGATGCCGACCGTTGCAATTGCACCGCAGTCACAGCCCAATGCCTTTGCCACCGGCCGGAACCCGCAGAACTCAGTTGTGTGTGTTACCGAAGGGATCCTCCGCGCGCTCAGCAAAGAGGAACTCGAAGGCGTGCTGGCGCATGAGCTCGCGCATATCAAGAACGGCGACATGCTGCTTCAGACCGTAGCCGCAACCATGGCAGGCGCTATAAGCAATCTCCTGCAGATCGCGTTCTTCTTTGGCGGACGGCGGGACGACAACCGCGGTGGTAACCCGTTCATTATGATCGCGATGATGATCATCGGGCCCCTTATCGCAATGCTCCTCCAGATGGCTATCAGCCGTCAGCGTGAGTTCAAGGCAGACGCGGTGGGCGCTGAGATCTCAGGCAAGCCTTTGGCACTCGCCAGTGCCCTTACAAGCCTTGAGTCCAGTGCAAAACGGATCCCGATGCAGGTATCACCATCTGCGGCGTCGCTCGCAATTGTGAACCCACTGGCAGCTGTCAAACTCTCAGGTGCCGCCAAACTGTTTTCGACCCACCCCCCCACTGCCGAGCGCGTTGAAGCGCTTAGGCGCCTGGCAACTGCAATGCCCTGAGCAAGCCGGGGTCCGGCAAGGCGCCAAACACCGCCAGACCCCAGTCAGTGTTCAACACTAAGGCCCCAGGACGGGAGTCACCCCGCCTTGGGGTGTCGCGTAAGCAAAGGTCGTTTCGGTGTAGATTGAGGGACACGTTTACGCTCTTTTTCAGGAGAAACAGGTGACAACCACACAGCCTGCAACGCCCGGTACCCCCGCCCCCGCCCCCGCCACTACGGATGCGGCACCACAGCGCCCGCCATCACACATCCAGCTGAACTGGGTCGGCGACCACAGATTCGAAGGCGGACGCCCGGGCGGTAACACGATCCAGCTCGATTCATCAGGACAGACCGCACCGTCGCCACTGGATGCGCTCGTGCTCGCACTCGCCGGCTGCTCCTGCGTTGATATCGTTGATATACTCGCCAAGCGCCGCACTCCTGTTACATCGCTATCCGTCGATGCCGTTGCACAACGCGCCAACGCCGTGCCTGCACGTGTAACATCCGTGCAGCTCAACTACACCATCACCGGTGAAGGCGTCGAACGGGTGCACGCTGAGCGCGCTATTGAACTCGCTGTTACCAGGTACTGCTCTGTGCGCGACTCACTCGATCCGGAACTCCCGATCAGCTGGAAGCTGACACTCAACGGAGAGTAACAACAGTGCAGCAGAGCGCGGTCGGTGGAGTACGGTTGGGAATAGCAACGACCGTTTCAACAACAGCAGCAAAGTTCGCAGTGGCGCTGCTGCTGCTCAGCACTGCTGCCTGTCACCGGCAGACAGTTGCGCCTGCAACAATCCTTCCGCCGCTGCCGGCTGCGCTCCACGGCGCAAGACTCCCCGCACAGCTCACTGATTCTGCTTACTGGAACGTTGTAACTGAGTTCTCGGAACCCGGCGGCTATTTCCAGTCCGAGAACTTCGTTTCCAACGAACTCGGCCTGCAGTTCGTCCTCGACAGCATTGAGCAGCACGTGCCACCGGGTGGCGTATACGTAGGAGTCGGACCGGAACAGAACTTCACATACATCGCAGCACTCAAACCCAGGGTTGCGTTTATCGTCGATATAAGACGACAGAATCTGCTGCAGCACCTCTGGTACAAAGCGGTATTCGAACTCTCACCCGATCGCACTTCGTTTCTGAGCCGGTTATTCGGACGTCCGGTATCCGATACAACGCTCAATGCCGAGTCGGATATTTCAGCAATACTGAGTGCTATTAACCGTGCACCGCGCGATATGCAGTACTTCAGGAAGACATTCGACGAAGTGCGCACGCACCTTACTGTCACTCACGGTTTCGCACTCGACAGCAGCGATCTGGAAACGTTGCGCTACGTGGACAGCATATTCTATGTAAGTGGTACCGGGCTCAATTATTCATCCGGCGGCAACTCACGGATGGGTGGCATGATGCGCAACATGCCGACATTCATGCAGATCGCGCTTACAACCGACCTTGATGGCGTGAACCGCGGCTTCCTGGGTTCGCACGAAGGGTACACGTATGTGCGCGGGATGCAGCAGCGGAATCTGATTGTCCCGGTGGTTGGCAACTTTGCGGGGCCCAAGGCGCTCCGCACGGTGGGGAGATGGCTGGGTGAGCACGGCGCGAGCGTCGGGGTTTTCTATCTGAGCAATGTGGAGCAGTACCTCTTTCAGTCGGACGACTGGGTGCGTTTCTACCGGAACGTCGCAACCATGCCGATCGACAGCGGGAGCCGTTTCATCCGGTCGGCCACGAACCGCTCGCGATTTGGCAATCCACCGGGCTCTTTCCTGATGTCGCAGCTAACGAGCCCCATCGGGGAGCTGCTGGAGGAAGTCAACTCAGGGCGCGTCCGGGGCTACCAGGACGTTCTGATCCGTTCGCGCTGAGGGGTTGCACCGCTAATTAGTATTCCATTCTCAATAACAGGATGGAAAGATCGATCGGATAGACCCATGGAGTGGCACGCTGATATCGGTAGCGGTAATCAGCGGGCTGCCCCTTTTGATCACGTGGGGTATGGCGCGGCGAGAGAGCATGCTTCAGGCCCGTCTCCCGCAGCTCTCGGCGTTTGGCGCAGGCGCCGTACTGGGCGCTGCGATACTCCATATCATCCCTGAGTCGCTCGCATCGGGGACCAGCTGGTTGGTAGTGGGGCTGGCGATCGTGGCTGGCTTTGTAGCTTTCCAGGGGGTGGAGCTGGTGCTGGCCGGTCACGATCACGCGCACGCACACGGCGTTCCGTTGGGTGCACCAAGCGCACACCATGACGCCACCAGCGCCGCCGCGTGCGACCACCTCCATGGTGGCAGGAAAGCGGACCAGGGCTTCGTCGCGGTCACCTTTCTGGGGGACGCGCTCCACAACATGGTGGATGGAATGCTGATCGCGGTTGGATTCCTTGCGGGCACCGGTATCGGACTGCTGACGCTCTTTGCGGTACTGCTGCACGAGCTTCCTCGCGAGGTGGGGACATTCAGTCTTTTTGTGCACGGTGGGATACGTCCGATGCGGGCCGTGATGTACAACCTTGTTACCGCGATCCTTGCCTTTATCGGTGCGGCACTGACGCTCGTGGCAGGGATCCGGGTTGCAGGAATCGCGGAGTGGCTCCTCCCGTTCGCGGCGGGGACGTACATCTACATCGCGTATGCTGTTGGCCGTTCTGGCTTAAGGGAGCAGTCAGCAGCAGTCATTATGGGTTCAGAGGTAGCGGTAGTGCGCCCGCGTCGCCTTGTATGGGGTGTGGCAGGTGTAGCGCTGATGGCAGTATCGCTGTTGGTGTAGTGGGAGATGCATTTTAATTATTGTCCATATCACAAGTTCACGACCGGGATACTGGATGATCCGATTTCTTTTTGTAGCACTGTTTTCATTACCTGCAGCACTGCTTGCTCAGGACTGCACGCCCGACTCACTGCATGCTGAATTACTTAAGCGCAACCAAATCGATCAGGTTGCACGGAATTATCTGACTGCCAATCCTGACTCCAGCGGAGCAGTTGAGCGTGTCCTGCAAATTGACAGTGAGAACACGAAGTACATGCGATCTGTACTTGCCGTCTGTGGTTGGCCGAAGCGATCGCAGGTCGGAGAGGAGGCCGCCAAAGCGGCATGGCGACTGACTCAGCACGCCGACATGGACCCGCAGTATCAGGTCCTCGCATCCCAGCAACTCAAATGGGCAGTCCTTGGTGGCGAGGCCGAACCCTGGGACCTGGCAGTACTGGTGGACCGCAACCGAAGGCTCAACGACCAGCCTCAGGTTTACGGGATGCAGTACATGCGGGGCACGGACGGCGTGATCCATTTTTATGACATCGTCAACCCCATCCATCTGGACGCACGACGGAAGTCGATCGGGTTGGTTTCGTTCTACTGCTGGGCGCAGGAGATATCCAGATCGAGCAACAACGCGTCACTGGAATGGCCTGCCGGCGTACTTTTTACGCCGCAGCACTGCTCTGAAGCGCGCTGATCAGTTCATCCTGACTGAAAGTGCTCAGCTCATGCCACGGACGAGGCCGCTTACGCGTGAGATTCAGCTGATCCTTACTGTTCCGGGTCTGACTGACTTTTGGGCACTACGGTGATGGTGTAAACGAGTTGAGCCTCTACGCCGCTTTCATCTACCCCTTTGATGACGACGGGGTAAACGCCGGGTACCGTATTCTCATCGACGCTTACTATATGTACCCACTGGATGCCCCTCTTACGAGTATCGCCCGGTCGCCGGTTATAACTGCTGGCGATATGCTGGCAGTAATACCATCTGGCAACTCGCCTTCGATCGAAGGAGTTACCGGGCTATCGTAACCACTACCGCACGTGATTGTAACCGTAACTGAGGTAGTTTCACCCTGAACCAGCAGCGCTTCCGATGATGCACCAAATGACAGCTGAATCTGGTGTAAGCCCCGGCAGGCATTGACCGGGCAACTGAAATGTGCAAAGCAGACCGGGTATCGCCGTTAAGCAGCCGTGGCGGTCCAAAGCTCCCAGCTATTCCAGCGGGTACCGAAATCGTGGAAAGTCGCACCTCGCTCAGGTAACCAGTCTCACGGGTGACAACAAAAAGAATGGACTGAGTTCCCGTATTGGGAAGACTCAGCGATGTCAGCGCGGCCTATTGACATGCCTGGCAGCGATGGGCTACACCTACAATAGGTGTCAGCCACAGAATACGTCGTATTTCGACGCCCTTCCCGAACCGGAGGCCCAGATGCACCTACGAAATGCGCGGCAGCCACTGCGTCATCGCATTCTCACCGGAAGGGCGCAGTGAACTGCTTTGCGCACCGCATCCGCATAAGTGTCGTCGCACTTTCAGGAGCCGCAATTGCATCTCTGGCAAGCTGCGATCACGGTGCCATTATAGACGATCAGTTCACTGAGATCCGGGGAACAGTATACGGTACTGTTATGGTTGACGACGTGCCGATTGATGGCCAGAGTGTAACGCTGGCAATCAGGGATTCAGTCTGTTCCAGGTTTTACGGGAACCTCAGTTCCAGCCCTACGGACAAGGCGGGCCAGTACAGGGAGTCCCTCTCGCGATTTCATGATCCCGGTAAAGTGTTCCGTCACTGTGTCACGGCCAGCTTTAGAACGATAAACGGCGACAGCGCAACTGCAGTCGGAATTCTCCCGCTCCGTTTCAATCCGCCTTACGACAGCATCCGGCTGGATCTGCACATCCGGACATCCGACTGAGCCGCCATCACGAACGTCCCCCACACCCCGGCTTGCCTCTGCCGCCAGTTCGTTGCAGATTTAAAGGCTTACCCCGCTTTGCTCACTTCCCGGTCCAGCCGGCAAGGACCGCAAACGCGGGGCTTCCAGATTCAACGCGCTCCCGTCGGAAATGGGGGCGCTTTTCAGCCCAGCGCTGGGGTTACAAACATGAAAGAAGGCATTCACCCACCGTATCACCCGGTGGTTTTCAAGGACGCGTCAACAGGTGCTATCATCCTGACGCGCTCCACTATGACCAGTAAGCAGACCATCCGCCTGGATGATGGGAATGAGTACCCGCTCGTTCTCCTCGAAATCACAAGCGATTCGCACCCGTTCTACACGGGCACCCAGCGCCTTATCGATACCCAGGGACGCGTGGACCGCTTCAAGAAGCGCTACAGCAAGTAATCAGTTGCGCGCACCAGTTGCGCGTATCTTCTACACGTATCAGCTATGCATGCCGGCTTACCGGCACACTACGGGCAGGGGTCAGCACCAGCTATTCCTGCCCGTTTTGCATTCTCACCCACAAAAGCTCCGTCGCGAGCCATGCCAACGCCGCCGCGGCCACCGTGTCGCTCAGGTAATGCCCCAGCGCCAGAACCCTGGTTGCAGCGCACCCCGCCGCCAGCAGATACCAGACCGGCCAGCCACGAGGAACCAGCTTTGAAAGCACCGCCGCACCCGCAAACGCTACCGCCACATGGCTGCTCGGCATTCCCAGCCCCCGCGTGGACAACAGATCCTCCTGGAACGACCGGAAAACATACCCGAACAGCTCAGGGTCGGGCCTGAGACGCCGCACCACGAGCTTGCCAAGCTCTGCCAAGGCACCGGAGAGGAGAGGCGCCAGGAGCACAAAGGCGCCGCGCGTCAAGCGCCGACCGGGCTTCGCAAGCGAATCGTGACTCCAGTAGCCCGCTGCCACCACCAGCCACACAGGCAGATAACCCATGCTCCGGAGCATGCGCCCCCAGTCCCGGTCGTTGACCCGCGGGTCGCGCCAGTTCGCCCACGCATAGTGGTCGGCAAAGTGCGCCACAACAGTCAGCAGCACAGCTATGCAAAGCGCTGTGAAAATCCGCTTCCGGTTTATCGCCACCACAGTACCTCTGCCACTAACTCTCCCGGTAACATGTTGTTGTCCCGCTACTTTCCCGTCGCACCCCACGCACCAAACTGCGGCACAGGACAGCAACCGCGCACCGCAACTCCGCCCTACACAGACTAACCACGCACCCGCTGCATGCAGACGCTCGGGCTGGCATATTTCCAGGATGGAACGACGCACGCGCCAACGCGATGCCATCACCGGCGTCTTTGAAGCACACAGCCGACCGCTTTCTCCCGCTGAAGTGCTGGAGCAGGGCCGACTCAGCGTGCACCAGTTGGGTATCTCCACGGTGTACCGAACAATAGCAGCACTGGTGGCATCCGGCTGGCTTACACCCGTTAATCTGCCAGGCGAATCTGCCCGCTACGAGCGCTCGGGTGCCGGCCACCATCACCACTTCCGCTGCCGCGTCTGCGAACGCGTCTTCGAGATCCACGCCTGCCCGGGCGACATGACCCAACTGGCGCCCCCGGGCTTCAAGCTGGAAGACCATGAAGTGGTGCTCTACGGCCAATGCGGTGTGTGCGCATGCTGACCGAAGGACGACGCCCACCGTCGGCACCTAACAGTTCAAAAGACGCACAACACTCCGATGGGCCGGAGTCACACGCTGGGCCTAACAACGGATCCGGAACAGTAGAATCATCAAACGATAGCTCCGACAGTTCGCATGAAATGCAGGAGGTCCTCCGCAACGAACTGGACTACCTGCGGAAATCGGGGCTCATACGGACGCTGCGCACAGTCCATCAGCGGCGGAGCGGCACTGTCCTTATCGACGGGCACCGCGTTGCAGACTTTGCTTCCAACGACTACCTGGGGCTTGCAGCAGACCCGCGCGTGGCGCGCGCTGCAATGGCAACACTTCAGGCTGAAGGCACCGGCGCTGCATCCGCGCGGCTTATTTCCGGACACCACCCGATTCACGAAGCGCTTGAACGCGAACTCGCACACTTCTGCGGCGTCGAAGCTGCACTCCTCTTCCCTTCCGGTTACATGGCCAACCTGGGCGCTATCCAGGCGCTCGTTGAAGAAGGCGATGTTATCTATGCAGACGAACTGAACCACGCATCTCTGGTAGATGCAGCCCGGCTTTCGCGTGCCGATGTGCGAATCTTTCCGCACCGCGATCTGGACAAACTTGCTGCAATGCTGGACGCCGACCGCTCGCGCTACCGGCGCGCACTGATCATCGTGGAAAGCGTGTACTCCATGGATGGCGATCTCTTTCCGCTCGACAATCTGGTGCATATCGCGAAGCGCTTCGATGCATGGAGCTACGTGGACGACGCACATGGTACGGGAGTTATCGGCACCGATGGGAAAGGCGCACCGGATCACTTCGGAGTCACCGGTGATATCGACGTTACAGCAGGCTCGCTTGGCAAAGCACTCGGAACATCGGGTGCTTTTGTAACCGGTTCAACGGTACTCATCGACTACCTTGTGAGCCGCGCGCGGCCGTTCATCTACACCACAGGCGCACCACCCGCACTCGCTGCAGCAACGCTTGAAGCGCTGCGCATCGCAACAGTTGAGCCCTGGCGGCGCGAAGCGGTGCACGAGCGCGCGGCGCAACTTAGGTTGCGTCTCAGTGAAGCCGGACGGGAACCACCGGGGCGCAAGGATGGTCACATCATCCCGGTAGTTATCGGCGACCCAAGGCTCACCATGCAGATTGTTCTTGAGATGCGTAAACGCGGGTTTCTCGTTGGCGGCGTAAGACCACCGGCAGTACCGGCAGGCACGTCGCGACTCAGGCTTTCGGTGTCCGCCATGCATCCGATAGGGTTGGTGGACTCAGCAGCGGCTCACCTTATCGACGCGCTTCGCAGCGCATTCGCATAGGGAGCGCACAGTTTGACATCGCATATTCTGCTGCACGACGCAGCCCACCTCTGGCACCCTGATACACAGCATCTCCTGGCGCCGCTGCCACGGGTCATTGCGCGCGCAAAAGGCGCATGGTTGTACGACGAGGAAGAGTCGCGCTACCTCGATGCGACTTCGTCGTGGTTCACCACTGTGCACGGCCACTGCCACGAGGATATCGCTGCTGCGATAACAGAACAGGCCGCCGCACTCGACTACGCCACACTCACCGGCCTCACGAATGAGCCCGCTGCGGCGCTCGCGGCTGCACTTGTATCCCGGCTACCGCGTGGACTGACACGCGTTCACTACGCCGACAGCGCTTCTATGGCCGTTGATATCGCGATTCAGCTTTCAACGCAATCGTTCGCGAATAATGGCACGCCGCGCCGTATCGTTGCGGCACTCAAAGGCGCGTACCACGGCCGACAGTTCGGGTTGCTTGCCGGCGCGCGTATTGGCGACAGCCCCGACATACAAATCGAATGGTTGCCCGCACCATACGAAGGCGACACGCTCGCTGCATTCAAAGCGCTCCTTGAATCACACCCTGATAGCGTCGCGGCTTTAATCGTTGAACCGCTGCTTCACTCAGCGGGCGGATTCCAGCCGTGGAGCGAGGATCTGCTCAGTGAATTACGTCGTATCAGCTACGAAGCTGGCGTACACCTTATAGCAGACGAAACGCTCACAGGCTTTGGCCGGACGGGGCCGCTCTTCGCTTGTGATCGTGCCGATATCACACCGGATATCCTCTGCATGTCGCATGCACTTACCGGCGGCACACTGCCACTCGCGGCCACAGCAACCACTGAACGCATCTACGATGCCTTCCTGAGTAAGGACCACGGCAAGAGATTTGTATACCGCGACCAGGCAGCCGTCTCACCGATTTCCTGTGCAGCCGCGCTCGCATCGCTCGAACTCTTCGATGAAGACTCCGAAGATCAGCGTATCGGTATCGAAGTTGCGCACGCAAGGCACCTCGAAGAGCTCGCCGCCCTCCCCGGTGTCCACAGCGTGCGGCAACTCGGCACTGTTGCTGCAATCGAGCTCGATGCACACGCTGCAGGCGACAACTCAACCGACCGGGAGTTCACCGCGTTTGCGTTGCAAAACAACGTACTACTGACGCCGCGAAACAACATTGTCGTGGTTGCGCCCCCTTATTGCACCGACAGCAGCGAAATTGACCATATATATTCGGTCATCCAGCGATTCATAGCTGGTGAACGCAGCGACGAAAGTCAGGAGGATGATACCGATGGATATAGCTGATATGCGCCAGGACTACCGCCAGGCGACACTCGACGAGTCGCAGGTGGCAGACGAACCAATCGTGCAGTTCGACCGCTGGTTCAATGAAGCGGTTGCAGCAAAGCTTTACGAACCAAACGCGGTATGTCTGGCGACAGCCACAAGCCATGGCGCGCCGAGTGCGAGAATGGTGCTGCTTAAAGGAGTGGATGAGCGCGGCTTTGTTATCTATACCGATTACCGGAGCCGGAAGGGCGCCGAGCTGACAGCTAATCCCCAGGCAGCGCTTTGCTTCCACTGGGCAGAAGTCGAACGTCAGGTGCGTGTAACCGGGCTGGTGGAACGCGTGAGCCGCGAGGAAAGCAGCGCGTACTATCACTCGCGCCCAGCCGGCAGTCAGATCGGCGCATGGAGCAGTGAACAGAGTTCCGTGCTCAGCTCCCGCAAGGAACTGGAGGACCACATCAGTTCAGTACAGGTGCGTTTCGCAAAGGAAGATGTCATCCCCCTCCCCGATCACTGGGGTGGGTTTCTTATAAGGCCGCTGGAAATGGAGTTCTGGCAGGGGCGCTCCAGCCGCTTGCACGACCGCATACGGTACCGCAGAGAGGGCGGTCTTTGGATACATGAACGCCTCTCACCCTGATCCACACGCAGCATAAACTATCATGAACACCACACTCACCATCCGTGCTATCGGCAGTGCACTCTTGCTTGCCGTATTGTCCTGTGCACCCGGGCAGCAATCGTCTCCGCCGCGTGCGTCTTCGCCGGAACCGGTTACACAGCCCATTGCAGCGCGCTTCGAAAATGGAATGGCGCAAGTAGTCCCTGAATATCAGGACAGCTCGTCCTGGATACGCGAAGACCTCTGGGTAGAAACCGACTTTGATTCGGACAACGACGGACGCAAGGATCGCGTGCACGTGGATGTAACGCGCCCGCTGCAGACGAGAACCGAAGGGCTTCGCGCATCAGTCATTTATTCCGCCAGTCCGTACTTCGCAGGAACGGGGAGCATAAGCGGCGGTATGTGGGACCCGGTGCAGGAGCTGGACGAAAATCCGACGTCGCGCGAGAAGCTGGAGAAGCCTGCATACCAGGCCAACCGGCGACGCATCTCCAATTCACTTGTTCCGGTCTGGGTGCCACGCGGCTTTGCAGTGGTGCACTCATCACAGCCGGGAACTGGCTTATCGCAGGGGTGCCCGACGGTAGGTGACTGGCCTGAGCGCGGCCCGATGAAATTCGTTGTCGAATGGTTAAACGGGCGCGCCAAAGGTTTCACAACGCCCACAGGCAACGAAGAAGTGTCAGCAACAGGGTGGTCAACCGGGAAGGTCGGTATGATCGGTACTTCTTATGAAGGGACTCTCCCGCTTGCAGCTGCAATGACCGGAGTGAAAGGGCTGGAAGTTGTTATACCTGTTGCAGCCAATACTTCGTACTACCACTACTACCGTTCCAACGGTCTGGTGCGTTCGCCCGGCGGATACCTCGGCGAGGATATCGACGTTCTGTATGACTTCGTTGCGAGCGGCGATACTGCGACACGCGCCACCTGTGACGCACTCTGGAAGAACGGTGTGTTCGCACGTGGACAGGACCGCAGGACCGGCGATTTCAATGAGTTCTGGAATGTCCGCGACCTCGTCAATTACACGGGCAACATCAAAGCCGCAGTGCTGCTCACGCATGGTCTCAATGACTACAACGTGATGCCTGAGCACAGCGTGCGCATATACAACGACATGAAAGCGCGCGGTCTCCCGGTTTCGCTTTATCTACATCAGGGCGGACACGGTGGTAACCCACCGATGGATATGCTCAACCGCTGGTTTTCGCACTATTTGTACGGCGTGGATAACAACGTTGAGAACGATGCCCCGGTGTGGATCGTCCCCAACTACAATGCACCGCGGCCGGCGAACGCAGGACGTGGTGGTGGCGCCCGTGGCGGTGGTGCCGGTACAGTGGCTGCCGTTCCGTATCCGTCGTTCCCGATCCCCGGTAGCGAATCTGTCGCGCTTTATCCATCGGCAGACGGAAACCGAATCGGCGAACTGACACTGGCGCGCGCCACTGGCAATGCTGCCACGACCGCAAAGTTCACCGACGATGTAGCAGTGAGCGGCAGCGCGAACGCATCGGCCACGGCTTCACCAAACCGCCTGCTTTACGCGACCCCCGAACTCAGTGATACAGTTCACATTTCGGGAACACCGCGCATTACACTCCGTATTGCAGCAAGCAAGGCCGCTGCCAATCTTTCAGTGTGGACGGTGATGCTTCCGTTTGATTCCGCCGGAGTCGGATCTGCCAATCATGTTGGCAACATCGCACTTGGCTGGGCAGACATACGCAATCACAAGTCACTGGTGAAAGGTGGCAACTACAGCTCGCTCTTACCGGGCGAACCGCTTGTACCCGGACGCTTCTATGATGTGACATTCGATCTGCAGCCAACGGATGAGTTTATCCCGCCTGGCAAACGGATCGCACTGATGATCATGTCCAGCGACCGCGAGTTCACGCTCTGGCCACGCGCCGGCACAGAGCTCACAGTCGATCTGGCGCACTCAATAATTCATCTCCCGGTGGTGGGTGGTGCGGCATCGCTTCGGAAAGCGGGCGCACGCTGAGCACCAGCACACGGGCGCAACACAACACTGATAACCCAACAATATGATGCATAAATACTCACTGACTTTCCTTGCGCTTGCTTGCGTTGTAGCGGTACCTGCTCTCGTCTCTGCACAGGATGCAAAAACACCACCGAAGACCGAGTTCACAAGCGATCTGGGCTACGTCAACGTAACTGGCAACACTTCAGTGACGACGCTCAACATCGGTGAGCGACTGACACACCGGATCAACGGCTGGCAGCTCAAGCAGGACTTTGGAGCCGTTTACGGGCGCACAGAAGGAGTCGAATCCTCGAATCTCATTCGCGGTTCGCTGCGCGGCGATTACACGATCGCATCCATGTGGGCTACCTACATCCTCGGTTCCTATGATCGCAACCGCTTTGCAGGTATCCGCTCGCGCTTCTCCGAAGGCGTCGGTGTCGTAGCCAAGTTGATTGCAACCGACGTTGACCAGCTCGACCTTGAAGGCGGTTTCCAGATCACGCAGCAGTCCAACCTGGACCGCACGGAGAACAACTTCAACTCGCTCCGTATCGCATCGTCGTGGAAGCACAACTTCGCGGCCCGCACTTCGTTCTTCCAGGCTGTTGAAGTGTTGCCGAATATCGACGACAGCAAGGACCTGCGGGTAAACACGGAGACAGCGCTTACGGCACCGCTTTCAACGCGCATCGGTCTCAAGCTGGCGTACCTGGTTCGCTTTGACAATCAGCCGCCGATGAACTCAGAGGGGACGGCCCAGCTCCGGAAGAGCGACCGCATCTTTTCGTCGGGGATCCAGATCACGTACTGACGTGAACGCACGCTGTGCCGCGTAGAGCCGCGGTATTGCAATACGAACGGGCGCTGGCAGCTGATTGTTTCAGCGCTTCCAGCGCCCGTTTCGCAGCTCTGTGGGTGTGTGGCTGATTACTTCAGTGCTTCCAGCGCCCGTTTCGCTGCGTTATAGCCGGGCTCAAGACGCAGTGCGGCTGAATACGCTGCACGTGCGCCTTCAATGTCCTTGCGGCGCTGCAGTATCTCGCCGAGTTGATAGTTTGCGCTCGCATGCGAAGGGGCGGAAGGTGCCTCATCGGCCCCCAGAAAGAGTCTGAGTGCGCGCTCACCCTCCAATGTTTCGATCCCGGACGCGGCGGCAATGCGCCCCAGCTCATAGAGTGCCGGCAGGCTGAGTGATGCAACTTTCTGCATGTCGCGGTTAACCGCGAACGCTTCCTGCCATTCGCCGCGCCTCATGTGTATGGCTATGAGCGCCTGCCACGCCAGCACGGAATCCGGAGCGCCGCGCGTAAGTCCGGCGTACAGTGCAATCGCAGCTGTTGTATCACTGGCAGCGAGGAGTGTGGCGCTTTCGGCGACCGCGCCACGGTATTCGTTCCGCTTGTAGATCTCCTGGAGCTGTTCGCGTGCGTGCGTCTTGCTGCCGCCCAGTAGTCCGGGTGCACGCTGAAAGTAAAGTGCCAGATCTGCTCTGGCATCCAGGTTATCGCCGTCCAGTGCGACAGCTTTTTCAAATGTGACACGTGTCTTGCGTGCCAGGAACGGCTGTCGGAAGACATTTGCAGAGCGCGCCTGCATCCCGTAAGCGCGACCGAGCCAGAGGTAGTAGAGTGAGTGCGGCTCCGTGGCCGCGACTTCGAAAAACGCGACAGCGCGGTCGTATGCACCTTCACTCATAGAAAGGCAGCCGTTGAGGAAGGCGGCATCGGGCGACCCGGCGTGTTCCACTATCTGTTTAATGGCGTCACGTTTTGCAGTGGCAGCGGCCGCGGTGCGCGATACGATTTGCCGGCATAGTTCAGCGGAACTCTCAGCGGAACTCTCAGCGGAACTCTCAGCGGAACTCTCAGCAGAACTCTCAGCAGAACTCTCAGCAGAACGCTCAGCCGGATTCTCAACAGGATTCTCAGCAGGACTACCCGATGCGATCACCAGAGCAGTCATCAGCACTACGTAAGCCGCAACCATTACTGCAGCCTCTGGAACGCGCCCGCCAGTACAGCCGGCAGATCAGGTACCTCTGCCCCACTCGCGAGCTCGACTGTGATTATGAGTGGCGCTGTCGGTTCGCTGCCGGGCGCAATCATGAATTGCCCCGAGAGATACCGGGCGTTGGTGCCGGTGTTGAATGTAGTAACAATGCGTTGCCCGGAGCTGTCACGCACCCAGAGCGCGTAAACACGTTCCCTTGGGAGCGTTGCGAGCCCCCAGGCACTTACCAGACTTCGACCATCGCGCCGGTTCCAGTAAACAGTGGCACCTGCATCAGAAGTATCGCTTGCCATGTGCGCGATACTAAGTGCGCCATCTGCGTCCACAAGTGTGGAAAGCACACGATTGCGTTCGCCCAGGAGTACCGCACTCTTTTCAAGGAGCAGCTGTTGTTGTGTTACTTCTCGTTGCGCGTTTGCAGCGCGCATGCCGCTCCATACGGCTGCAGCTGTTGCCATGAGTGCCAGAAGTGCCAGCGCCACAATCGCAAGCATGGGAGCCGGCGATCGATGTACAACAGCGTTCTGTGGTGGCGTGACGCGTGTGGCGCGCACCGGACGTGGCGGGGATCTGCGCGGTGTGTTCAGGATCTGGTCTCCCAGTCGTCGCGTACACCCGATTCAAGTTCCTCGCGGAGCCGGTGATAGCTCTGATAACGCTCGCTGCTGATGTTCCCTGCATCGAGTGCATCGCGTACTGCGCAGCCAGGTTCGACACGGTGAGTGCAGTCGGTAAAGCGGCATTCGTTGAGATACGGCCGGAACTCCGGGAAGCATTCAGGTATTCCCCGCGGATCGATCCCCCAGAGTCCGACTTCGCGGAGCCCGGGAGTATCTGCAATAAAGCCACCGCACGGCAGCGCAAAGAGTGTTGCACCAACAGTTGTGTGCCGCCCTTTGTTCACCGATTCACTGATTTCCTGCGTGCGGAGTGCGAGCCCCGGGAAGAGCGCATTCATAAGCGATGATTTACCAACACCTGAAGGACCTGTGAGCACCGATATCCGACCCTCAATCTGCGCGCGCAGTACGGTGAGTTCATCGCCCCGTCTGGCACTTGTGAACAACAGCCGATAGCCCAGCTCTCTGTAGCCACCGAAGAGTTCTTCATACCACTTGCTTTCGGCAATATCAATCTTGTTGACCACAATACATGCAGCAAGATCATTGGCTTCAGCGATGACGAGGAAGCGGTCGAGCATACGCAGATTGGGTTCCGGGCGCGCAACAGCAAAAACCACGAGCACCTGATCCACATTTGCGACGAGCACCCTTTCGCCGCGCGCACCACCGGGCGCGCGTCTCGAGAGCTTGCTGCTTCGTTCATGGATCGTGGAGATGACCCAGCCGCCTGCGGTTTCAGTGCTTTCAACTGTGACCCTGTCACCGACCGCGAGTTTGAGTGTTTTGGTATCGTCACTGGCGGCACGCACCAGGTTCCCGCTCCGTTCATCGCGTCGCGGGTCCCGATCGCGTTTCAGGCGTCCTTTGAGTGAAACATCAAGTGTTTCACCACCTGTTGTCCGAACAACCCAGACACCGCCCGTCCCCGACAACACTACCGCCTCCTGCGACAGCAACGGCGACGACATCGACTCACTCATGCGATGCGTCAATAAGACCGTCCAATACTGTCTTTACTGAAGCCAGCGGCAACGCACCCAGCTCCTGCAATACCGCACTTTCACTCGCACCGGTTACAAGAAACCCACTTTCCAGATGCCCACTGGCTTTCGGGTCGCCCGGTGACCAGCTGATAAAAAGCAGAAATGCGCCCCACGGCGCATCCAGGGTGCCTGTCAGGTCGGCCATCAGTGCAACCGTGTACGACACCCCGTCCTTTCCTTCAAAAGCAGGCGGGCGCGAATGGATCGCTGTGTACCCGCCCACTGTTGATTCGTCCGCCGGCAATTCGCCATGGCGAACGTTGCTGCCCGCGCTACCGGTCAGGCTTTCGTCCGCGCATCGGTTTTACCCTTGCGCCCTCCACCACTAAATCCTTCCTTCACGATATTCCCAACCATGAACGCTATGTTCGCAGGACGCTCGGCGAGACGACGCATAAGGTACGGATACCACTGCGTACCAAACGGCACATACACACGCATACGGTAGCCGTCGGCTACGATCTTCTGCTGCAGATCGCGACGCACACCATACAGCATCTGGAACTCGTAGCGGTCGTTCGGAATGCCGCGCTCATTGGTGAACTTGTGCACCGCCTCGATCATCTTTTCGTCGTGCGTGGCGATGCCCGGGTACCGGCCATTCTCAATCAGCTTCTGTGCCGCGGCGACGTAATTGCGGTCCACGTCCGCCTTGTCGGGGAAAGCCACTTCGGGGGGCTCCAGATACGCACCCTTGCAGATGCGCACCCGTGCCTGAAGACGGTTAGCGCGCTCCACATCGTTGATTGTCCGACGGAGACACGACTGAAGCACTACGCCCACATTGTCCCGGTAATCCGGATACAGACGCTCCTCGAACGTATCCAGTGTACGGTCCGTGTAGGCGCTCGACTCCATGTCCAGACGCACAAAGCTGTTGTACTGCTTCGCCCGCTCCAGGATCTGGCGCACCACCTCAATACCAAGTTCATCTGACACATCCTGCCCCAAAGCGGTCAATTTGACCGAAACGTTGCAGTCCAACTTGCGCGATTCGATCGCGTCAAGGATTTCGAGGTATTGACGACCCGTCTCACGGGCCTCGGCCTCGTTGCTTACGCTCTCGCCCAGCAGGTCCAGCGTAGCGGATATCCCCGCTGCATTCAGCTCGGCGACCGCGTCAAGAGCGGAGCTGAGCTCCTCGCCGGCCACAAAACGCGAAGCCATCTTACGGGCGAAACTAACGTTGCGGATAAATGAAAAAATGCGCTGCTGACGCGACAGGTACAAAATGGATTTACGAAGCATGCGCCCAGTTTATTCAGGAGAAGTCGGAGTGTACCGCTATCGACAGCGGTTGCTGTGAACTGATTAAGACTAACCTACGGCCCGCGTGGACAGGACTGCTGCCGGCGCACCGCAGTATGCCATTCTTATGTCATTCTTATGCACCGAAGCGCCCGTTCGTTGGGCACCTCCTGCGAGCATACAGCTGACAACCCGGAGTTGTCAAACGGCCGCGGCCATGCTTCCACAGCCGGACAAGGGAAAGAGCAGTGCACTGTACAAAGGTACTGGCGGATGCGGCTGTACCGAAGCAACATGGAGGTATGAAGAATCCGGGAGACGACCCCTTCCAGCCGGACGTGAGTGCCGGCACTACAGCTGAACGACTCGCGGCACGCGGTCCGTCCGCGCTTGCCGCACGGAATGCTGCGCTTGCCCTCATGGCCTCGCAGCACTTCGACGTGTTGGTAATCGGTGGTGGCATCTCCGGAGCCGGCGTCGCACGCGAGGCCGCGCTCGCAGGCTACAAGACCGCGCTCATCGAACGCGGCGACTTCGCTTCGGGGACATCCAGCCGCTCATCACGCCTTATACACGGCGGCGTCCGATACCTGGAGCACGGCTACCTCTCACTGGTCTTCGAAGCCAGCCGCGAGCGCCGACTGCTCCTCAAACTCGCACCCCACCTCGTCCGACCGCTCTCTTTCACATGGCCCGTCTACCGGGGCTCCCGGTTGCCACGATGGAAAGTCCGCGCCGGGCTCGCACTCTACGACGTACTCTCCGTCTTCCGTAACGTCGGACGACACCGCCCACTGAGCACCAATGCCGTCCTCCGCTACGAACCCGCACTGGGCCGCGAAGGGCTCCTCGGTGGCGCCAGATACTGGGACGCGGCAACCGACGACAGCAGGCTCACACTTGCAGCAGCACTCGGCGCGCGCGATGCGGGTGCCATTATCGCCAACCACCTGGAAGTCATCTCTGCCATCCACGCGCCCTCAGGACGGCTTACTGGTGTCCGGGTACACGATCACATCGACGGCGCTGAGTTCGTGGTTTCAGGCACCATTGTGGTCAACGCAACAGGGCCCTGGAGCGAAAGCACTGCCGCGGTAACCGCTACACAAGGTACCAAAACCGAAAAGCAGATCCTTGGTTCAGCAGGTACACACATCGCTGTCCCCAGACAACGCATTGGAAATCGCGACGCCGTAACGATCGTATCGCCACTCGACGGGCGCGTTATGTTCGTCCTCCCTGCCGGACCGCATGCCATAATCGGCACAACTGAACACGCCGCACCTCATGGGCCGGACGAAATCCGCGCAAGTCAGCAGGATGTCTCATATCTGCTCCGTACAGCTAACCTGATCTTTCCGCACGCCAAGCTCACGCTCGACGATGTGATCACCGGTTGGGCAGGGATCCGGCCGCTCGCTGCATCGCGTGCAGGCACCAAAGGTGCAGGCTCCGCATCACGCGAACATGCTGTCACCAGCAGGAGCGATGGACTTATCACTCTCACCGGCGGCAAGCTCACGACCTTCCGCGCGATGGCCGCAGATGTCATGAAGCATGTGCTCGCAAGCGCCCGAAACAACGGCACTCCGCTCAAAGCTTCAGTGGTTGCACAGTCCAGCGACAGTACACCACTCCCAGGCGGCGATATCAGATCGCTGGATCAACTCAAACGCGAAGCTGCTGAAACCACACGCGATTCAGCAGTCGGTGAGCGGCTCGCGTCCGCATACGGCAGCAACTGGCGCAATGTCTGGAGCTACGCGCAGCGCGATCCGTCACTCGGCAAGCGGCTTATTCCGGATCTCCCCTACCTCACCGCTGAAGTCGCGCACGCGGTGGAACGCGAAATGGCGTGCACGATCGCCGATGTGCTTATAAGGCGCACACATGTTGCATTCGAGACCCGCGATAACGGCAGGTCGGCAGCGCGCCGCGTTGCGCCACTCGTAGGCGCGCTGCATGGATGGAGTGAAGAAGAGACCGCGAGTCAGATCGACGCATACGATCGTGAGTCGCGACGGATCTTTACGATCGAATCACCGGATAGCGATACCGCGAAAGACGTCTGACGAGACTGTGCAACCAGCGCTTTGTAGCGCTGGTCAGCCTATGCGGCCACAGGCTATGCGCGCACCGGAATTGCCGGCCGGATCCGTCTTGTTATCGTCGGCACCTGCATGAATAACAAGTGACGCACCATCGGCATCGAGCAGAGCGTTCTCTCCGCTCAGGCTCGCGCTACTGACCATGATATCAATTTTGACGGAGCCGTCATCAGCGATCTGGATATTGCCGAGGTCACCGGAATGCGGCCCGTTAGGATTATCGGCACCATGTTCACGGCC
Source organism: uncultured Gemmatimonadaceae bacterium (assembly GCA_964506655.1). Lineage (GTDB taxonomy): Bacteria > Gemmatimonadota > Gemmatimonadetes > Gemmatimonadales > Gemmatimonadaceae > Gemmatimonas. The sequence goes on from CAZDMG010000010.1 coordinate 26,548, forward strand.
GGTGGGATTCCAGTGCGGCCCTGCGGAGGCGAACGGCGGCTCACAGATCCCGACAGCGTGCAGATGCATCCCTTTTGTACCGGGTTCAAGACCGGCAAGGGTGCCCACTATGTGAATGGCACCGCCGCGTTCGGTTGCTTCAAGCATGCCGAGTTCCTTGCCCGTCGTGTCTATTACGGCGAAGGAGTTGGTAGCGGTGGTGTTCACATCGACGGTGGCGGAGCTTTGGTTGGGCGCGCCGTCGGATCCACTCCCTGTGCATGCTGCGGCCAGGGCGGAAATGGCAAGTATCGTAGTCAGTCGCATGGTACCGGATTATAACAGTTCGTCGGCGTCCCTGTCGTGGATGGTTCTGAGCGCAGAGATCGTCAGGCGACGCACGCGGGTCGGGAGCCTGAGTATCGCCGTCTCACCCACACCTTTCCCCTGCAGTGCGCGCCCGATCGGCGAGCCCATTGTCACATGCTCGTCGTCGAGTTCGTCGGCATCACCAAAGATGAGCTCGTAGTTCTGGGTTGCACCTGTGGCTTCGTCGGTGACGGTCACGCGGGACCCAAGACCGACCTTGTCGGCTGGGATCTGTGCTATCTCAATGTTTGCGAGTTTGGTTACACGTTGCGTGAGCTGACCGAGTCGCACCTGCACGAACTGCTGACGTTCGAGCGCAGATTTGTACTCGCTGTTTTCCTTGAGATCGCCAAGCTCCACTGCCTTCCTTATTTCGGCAGGTAGAGTGACATTGAGCTCATGCTGAAGCGTCTCGATTTCGCGGGCCATCTTCGCGATCAATTCCTGGAACATATGATACCCAACACTGGAAAGGCGGCGAACTGAAAGTGTGCGCCGGGAAAAGCCGAGCGCCCGACCGTTTCCGGCCAGGCGCGGGTTATCCCTTAAATATGTGTCAGAATTGACCGGGACGCAAAAGTTATGGTTTGAGGCTTGTGGATTGGGTACTGTGGCCACGACATGGGTGCGCAGGGCAACGGTGCTCTGGCGCAGTCGTCGCTACTGTTTTGCCCGTGCGAGTCCTGCCTCCTGCTGAGCTGCGTGCGCGTCGATAACGGCCTGTGCAGCTTCCTGGGGGTCGTCGGTAAGGACGATGAGGTCCAGATCGCCCTCAGAGATTTTTCCTTCGTTGGTGACCCTTGAGCCGATCCATCGCAGCAGGCCGGCCCAGAAACGACTTCCAAAGAGAATTACCGGGAACTTGTAGATCTTTCCGGTCTGGATCAGCGTGAGTGCTTCGAACAATTCGTCGAGCGTGCCGAAGCCGCCCGGGAAGATGATGAATGCATTGGAGTACTTGATGAACATCGTCTTCCGCACAAAGAAGTATTTGAAGTTCACAAGTGTATCGACGTAGGGATTGGAGCCCTGTTCGAAAGGGAGCTCGATGTTGCACCCAACGGAGTGTCCACCACCTTCCTTTGCACCGCGGTTGGCGGCCTCCATGATACCTGGGCCAGCGCCAGTGATAATACTGAACCCTGCTTCCGCCAGGATCCTGGATGTTTCGCGCGCTGCCTGATACTGCGGGTCGTCCGGGTCGGTGCGCGCAGAGCCGAACACCGTTACACCTTTGCGGATCTCAGCGAGTGCATCGAAGCCTTCTACCAGTTCAGCAGTGATGCGCATGACGCGCCACGGGTCGGTGCGTATGAAAGCACCGAGGTCTGACGGCCCCTGCAGCAGCTTCTCGTCTTCCGTAAGCATGGGAAGATTGCGCAAATCCTGATCGACGATCCGGTGTACAACAGGACGCGGTGGTGGCGACAGGAAAGGCGAAAGTGGCGCGGCTTTGCTGGGCGCGGTTTTCCTGGAGGCAGCTTTCTTTGGAGCGCTCTTGCGTGGCGCCTTGGCTGCGGCGCTGGTTTTCTTCACCGCGGTGCGCTTAACTGCGGTGAGTTTGACACCAGTGCCCTTAACTGCGGTGCTGTTGGCTGCGGCCTTGTTCGTGCGCTTACCGGACGACTTTGCTGGCATTTACTGGGTGTGCTGGAGTAATGGGACTTCCGTATACCTCTGTACAGAGCCGTAAACTGCAGGATAATAAATAGCTGGTCAGAAGCTAATCGGAACAGGCGAACGCTGCTATGCAAAAGCCTCAACTGTTCCCTGTGACCTGCTGTAACATGCGATATACTGTAGCAGGCAGATGACAGACGCACTATTGCTCGTAATGGCCGACGGGGTACGCCCCGACGTGCTGCAAACTGCGCTTTTGGCTGGTGAATTGCCAGCCATCGCAAAGCTCGTAAGCCAGGGCGCACTTCACACAATCACAACATCATTCCCCTCCGTGACAGGGCCGGCATACCTGCCGTTCCTGATGGGAGAGCACCCGGCGCGCCTCGGCATGCCGGGCTTCAGGTGGTTCGACAGGTCACGCACTGCGCACTGGGCTGTCGGGAACGCGCGCAGCTACTCCGGGATCGATATCTGGCGGACCCACAACGATGCAGCACGCGAAGTCCCCACACTCTTCGACCTGGCTACGCCTTCACTGGCATCCATGAGCATCTTCTCACGCGGCGCCACACTCGGCAATATCGGGCGCTCGCTGTCATGGATGATCCGCTCCGCACGACCACACTTCGGCGGACACCCGGAAGGGTGGCGGAAACTCGAACAGTCTGCCACAAAACAATTTCTGAAGCGCTTCGAACGAAAACGGCCACGCTTTGGTTTTCTTGCAATCAATACCCCGGACAAATACGCACACCGCTGGGGTGCAGACTCGCCGGAGTTCCGCGATGCACTGCGCGATGTGGATGCCGCAGTCGCAAGCGCGTCTGATATCGCTGAAAGAGGCGGTTGGCGCAACAGGCTCGCTATCTGGATTATTTCCGATCACGGACACTCCGCTGTCAGTCAGCATGAGGATCTGCACGCCTTTATAGACGACAGCGGCTACCGGGTACTTGCGCATCCCAATCTGCGTGTGCGCGATGCAGACGTGGCGCTTATGGTGGGCGGCAATTCAATGGCGCACCTGTATGTTGAACCGGAGCGCAGAAAGCGCGAATGGTGGCGCGACGATTCAGAGCGCTGGCCAAAGCTGCACCGCGATATTCTGGAGCGACCCGCTGTTGACTTTGCTGCTGTAGCGCTCGCACCGGATCGCGTACGTATCAGCACCACGCACGGCACAGCCTTGATAACTGCACACGGCGAAGGACGCACGCGCCGATACGACTACATCACTGTTGACGGTGACCCACTCGCACTCGGCGGGACTACACGCGCACTCAACAGGTCGGACGCATGGGAGATCACACGTCTCACGCAACGCCCCGATGCGATTGTGCAGCTCGCAGCACTGGTACCCGCAGCACGGAGTGGTGATATCGTGATTTCTGCTGCACCCGGGTGGGACCTGCGATCACGATTCGAACCCGTGCCGCACGTCTCCACCCATGGCGCACTGCTCGCCGAGCAGATGCTGGTGCCGCTGGTACTGGACAGGCCCGTAGTGCGCACGCCTCAGCGCACGATCGATGTCATGCCGAGTGCGCTGGAGCTGCTGGGGCTTGGCGCGGACCCCTTTGCGATTGGTGAGAGTTTTTTGTAGACGACGTGTGATGGGCGGAGGTTCTTGCGACGCGTGCTGTTATTCAACGAGCAGGAAACCGATAGCGCCTTTCTGACCGTGTCCGAAGCCGTGGTTCACAAAGGGGAACTCACCCGGTATGTCGCAGATCAGTTCGAAGCAGTGACCACCGCCGGCGGCGACGTCCCATGTCTGTACGCCATGCAGCGGGCCGCCTGGTGGTGCGCCCAGATACACGGTGTCGAACTGCTCGCCGACCACATGGAACGCGCACGAATGCGTGGGGCCTGCGTTCACAACCCAGAAGCGTACCCGTTCACCCACTTTCACACGTATCGGTGAGTCTATGTAACCGTTGGGTCGGCCATTGAAGGCCAGGAAATCCGGGAGTGTGGCGAGCATCTTGTTGTAGTCGAACGGCCGGATGCCGTTGACGGGTGCGCCCAGGTAGTACTCACTGTGTACAAGTACGAATTCGCGCGCTTTGGGGAGCGGGTCGCGTGGTGAAACGATCAGTGCGCCGTACATCCCGGTGCCGATGTGCATGAGCACCGGTGCGGTACCGCAGTGGTACATGAACGCGCCGGCCCATTTGGGTTTGAAGGTGAAGCTTACCGAGTCGCCCTTTGCAACTGAGCGGAAGGCATGCTTCGGGTCTATCTGCGCGGCATGGAAATCCATGGAGTGAGGTACGCGCCCTTCGTTGGTGAGTGTGAACTCGATTGTATCGCCAACTCTGCAGTGTACTATCGGCCCTGGGATATCGCCTTCAAAGGTCCATGCCGCGACGACGGTATCGTTTGAAATGCGCACCGGTACTTCCTGCGCGCGCCAGTGGATGCGCAGGGTGCGTTCATCGGATAGCGGCGGCAGTTCCGGATTGAAGTGGTGGAACGGGACAGCGGCAGCATCGCCGGCTGTGGCCTCGCCTGCGGTTGTGGCGCCGTGTTCGTGTGTCAGTGCGGTATCGAGACGGCTGTTGGCATTCTCCATCCGCATCTGATCCTGGAGCGCAGTGCTGTCGGTCGGTGTGGTGGTGCCGGTTTTGGCGGGTTCGCTTTCGCAGCCGATAAGGGCAGCGACGCCCGGGATTGCTATTGTGAGCGCCGATGCCCGCGTCAGGAACTGACGTCTTGTATTCGGCTCTCCCGGTGACATCTGTGCAGCTCGTTGTACAAGATCGGATAACAGAGGGACATCATGATTGTCTGCCATTGGGGACTCCGCTCAAGTGACTTTCCTTTGGGGGTATGCCTTCGGTGTGAAGGATGAGATTATTCATGAAGTACCCGTGTCGCACAATTGGCAAGCGCCCGGGGCAAAGCCTGCCGCCTTTTTTGGGATTCCTGAACACCAGACCGGACGCACGCAAAGACATGTACACTCTTGTACGCAGATTCATAAAGACCGGGGTTTTCTTTTTGGTGACCGGGCTCCTGATCGGGCTCTGGATCATCATCCGCCGCGAGTTTTATCTGGCGCACCCCGCTCCCTATCTGGTGAGCGCACATACGCACGCCATTCTGGTTGGCTTTGTGATGATGATGATAATGGGAGTAGCGCTGTGGCTCTTTCCGCGTCCTGACAAATCCGACGTGCAATACAGTCCGGGGATGGCGTCGCTGGCGTACTGGCTGATGACGATCGGAACAGGTGGGCGCATACTGGGTGAGATTCTGCGCACGCAATCGATGTCGATGTGGCTTCGCTCCGCAGTTGTACTGATGAGCGTATTGCAGGTAGCTGGTCTGGTTGTGTTTTTCTACACGATGTGGAGCAGGATCCGTCCGGTGGGGAGTCAGATCCGCGAAGCGAAGGGCGAAAAGTTCTGACGTAATGGACAACCTTACGCATTCGCTTGTTGGTGCAGCGCTGGGTCGTGCGGGGCTCTATCGCAGAACCCGTTATGCAGCGGGTGCACTTATAATTGGCGCAAACATTCCGGACATCGATGTAATCGGATTTCTTTTCGGCAGGAATCTGGATTTCAGGCGCGGCATCACGCATGGTCCGCTCGCGATGCTGGTATTGCCGGCGCTTCTTACTGTTGCGCTTGTTCTTTATGCCAGGTGGCGTCCGCCTGAAAAGGGGAGTGCAGTGCAGCCATTGGTGCCTGCGCAATTGTTGTTGCTGTCGTATATCGGAGTGCTGACGCACCCATTTATGGACTGGCTCAACTCGTATGGAATCCGGCTGTTGTATCCATTCAGCGACCGGTGGTTTTATGGCGACGGCATTTTCATAGTGGACCCATGGATCTGGCTGATGCTGGGGGTGGGCGTGTGGATGTCGCGCAAGCGGTGGCAGCGTTGGGCAACGGGTGGCGGTGTGGTTGGTGTGGTTGGTGTGGACGGTGCTGCGGGTAATGCGGCTGCGCGTGAAGCTGCGCGTAATATCGCACGACCTGCGCGGTATGCGCTTGGCACGACAGCTCTGTACATCGCGTTCATGCTTGCGGGCTCGGCTTATGCGCGGCACAGCGTATTGAAAGCCGAGCTCGCAGCGGGGCATGAAGTGGATGCAGTGATGGCCGCACCGGTGCCGATAAACCCAGTGGTGCGTTCGGTGGTGGTGCAGCACAACGGCAGCTACACCACAGGGCGCGAGAACCTTGTAACGGACAGACGCATCGCAGTGGAGCAGATCATACCTGCAAATACTGAAAACGCCGCGGTCGTGCGTGCAGTGAGCAATGGCGCCTTTGGAGCATTTCTGTACTGGTCCCGTTTCCCGGTGTTCCAGGTGCATGAGAACGGCGATTCCGTTCAGGTAACGGTAGGCGACGTGCGCTTCGCGCCGATCGGCGGGTTTTCGGATTCATTCCGCCAGTCGGTGACAATCGTGAGGTAGGGTGCGCGGGGATATTGCCTCGTGGTGCTGTTGGAGTAACTTTCAGGGATAGGCCTGATACGCGCTGCACGCGGGGCCCGGTTGAAGCGCTTGATGCCTGCTTGCCACGAGGGCTGGAATTGTTCAAAGCCCTGTGTCGCCACTATTACCTCATCAATCCGGCGGCAACCGCTGATTACATCAATATCTACCGGGAAATGTGGGAAGGTGATTCGGAAGCACCGGAGCGTGCTTAAGACCAAGCTGAATTCAGAAAGCAGTCAGTTGGTTAGTGGCACTAACCAACTGAAACTGACCGCCGCCAATTCACGTGCCCAATGGTCAGGCTCATTCCGTCAGTCAGTGATAATCGGGAGATAGTGTGACTACAGCTGCAGGTCGGAAACGCATCGTGATCATTGCAGGCCCGAATGGTGCCGGTAAGACAACATTTGCGCAGACATTCCTCCCCGTCGAGGCGGGCATATTGCGCTTTATCAATGCCGATCTGATAGCAGCGGGCATCGCGCCCTTTGCACCGGATACGGTCGCCTTACGGGCGGGCCGCCTGATGCTGGAGGAGCTCGACAGGTGCGCCGCGGCCGGTGAGAGCTTTGCATTCGAGACGACGCTATCCGGCCGCAATTATCTGCGACGGATCGCTGAATGGCGCCGCCAGGGCTACCGCGTGAGCCTGTTTTTTCTCTGGCTGCCGGATGCAGAGACAGCTATTGCCAGGGTGGCTGAGCGGGTGCGACAGGGTGGCCACGATATCCCTGAGCCCACGATTCGTCGCCGTTTTGCGGCGGGGTGGGATAATTTTCAGAAGTATTACAAGGGAGCCGTGGATGAGTGGACGGTGTATGACAACTGGACACAAACAGGAACCTTGCCTGACTGGGGAGCAAAGTCGTGACGAAACGAGACCTTTTGAAGGAAGCCAGCCCGTTGGTAAGAGGCTCATACGCCGCAATGCAGCGCGCCGCGGAGGAAGCCCGGCGGATTGCCATTGAGACGAATACCGCCATCGTTGTGGAAAAGGATGGCAAGACTGTCCGCGTCACCGCTGACGAACTGCGAAAAGAGATAGAAGCGGAGAAGTGATCGGGCTATAGACGTTGGCCGGTTAGTGGGTGGATATTCAGGATACCACCGATAAAACAACAATTCCCCGCCAACCAGTACAGGACCGAAAGCATGACCCCCACCGAACAGCGCGCCGAACTGCAACGCCGGATCTGGCAAATTGCCAACGACGTGCGCGGTGCCGTCGATGGATGGGACTTCAAGCAGTACGTCCTCGGCACGCTGTTCTATCGGTTCATCAGCGAGAATTTTGCGAGCTACATTGAGGCCGGCGACAAGAGCATCCGTTACGCCGACCTCCCCGACAACATCATCACGCCCGCCATCAAAGACGACGCAATCAAGACCAAGGGGTACTTCATCTATCCCAGTCAGCTGTTCGTCAACGTGGTCGCTCATGCAGCCAGCAACAAGAACCTGAATACCGATCTGGCCACGATCTTTGCCGCGGTCGAGAACTCGGCCAGCGGCTACCCCTCAGAACAGGACATTAAAGGGCTCTTCGCCGATTTCGACACCACCAGCAACCGGCTCGGCAACACTGTCAAAGACAAGAACGCCCGCCTTGCCTCGGTGCTCAAGGGCGTCTCCGATCTGAACTTCACTGACTTCGAAGGGAGCCACATCGACCTCTTTGGAGATGCGTACGAATTTCTTATCTCCAACTATGCCGCCAATGCTGGTAAATCCGGCGGCGAGTTCTTCACGCCGCAGCATGTCTCGCGGTTGATCGCGCGTCTGGCGATGCACGGACAGAGCAGTGTTAACAAGATTTATGACCCCGCGTGCGGCTCCGGTTCACTGTTGCTGCAGGCACGCAGGCACTTCGACGAACACCTCATCGAGGACGGCTTCTACGGGCAGGAAATCAACCACACCACGTACAATCTGGCGCGGATGAACATGTTCCTGCACAACATCAACTACGACAAGTTCCACATCGAGCTGGGCGATACGTTGCTCGACCCGCGCTTCGGCAACGAGAAACCATTCGATGCCATCGTCTCCAACCCGCCCTATTCGGTCAAGTGGATCGGCTCCGACGACCCAACACTCATCAACGACGACCGTTTCGCACCGGCCGGAGTGCTGGCACCCAAGTCCAAGGCCGATTTCGCCTTTGTGCTGCACGCACTGAGTTACCTCTCCGCACGTGGTCGTGCGGCGATAGTCTGCTTCCCGGGCATCTTCTACCGGGGCGGCGCCGAGCAGAAGATCCGGCAGTATCTGGTAGACAACAACTACGTGGAAACGGTCATCGCATTGGCGCCGAATCTCTTTTTCGGCACAACGATCGCGGTGAACATTCTGGTGCTGTCCAGGCATAAGGCTGACACGACGACGCAGTTCATCGATGCCAGTGGTCTGTTCAAGAAGGAGACGAACAACAACGTTCTGCTGGACGAGCACATCGAGCAGATAGTGCAGGCGTTCGCCAGCAAGGAGGAGGTTGCGCACTTCGCCAAATCGGTGCCCTTCGAAGCAATCGCGGATAACAGTTACAACCTATCGGTTAGCAGCTATGTCGAAGCAGAGGACACCCGCGAGGTGGTGGACATTGTAAAGCTCAACGCCGAGCTCAAGACCACGGTAGCGCGGATCGACCAATTACGCGCCGAGATAGATGCGATTGTAGCTGAGATCGAAGGCGCGGAGTCGGGCGCGTGACGATCGCAAACAGGCTGGGGGTAACGGATCAGGCGGGGCTTGCGAGGGCGGAAGAGCGGATCAGCAAGCAAAAGGCCCTGGAGTTCTGGGATTCCGGTAAGATTGAACGGGCTGAGGTTGGTACCTTTCGCGGCCTAGCAGTGATTCACACTCAGTTGTTCGGAGACATATACGATTTTGCTGGCAAGCTGCGCACAGTGAACATCGCGAAGGGGAGCTTCCGTTTTGCCCCTGTGATGTATCTCGAAAGTGCACTGTTGCAAATCGACAGCATGCCACAGAGCACTTTTGACGAGATCATCGAGAAGTATGTGGAAGTGAACATTGCGCATCCGTTTCGTGAGGGCAACGGCCGGGCAATGCGCATCTGGCTGGACATGATCCTAAGGAAAGAGCTCGGCCAGGTGGTTGACTGGAACCGCGTGGACAAGGATGACTACTTTGCCGCGATGGAGCGCAGTGTGGTGAAGGACGTGGAGATCAAGCAGCTGCTGAAAGGGGCGCTGACTGACCGAGTCCGTGACCGCTCGCTGTTCATGAAGGGGATTGACGCGAGTTACCACTACGAGGGGTATAACAGCTTCAGCACAGAGGAGTTGGGGCAGTGATTAAACCATCAGTGCCTTACGAGCGCTTTTTCACGGACGTCGCCGAGATCCTGCAGGCGGGGCGAAGCCAGGCAGTACGTGCCGTCAATTCAACAATGATCCGCACCTATTGGCAGCTCGGGCGACGGATTGTGGAAGAAGAACAGCATGGACACGCCCGCGCAAAACAGAGATTCTCTACGCACCGCGTAGAGAATCTTTCCTGGACGCATATGCGGCTGATCATGCGGCTCGAAAACCCGGAGGAACGGCACTATTACCTGCAGGAAGCCAGCAGCCAGAACTGGAGCTCACGCATCCTTGAGCGTCATATCAAGAGCGGCTACTACAGACGTATTCTAGCCCACCAGAGCAAGGGTACCGATCTATATAGATCTGGTGTTCTACAACTATCTGCTCAAGTGCTTCGTGGTAATCGACCTCAAGACCACGAAACTGACGCATCAGGATATCGGCCAGATGGATATGTACGTGCGGATGTTTGATGACCTCAAACGCGGAGACAGCGACAACCCTACCCTGGGGATCATCCTCTGCGCGGACAAGGACGAGACCCTTGTCCACTATTCCGTCCTGAGTGAAAGCCGGCAGTTGTTCGCTTCGAAATACCAGACACCCCTGCCAACGGAGGAAGAGGTGGCATCCAAGCTCGAGTTGGAGGCCGCAAGGCGAACTGAATATGAAGAGAATCCAACTACAAGGGGTCAGGCATGACTCGTCCAACACTTCTCGGTGGTCCTTTGAATGGAGTCCCAGTAGAATGGAGACAGCTAGGAGCCGTGTGCACCGTTCAACGCGGGAAGAGATTGACCAGGAGCCAGCTTAGCAGCGAGGGTGACTTTTCTGTTTTCCAAAATAGCATGACACCTCTGGGCTACTATCATGAAAGTAACGTCAAAGGTGACACTACCTTTGTAATCGGTGCAGGTGCGGCAGGTGAGATCGGCTACAGCCGCGAAGACTTCTGGGCTGCCGATGATGTATATGTTTGCGAACCAACAAGTAGTATGGACAGCAAATACCTATACCATCTCCTGCTCGCCAGGAAGGCCGAGCTCACATCCAAAGTCAGGCGAGCAAGCGTACCCAGGTTATCACGATCAGCAATCGAGAAGCTCTCAATACCAGTTCCTCCAATTGCGATTCAAGCTGAAATAGTACGGATACTTGACGCATTTACCGAGCTTGCCGCCGAGCTTGCCGCCGAGCTTGCCGCTCGAAAGATACAGTACAACTACTATCGCGACAAGCTATTGAGATTTGAAGAAGGCGTACTCGCATGGAAGGCTCTAGGAGATGTATGCATAATGAGAGCTGGCCACCATTTACCTGCAAAACAAATTTCCAGCACGCGCAATGCGGAACATCCATACCCTTGCTTCGGGGGCAACGGCATCCGAGGGTATGTCCGTGAAAGTAGCCACAACGGAGAATACCTGCTCGTCGGTAGACAGGGGGCATTATGTGGCAACGTCCAGAGGGTGAAGGGTCCATTCTACGCTACCGAGCACGCAGTTGTTATCACTACTAGCGAGCAGGTTGACATTGACTGGGCCTATCACTTGCTGACTTGGATGAACCTAAATCAATATGCGTCGAAGTCAGCACAACCGGGTCTGGCCGTTGGGAGGCTTCAAAGATTGAGGATCTCCATACCATCACTTGATGAACAAGTCACGGCTGCGTCTTTTCTCGACAAGCTTGACACATTAGCTGCCTCGATCAGCGAAGGCCTGCCCCGCGAGATCGAGCTCCGCCAGAAGCAATACGAGTACTACCGCGACCTCCTGCTCAGTTTCCCGAAGCAGTCTACGCATGCCTGAGCGAAACCCGTCTACCGTCGCCATACCACCCCGTTCTCCGTGACTGAATACAAAACGATCGCTGAGTCGAACAACTTCATCGTTCTCGACAAGTACGCCAGGGAGAAGCAGGTCGCCGAGGGCTACCAGAGCGAGAGCAGCCTCGAGCGGGAGCTTGTGGAGGATCTCGTCAATCAGGGATATGAGTTCCTGCCGGATCTCAATAACCCGGAAGCGATGCTGGCCAATGTCCGCGTCCAGTTGCAGACGCTCAATAATGTTCGCTTTTCCGACGATGAATGGAAGCTATTCGTGGAATCCTGGCTGGATAAACCCAGCGATGGCATGGTCGAAAAGTCCCGCAAAGTCCACGATGATTACATCCACGACTTTACGTTCGAAGATGGCCACAT